>JBLHNH010000008.1:0-38332 GCA_047622645.1 Flavobacterium sp.
AAAAGATTCGAAATAGTAAGTTGTTGGTGTTGTGTCTGTAATCATTGAGTTTAAATCAAAATAAGCTAGTCCGTTTGCATCTGTAGTAACTTCTTTTAAGATTGTTGGTAAAGGAGTATTTGTTGTTGGTTGTGTGCTAAACATTATCACTTTGTAATTAGGTTTAACAATGCCTGCAGATATAAGGGTTGTTAGCTTTACCCATGTTGTAGTTGTAGAAGTATTTGTTTCAGAAGAACTAGAATCTTCATCTTTAGAACAAGAGATTACAAGAATAGTAAGTAAAGCAAAAAGTGTTGCTCTGAATAAGTTTGTTTTCATTAAAAGTATATTAAATGCTTACTTTATTTTGTGCTTTTTTGGTAAAAAAATGTCACTTATGGCGTTCGGTTATTCAGCTAATTTCACACTTTGTTTTATTTCATAGAGTAAAAATAAGATAAGAAAAAGTAAGGTTTTGATAATTCCCAGTAATTGTAAAATATTGTGTAAAAAAATTCTCAACGTTATTTGATGGGGATTTTGCTTTATTCTTTTATAATTCTTAAAGGTTGTTTGAGATGTTCTTCAAGACTGAATAAATAAATTCCTTTTGTTAATTGTTTTAATTCTATGTTTGAAGTTTCGGAATTTATTTTTCCTGTTAGAACAGACCTCCCAAGGTTATCATAAATTACATATTTGACACCAACTAAAATTGCGTCGACTTTTAAAGTAATTCTATCTTTAACAGGATTTGGATAAATAGTTAAAGTATTTGCGTCGATTTCATTAGTTTGAACACCAAGTGTTGTAATGTTTATAGTTTGCATGCTTGAATTTTGCATGTTACACTTGTTTGCACTTAGCTGAACATTAAATACTCCTGTTGTTGTGAAGGTATGTGTTGGGTTGCTATCGGTAGAAGTAGTGCCATCGCCAAAATTCCATATATAGTCGGAAGCGTTTGTTGCAGTATTTGTAAATGAGACTTGTCCGCCACCTAAATGTGTATAACTAAAATTTGCTAATGGATCATAATCGCCTACATGCCAATTGGATAAATTGTCAAAAACAATTAGTTTCGTTGCTGCTCTAATATTGGCTGCATCTATTGCGGATAATGTTGAATTGAACGTAATTAAAGTTGGGTCTTTTCTAAAAAGCACTGTATAGAAGCTACAAGCTGCGGCATAAGTACCTGCCACTGAAGGATGACTTTCATCGGATTGATATAGTTCTAAAAGAGGGTGGTTTTGTCTTATGTGTCTCCAAACGGCACCAACTGGAGATACTATAGCATCGTTATCATCTGCCATCATCATGTATCTTAAGTTTAATAAATCATCCATACCTTCATAAGTACACAAAGGGGGATAGGAAGCACAGTTAGAGGCATCTCCATTTTTTCTTCCCCAAGTCATATAAAAAACAGTTTCGGCACAAGGGTTTTGAGCTACAATAGTGTTATTTAAACTTTGAGCATAAGGAAAAACTTCGACTTGAACTTGACTGATTTCAAAGGATGGGCGCTGACTTTGTTCTTGCAAAACGACATAGTCCCAACTTCCTAAAGCTATTTTTGAAAGAGAAGTAGCATTGCTTGCGTGTCCTTGAAGTGTATATCCACCAGGTGTATTACTATCAAATATAAAGACATCACTAGTTGAAGTTGCAGCATCAGCGACCATTTGTGGTAGATTATTTACAGCTGTATAACTGTTGCCCAGAAACAAGGTTCTTTTGGTAATGCTTTGACCAATTACATTTAAGAAGATAAATAAGCTAAGAAGTAGTAATTTAAATTTCATTTATTTTTTTGAAGTTTTAGTATTAAGTTCTTTTAGCTATATATACGTGTTGCATTTTTGTAAATATATAAAAAAGAAAAGTAGGGTTTTGATAATTTTCCGTAATTGTACTAAATTGAAAAAAAATCTCAAACGTTATTTGATGGGGATTTTTGATTTTATTCTTTTATAATTCTTAAAAGGTTGTTTTGATATTTTTCCAAGACTAAACAAATATATATATTCCTTTAGTTTGAAGTTCCTGTAGTTAAAGTATGTGATGGTTTTCTATCAGTAGAGGAGAAGTCCACTTCCAAAACTATATGGTGAAAAATGGAATTCTTGTAATTCAAATTCAGCGATTGAACTTATTTTTAATTCTATGTCTTTTCTTAAATCCTCGAAAATGATCTTGTATTATTTTCTAATTCCCATTTCTGTGTACGCGTGTAATTCACAAAAAACGAGATTATTTAAAGCCTTTTTGCTACAATCTTTCCATTTGCATTTTTCATTTGATAATCCTCTGTAATCCTTCAAAAATTCAATTCTTAAATCTTGGTCATCAAAGCTCGACCAATTTTTCGCAGAGTCAAGTTTGACAAACATTTGAATTTGGTATTTATCCCATTCATCAAGTCGCCAAAATGATTTTTCTGCTTTATTCTGATAAAGTATATACCAATCTTTTCTCTCAATTAATTCAAAATCGGAATCGATTCTTTTTAGAATAGTCTCGTCAACGTAATAAATGTTCTCTTTCAGCATTTTTATCTTTAAAATAGTTTACAACGTGTTCCTGTATAATTTGTGCTTGAAGTCTGTTTAGGATTTACCGAATAGTCAAAATACTATAGAAAATAAACTCTTCTGCTTAACTATCAAAAGCATTAATTATATAAGTTGTTGTGTGGCGTTTTTATTTTGGTTTGAATTGTTTTTTTTAAAATATGATTTAGAAATATTGCGGGTATAAGACCAAGAAGTATTCCGCCTAAAATAATTATAAAAATATTCGAATCTAAAATACTCATTATTTCTGTCCAGATTAACGTGCCTAAACCCCAACTTAAGAAACTCCCTAAAATCCAAATTCTATGATATGGAGTAATTTTCTTTAGGTAGAATGATTGAAAATATCCTGCAATAAAACCGCCAACGAAATGAATTACTGTCCAGACAATCCAGCCATATGAGTCAATACCAATTTCAATATTTCTATCAATATTAAATATCAATAATAGTATTACTCCAATAATCTCTGCTGCACTGATACCAATAACACTATAAAATATCCACCCAGCATTAGTTAGGGCAGTTTTTTTCTTAAAAAAAGCCATTGAACAAGTCCAATTATTCCACCATAAACTGCACCCCAAACGACATACATTAGACCTGAAACAATAATTTCTGGAAATAAATCTTTTGTAAATGATAATAAATCACCAAGGCCAAAAAGAAGCACCGTTGCAAAAGGAAACGCAATTGTATGAGCTATTACCCAAAATATCCATGTAGAAAGCTTAAACTCGTTAAAAATATCTGAGTTTGCATCTTCTTTATAATTAGAATTAGTTGAATTTATTGTTTCCATATTTTTCTAATATATTTTCCATTCTTTTAAATGACGCACCATGTTACCTGGCTTTGCGAAGTAAAGGAATAAAAAAAGCCGAAACTTTCGGATAAAGCCTAATTTCAAAAATACAAAACCGACTTTAAATTAAGTCCAAAACCCGTAATATTACAAAATCTGTGTTTGCAGTAGTTTTTAATATATTTCTATTGTTGCATTATATAATAATTGTCCTATGTTTTGCATCCCTAAATCGGAAGGATGAGCAGCAACTCTGTTGTTTTCAAATAAACCCCAAGAATAATTATTTGAATTACTTCTAAAATTTTGAAAAGGAATATATTTATAATCATTTTCCAATGCTATTTGTTCATGTATACTTTCCTTAGTTTCATTTTTCCAAACTATTCCTGTAATTATTACTTTAGTGTTTTGTGTTTTAAACAAGTTTATCATATTGCTTAAAGCTGTGTAATATTTGGCTGTGTTACTTACATTTTCTCCTAGTCTAACTATTAATATATCATAAGTCTCTGATGTTATATTAACAAAATCATTTAGATTATAAGTAAAATCATTCTCCCATACAGCTATATTTTTGGAATAGATATCAACATAGTTATATTTTTGGGATACTTGTAATAATTTATTGTAAACATGTAAAAAATCTTTATCTTTAGAAGTAGCAGCCATTCCAAAATCACCATACCAACCAATATAGGATGCAGGAGAATGTCTTAATATAGAGTTTCCTACTATAAGAACTTTAATGTCTTTTTTAATTATTACTTCTTCCTCATCTTTTGAACAAGAAAATATAATTAGTGATAAAAGGATAAGAAGTGTTTTTTTTATTAAATTCATTTCTATTTTTTCGATTAAAGTTACTGCCAACACTTAAATATACAAAAGTTACTTTATTTTAAGCTATTAAATAATTTTGGTTCGTAATTGATTTTAGCCATTTTAATTGATTTTCAAAAAGTAAATGCTTCTAAAGTTACTTGATTTAAGAAGTTTCTTCATCAATTTCATTAGTCTGAAGTTTCAATTTTTCGTTGGGCTTGATGATCATTCTAAAATATTGGTCTTTATAGATATAATATCCTATCCAATTGACAAATGTGCGTAGTCTATTTTTGAAGTTAACTAATCCCATAATGTGTACAAATAACCAAATTAGCCAAGCCAAAAATCCTTTGATGAAATATTTTTCTTTGGGTAGATCAAAAACGGCTTTGTTTCTACCAATTATGGCTAAGGAACCTTTATTGGTGTATTTAAATGGTTTCCAGTTCTTATTGTCTTTATCTAAATTCGTAGCTAAGTTATCTGCTTGTTGAATAGCTGGTTGAGCTAGTTGTGGATGACCTTCTACATAATTTTGATCTCCAGAAAGTAATGCACAATCTCCTAAAGCATAAATGTTTTCATAGCCTTCCACTAAATTGAAAGCGTTTGTTTTTAATCTTTTTCCTCTACCATAACTCGATTGCTCAAAACCTTCAAACGTTTTGGCCGATACACCAGCAGCCCAAATTAAGTTTCTAGATTCAATTTTGCTACCATCAGATAGTTCAACTACGTCTTTATTGAAATCATTTACTAAACAATTCAGTTTAATTTCTACACCTAGTTCTTTTAATTTTTTATAAGTGTACTCTTGTGATTTTTTGGACATTACGTTTAAAACTGTAGGTTGACCGTCTACTAAATAGATTTTCAGGATATCTTTATCTGCCAGTTCTGGGTAATCTTTTTTAATTATGGAAACATTCATTTCTGCTAAAACTCCAGAAAGCTCTACACCTGTTGGTCCAGCACCAGCTATGACAAAGGTTAACATTTTTTGTCTTTCGAGTTCGCTTGTTAATCGGGTGGCACGATCTAAACGCGTTAGGATTGTATTTCTCAAGGTTAAAGCATCACTTATAGTTTTCATAGGTAAGCTATAAGCTTCAATGTTTTTGTTTCCAAAATAATTGCTTTCTGTTCCTGTTGCCATAACTAATATATCATAGTGTAATTCACCATTGCTCAGAATTATTTTATTTTCATTGGGAACTACTTTTTCAAGACTTCCTAACCTGAATCTTGCGTTTTTACTGCATCTTAATATTTTTCTAAAGGGATAGCTTATCGCTGAAGGTTCCATAAGTCCGGTGGAAACCTGATATATTAAAGGAGGAAAGAAGTTATAGTTATTTGCATCAACTAATATTGTGTTGTATTTTGTGGAGTTTCCTAATTTTTTTATAAACTCTAGGCCAGCAAACCCACCACCTACGATTACTATTGTCTTTTTCATTATATTTTATTTATACTGTAAAGTTAAGTGTTTTTAAGATAAGATAAAATTGATAAGACTTAAGATTTTGTTAGAGTTTTTAATTAAATGGTCTTGTTATACTTAGAGCAAAATGGCTTACTTAGCTTCAATTATCAAAAACACAGCAGTGCTATCTCCAATATTCAAGACTTCATGCCAAGTTACTTTGTCTTTTGAAAATGTAGTTCCTGTTGGTACATCAACTTCTATTGTTCCATTTTGATCTGTGATTCTAAATTTGCTTCCTTGTAAAGTGTAGCCAAAATGTGGGTTGTGGTAATGTTTTTCGTGACCAACTCCAGGAGGAAAAGTACATTTTAGAATTCTTTGTTCGGCATTGTCTTCTAGTACTTCACAAACGGGTTGGTTGTTCCAACCTGCTTCTAATGGGTCAGGTAGTGTTTGTTTGGTTTTACAATTTGTGAATAAAGTTAGTAGTATAAGGAATGCAAAAAGTTTGTATAGTTGTTTCATTGGTTCGTTTATTAATAATATTCTATTTCTCTTGTTCTTTTAGACTTCTCTTTTCCATTAACAATTTTCACCATTTCAATCCAATTATTTTTACCATCAAATTTGTATGAAAATGTAATTTTATACTCTTTCTTTTTTCCAGGATCTGACAAATAATCAATATAGTCCATAGAAACGATTTTGTCATTTTCATAATTATATTTTCTAATTAATTTTGAATTATTTATGTTTTCACTACAACAATGATATTCAATAATTCTTTTCTCTTTGTCATAAATATAAATCTTAGAAGATGAATTGCCTGATTCATAAATTGTTTTTACTGTTGTTTTATTCTTGTTATAATGGTATAAAAGTTGGTGCAATAAAATAGGTTTTTCGTAATTGTTTTTTTTTGAATATCCATATTCTAGCTTTTTTATGATTTTGTTTTTTTCATCATACTCATATTCTGAATTTTTATAAACGGTAGGAATAGTATCATGAACACCATGTGACCAACCTCCATTTTCGTTTTTTCGCCAAGTTTCAGGAGTTTTTATTGAAGTGAATTTTAATTTTCCGTTTTGATTGTAATTATTAATGAATTCTGTAATGTTCCCGTATTCATCAATTAATTTTGTCCTTATGACCTGATTGTCTCTATACTGTTTAATTGTATGATAAAAATAATTTGATTCAAAATTTAAAGAAATAATGTTCTCATTTGTATAATTATCAAAATCTTCATAATAATGTTTTTTTCTGTATACAGAATTGTCAAATGAGTCAATTTCAATAGTTACTCTATTTTTTTCATCATATTTATAAGATGTAGATTTATAAAATGCATCTTTTTTTACATACCAAATATGCTTTGCTATTTTACCGTTTTCATTGTAGAATCGTTCATAATTTTCGTAGCTACTGTTACTTCCTGAAAACGAAATGTCATAAATAGTAAGATTTAAAGAATTTGGAATTAAAATCATAGAGTCACTATACTCATCTATTTCTATCTGTCTGGGATTTTCTTTATTACTAATATCAAATACTTTCTCACGAACACGTTTAATGTTTCCATATATTGAATCTATATTTGAAACTTGTGATTTTACAGAAAATGAAATAATAAGCAAAACTAATAAAAAATATAATCTCATATTTGTTTTTTGGAATAGCAATATAAAAAAAATCCCCAACAAAACTGTTGAGGATTTCAATATTTCTAAATTCTATTTTTACTATAAGTGAATCACTTCTCCATAAGCATCAGCTACTGCTTCCATAACTGCTTCACTCATGGTTGGGTGAGGGTGAACTGCTTTTAAGATTTCGTGTCCTGTTGTTTCTAGTTTACGCGCTACAACTGCTTCTGCAATCATATCTGTTACACCAGCACCAATCATATGACAACCTAACCATTCACCGTATTTTGCATCAAAAATTACTTTTACAAAACCGTCTGGAGTTCCAGATGCTTTCGCTTTTCCAGATGCTGTAAACGGGAATTTCCCAATTTTTAATTCGTATCCTTTTTCTTTGGCTTGTTTTTCAGTTAAACCTACAGAAGCAATTTCTGGAGTTGCATAAGTACAACCTGGAATGTTTCCGTAATCTAAAGGTTCAACGTGTAAACCTGCTAATTTTTCAACTAATAAAATTCCTTCAGCAGAAGCAACGTGAGCTAAAGCTTGACCTGGTGTTACATCACCAATTGCATAGTAACCAGGAATATTTGTTTGGTAGAAATCGTTAACTAAGATTTTATCTTTATCTGTAGCGATTCCCACATCTTCTAAACCAATGTTTTCGATGTTTGTTTTGATTCCAACTGCGGAAAGTAACATGTCAGCTTCTAATACTTCTTCTCCTTTTGCTGTTTTTACATAAGCTTTTACTCCTTTTCCAGAAGTGTCAATACGTTCTACAGAAGAATTTGTCATGATTTTTATACCAGCTTTCTTCATTGAACGCTCCATTTGTTTTGAGATGTCTTCATCTTCTACAGGAACGACATTTGGCATAAACTCTACAACAGTTACATCTGTACCCATTGCGTTATAAAAATGAGCAAACTCAACACCAATTGCACCTGAACCTACAACAATCATAGATTTTGGTTGTTCTGGTAATGTCATTGCTTGTCTGTATCCGATTACTTTTTTACCATCTTGAGGTAAGTTAGGTAATTCGCGAGTACGTGCACCAGTTGCAATGACGATATTGTCAGCACTATATTCGGTAGTTTTTCCGTCTTTATCTGTTACGTCAAGTTTTTTTCCAGCTTTTAGCTTTCCAAAACCGTCGATTACGTCAATTTTGTTTTTTTTCATTAAGAATTGAACACCTTTGCTCATTCCGTCTGCTATATCTCTAGAACGTTTTACTACAGCACTAAAGTCTTTGTCAAAAGATTCTACTTTTAAACCATAGTCTGAAGCATGTTTTAAATAATCAAATACTTGAGCCGATTTAAGTAAGGCTTTAGTCGGAATACATCCCCAGTTAAGGCAAACTCCACCTAAATTTTCTTTTTCAATAATGGCAACTTTAAAACCTAATTGTGAAGCTCTAATGGCAGTAACATATCCACCTGGACCACTACCTAAAACTATAATATCGTATTTCATTTTTTTAGTGTTTATTTATTATTTGTAAAAAATGCAGTCGCAAAAGCTCGTGTCATAATGTGTTGTTTTATTGTTTGTAATAATGCTTGCGAAATTATGGAAATTATTTGTACCGTAAAAGTTTATCAGTTTAAATAATTTAGAAGTTTATGAGTTTAGTCTTTCTACATAACACTACTGAACATTAAAAACTGATCATTAACCACAAAATTAAGCTACTTTCGTATCAAATTGAGCTTCGTATAAATTTTTATAGAAACCAGTTTTTTTTGCTATTAATTCACTGTGTGTTCCTTGCTCTACGATTATTCCTTTATCCATTACTATAATTTTATCAGCGTTTATAATTGTCGCTAATCTGTGTGCAATTACTATTGATGTTCTTCCTTTAGTTATATTTTCTGTTGCTGTTTGAATTAATTCTTCTGAATAGCTATCAATTGATGATGTTGCTTCATCTAAAATTAGAATACTTGGTTTGCTTACATAAGCCCTTAAAAAAGCAATTAATTGTCTTTGTCCAGAAGATAGCATGACACCTCGTTCTTTTACATCATAATCATAACCGTTTGGTAAAGTCATGATAAAATTGTGTACCCCAATTAATTTTGCAGAAGCGATTACATATTCGCGCGTAATATCTGGATTATGAAGGGTTATATTGTTGTAAACTGTATCAGCAAATAAGAAAACGTCTTGTAAAACGACAGCAATTTGCTTCCTTAAACTGTCTAAAGTAAAGTCTTTGATGTCTATATTGTCTATTTTGATAGTACCAGAATCAATTTCGTAAAAACGATTTAGTAAATTAATAATAGTTGTTTTTCCTGCACCAGTACTTCCTACAATGGCAATGGTTTCTCCTGATTTTATTTCTAAATTTACACCTTTAAGAACTTCTTCGTTTTCTATATAACTAAATCGAACATTTTCTAAGTCGACTTTTCCAGCGAAACTTGTCGCAACTTTTGTTCCTTTGTTTTGAATTTGACTGTCTGTTTCTAAGATTTCGAATACTCTTTCGGCAGCGATAATTCCCATTTGCATAACGTTGAATTTATCAGCAATTTGACGCAATGGGTTGAATAACATACTGATAAACATTGTGTATGCAAAGAAGTCACCAAATGTGGTAGTTTCTAGACCATTTAAAATATTCATTCCACCATACCAAATTATTGCGCCTAAAGTTAAATTTGAAATAATATCGGCAATTGGAAAGAATATTGAGTTGTATAAAATGTTCTTTTGCCAAGCATTGTTGTGTTTTTCATTAATAGCTTTAAATTTTTCATATTCAATATCTTCACGGTTGAATAATTGTACGATTTTCATTCCAGTTAATCGCTCTTGAACAAATGTATTTAGGTTAGATACTTGCGTTCGCACTTCATTAAATGCTACTCGCATTTTCTTTTGAAAAATGTTGGTTGCGTATAATAAAATTGGCATTGCAAGAAGAACAATTAAAGTCAATTTCCAATTCATGTAAAGCATTATTCCAAGAATAACCACCATTTTAAGTAAATCACTTATAATCATAAAGAGTCCTTGGCTAAAAATACTTGCAATGGATTCGATGTCTGATACAGAACGGGTTACCAATTTTCCAACAGGTTCATTGTCAAAGTACTTCATTTTAAAGGAAGCAATGTGACTAAAAAGTTTATTTCGAATATCTTTAATAATATCTTGGCCTAACCAGTTTGCCCAATACGTAAAGAAAAATTGGGAAACTACTTCAACAATTAGAACAATTCCCATCAAACCTATAATAATCAAAAAATCTTGCTTTGTGTTATTTATGAGTAAATAATCATCAACAATTTCTTTCAATATTAAGGGTCTAATAGCTGCAAATAAAGCTAAAATAATAGCCCAAACAATTACCCAAATAAACCTTGATTTATAAGGTTTTGCGTAAGCTAGTACTTTTTTTAATGATTTGGTTTGTATTTTATTTTTCATTTTATGCTGAACTTGTTTCAGTATCTTTATTATCCGTTGGTTGAAACCGAACGGCAATTGATGATTTACTATTTAATTTATTTTATTTTCTAAAAAAGGGTAATCTACTTTTACTAAAAACAATCCATGAGCAGGTACTGAAAATCCAGCTTTTGAACGATTTTTACTTTTTATAATTTCTTTAAATTCTTCTAAACTTGTTTTTTCTAAACCAATATTAATCATGGTTCCTACAATTGCTCTTACCATATTACGCAAAAATCTGTCGGCTTTTATGGTAAAAATTAATTGGTTTTCTTTTTGTTTCCAGTTTGCTTCTGTAATGGTACAATTGAATGTAAATACTTCGGTATGCACTTTTGAAAAACACTCAAAATCGGTATGTTCAAATAATATTTCACAAGCTTTGTTCATTAAATCAACATTTAATTTCTGAAAACAATACCAACTTGTATCTTCTAAAAAAGCATCTTTAAAAGTATGAATATTATATTCATAGGTTCTTGCTGAAGCCTCAAAACGAGCATGAGCTTCTTTTTTGACCTCAAAAATATCATAAATTACAATATCTTTTGGCAAATAGGAGTTAAGTTTAGGTACCCAATATAAATTGTCTAATTCATTTTCATAATCAAAATGAGCAAACATTTGCTTAGCATGAACGCCACTATCTGTTCTTCCTGCACCAACTATTTCAATAGATTTATAGATTAACAACTGCAAAGCTTTTGTCAATGTTTCTTGCACAGATGTAGCATTAGGTTGTGTTTGAAAACCGTGATAGTTTTTTCCGTTGTATGCGAATTCTATAAAATATCTCATTCTGAGGTTAAGAGATTATGTGTTTAATAGTTTAAAAGAATTTGCACATAATCGACAAATTTACAAAATTCAGTAGCAATGGCAATTTGAATTTCAATAATTAATCTATTTTTGTGATATGATTAAGATATTATTGCTTTCCGATACACACAGTCACATTGATGATACAATTCTGAAATACGTAAACCAAGCCGATGAAATTTGGCACGCTGGTGATATTGGGAATTTAGTTGTTACTGACACGATTAAAAAACTAAAAACTTTGCGAGCTGTTTATGGAAACATAGATGATGATAAAGCCCGAATGGAATTTCCGCTAAATAACAGATTTATGTGTGAAGGTGTTGATGTTTTGATAACTCATATTGGTGGATATCCTGGCAAATACAATCAAGATATTAGAGAAGAAATTCATAATAATCCTCCGAAACTTTTTATTTGTGGCCATTCTCATATATTAAAAGTCATGTTTGATAAGAAACTGAATTTACTACATATGAATCCTGGTGCAGCTGGAATTTCTGGTTTTCATCAAGTTCGAACTATGTTGCGATTTGTGATAGATGGTGACAAGATCAAGGATTTGGAGATTGTTGAAATAGGGAAGAAGTAATGATTTGATATTTATAATTGCAGAAAGAAGCTCTTTTAATTTCGGAAAATGAATTTTCATATAATCAATAACTCTTTATCATTAAGCTTTAGACAACTAATGAATTGATAACTTATCGAATTTTCGGCAATAAAAACCACAAAAAAACCCGAAACTTTCGAATCGGGTTTTCTTCGCACTAATAAACTAAGATGATAGGTTTATCGTAGTCGATCCACAGATTTTACGAGATCCTCGTCCTTCTTAATAGCTTTGTTTGCCAAAACTAGTAAAACGATAGAAACCAAAGGAACAAACATCGCAATACCATTCTCTGAAACCGAAGCTTCTCCAGGTAAATTTAGCGTCCGATACACAAATAATCCTATTAAAATAAAGTTCAATATGATATTCAACCTGTTTAAAACAAATTGATTTTGTCTCTTTTTAAATAACAATATGCTAATTAAAGCCATTGTTGCAATTAACCCAAATCCTACAATATAAGTAATATCGCTTGTAAAGTAAACAGGCATTTGTTTTGCATCTTTCCACAAGGGAAGAAACATTGGCACTAAAGCCGATAACATAGCACACACAAATAAATATAAAGATTGTATTCTCTGAATCATTTCTAAATCATTACTTCGCCAAAATTAAGTTTTCTTTTTTTAAAAAACTATTGTTTTATTGTAAAATTATCGTATTATTGCATAAGATATTCGTAATCACTTCATTTACGAATCGTTACAAATCTTTACTTACAAAGAAATTATAATTATACATTCTGTATCAACTTAATATTACAAAACCTTCATGTTTGACATTGAAAAATTAAATGAGATGAAACTCTCAGATTTGCATGAAATTGCAAAAGCGGCCAAGCTAAAAAAAGTAAGTGCCTTAAAAAAAGATGAATTAATATATCAAATATTAGATCATCAAGCTTTAAATCCAATTCTTGTAGATGATGTAAAAACTGATGCTCCAAAAGAAAAAAGAGCTAAAGTTACAACACCAAAAGCAAAAAAAACTGCAGTAACAAAAACGATAAAAGCTGTTGCTGAAACAACTATAATAGCGGAAGAAACGCCAGTTGAAAAAGAACCAACCGTTAAACCTGTTGCAAAACCAAAGTTTACCAAAGAAACTAAAATTGCTCCAAGACAAGAAGCTATAGATTTTGATGAAAATCCAAAACCTGAAAAGAAAGCTCCCCAACTAACGGATGAGCAAAGAAAGGCTATCATTGAGAAAGCTAATCAAAACAATCCAAATCACCCAAGCTATAGTGGACCAAAAGTAGCAAGTAGTGATGCCCAACCCAAAAAAGAAATTAAAAGCACACCCCATAAAAAAAGTAATTACAGAGAACCAGATTATGAGTTTGATGGAATTATAGAGAGTGAAGGAGTTTTAGAAATGATGCCTGATGGTTATGGTTTCTTGCGTTCTTCAGATTACAATTATTTAGCTTCACCCGACGATATTTATTTATCAACTTCTCAAATTCGTTTATTCGGATTAAAAACAGGAGATACTGTAAAAGGTGTAGTTCGTCCTCCAAAAGAAGGAGAAAAATTCTTTCCTTTAGTTAAAGTGTCAAAAATAAACGGACATGATCCGCAAGTTATTAGAGATAGAATCTCATTTGAACACTTAACACCAATTTTTCCGAAAGAGAAATTTAATTTAGCTGAAAGAGGTAGCACAATTTCTACACGAATTTTAGATTTATTTGCTCCAATTGGAAAAGGGCAACGTGGAATGATTGTAGCGCAACCCAAAACAGGTAAAACTATGTTGTTGAAAGAAATAGCAAATGCTATTGCAACCAATCACCCAGAAGTTTACTTGATAGTTTTACTTATTGACGAAAGACCTGAAGAGGTTACTGATATGCAAAGAAGTGTAAAAGGAGAAGTTATTGCTTCTACTTTTGACCGTGAACCACAAGAACATGTAAAAATTGCAAACATCGTTTTAGAAAAAGCAAAACGTTTGACCGAATGTGGTCATGATGTTGTAATTTTATTGGATTCAATTACTCGTTTGGCTAGAGCTTATAATACAGTTCAACCAGCTTCTGGAAAAGTATTGAGTGGTGGTGTTGATGCTAATGCATTACAAAAACCAAAACGTTTCTTTGGAGCGGCTCGTAATGTTGAAAATGGTGGTTCATTAAGTATTATTGCTACAGCTTTAACAGATACAGGCTCTAAAATGGACGAAGTTATCTTTGAGGAATTCAAAGGAACGGGTAACATGGAACTTCAATTGGATAGAAGAATTGCTAATAAACGTATTTTTCCTGCTATTGATTTAGTTTCTTCAAGTACTCGTAGAGATGACTTGTTGTTAGACGAACAAACAATTCAACGTATGTGGATTATGCGTAAGTATTTGGCAGATATGAATCCTGTGGAAGCAATGGACTTTATCAATGATAGATTCAAGAAAACAAAAAATAATGAAGAATTCTTAATTTCGATGAATAATTAATTTTCGGATTTTAGAATTTAGATTTTTAGATATAAAACTCTCATTTATTTGGGAGTTTTTTTTGTAATTATAAAATAGTATTTGCCTTTAAACGTTTAAACATATAACCTTTTAAACATTTAATAATTTCAAACTAAATAATAACTCTTATCTTTGCCACTTAATATTACAATATGCTACATTTAGGACAATACAATACCTTAAAAATACTTAGAGACACACAAGTTGGAATTTTTCTTGGTGATGGAGAAAACGAAGAACACGACGTTTTACTTCCGAATAAATATGTACCCAAAGAATTCTCAATTGGTGATGAAATTACGGTTTTTGTGTATTTAGATCACGAAGAACGTCCTGTAGCGACAACTATAAAACCATATATCAAATTAAATGAATTTGCTCACTTAAAAGTGAATTACATCAATAAGTTTGGTGCTTTTATGAATTGGGGTTTAGAAAAAGATTTATTTGTTCCTTTTAAAGAACAAGCGCGTCCTATGGAAATTGACAAACGCTATTTAGTGTATTGTTACATGGACGAGAAAACCAATAGATTAGCTGCAACCAGTAAAACGAACCAATTTTTATCTAATGATAATATTGATTTACAAACTAACGAAGAAGTTGATTTAATTGTTTCTCATATTACAGAAGCTGGAATTAATGTTATCATCAACGAAAAACACAAAGGTTTAGCTTATGCGAATGAAACGTATCAAGATATAAAACCTGGTAAGCGATTAGTAGGATATATTAAACAAGTTCGTGAAGATGGAAAGATAGATGTTTATCTAAGAAAAGTTGGAGTAGAAGCTATTGAACCAACTTCTCAAATAATTTTAGATGAATTGAAAGCTAATAGAGGTTTCTTAAGACTAAATGATAATTCGCATCCAGAAGACATTAAAACGGTTTTAAAAATGAGTAAGAAATCATTCAAAAAAGCTGTGGGAAGTTTATACCGTCAACATTTAATTGAAATTAAAGAAGACGGAATTTATTTGGTTTAACGACAAGATTAATTGAATTGAAATGCCGTACATAAAAGATTCAAAATACGATAAATCAATACCTTTTCTGCATAAAAACGGACACTTTTCTACTATTTATGCAGCAAGAGTTAAACAATTCTATGCTCCAAATTACCAAAGAGAAAAGTTGGAGCTTTTAGATGGAGATTTTTTAACGGTTGATTATAAATTAAAGTCAAAAGAAAAAGCTGTAATTATTTGTCACGGTTTAGAAGGTAATTCTCAACGGACTTATGTTAACAGTTGTGCTGATTATTTTCTTAAAAAAGATTTTTCTGTTTTTGCCTGGAATAATCGTAGTTGTGGAGGCGAAATGAATCGTTTGCCAAGATTATATCACCATGCTACTATTGAAGATTTGGATGCTGTAGTGCAATTTGCATTAAGTATAGAAATTAAAGAAGTCTATTTGATAGGATTTTCAATGGGTGGAGCACAAGTAATGAATTATTTTGGAAGAATTCCTGAAATTAACTTAAGAGTTAAAGCCGGAGTTGCTGTTTCTGTTCCTGTTGAAGTCAAGGCAAGTGCTGAATCCTTAAAGAAAGGGTTTAATCAAGTGTACATGAAAAATTTCGTGATTGATATAACTAAGAAGCTTAAAGTAAAATCCGAGCAATTTCCTGAATTAATGGATTGGAATAAAATTAAAAATATCAATAATTTTGATTATTTAGATGATAACTTTACAGCTCCAATTCATGGTTTTGCCGATAAAGAGGACTATTATTACAATGTTTCACCAGCTCGAAGTATAGAAAAAATCAATAAACCAGTTTTAGTATTAAATGCGTTAGATGATCCTTTTTTAGGAGAAGGATGTTTTCCAGTAAAATTGGCAGAAAAGAATTCGTTTATTCATTTGGAAACTCCAAAATACGGTGGTCATTGTGCCTATCCAATGAGAAATTCTGTTTATTCTTATGCTGATATCAGAGCGTTTGAGTTTTTTAATTCGATTTAAAATGACAACAAAAAATAAAATATATTTACCTTCAAGTGTACTTCTGTTTATTGCTACACTTTTTAGTATTTTAACAAGTGATGTAAGTATTGGAATGTTAGACAATACTCTTTCAACACATTGGATTGTACTATTGATATTTACTTTACTGTTACCAATTTTTAATTTAGCAGAAATTATCCTAAATAGAAACGATTGGAATACGTTTTATTGGCTAGGTTTAGTTTTTAATATTTTGACACTATTTTTTGTAATGCGCTTTTTTAAGATTGAGTTGTTGGCTGAATTATATTAATTAAGAATCTTTTCTTTGTAATTCATTAATAGCAGTTAAAATTAGATTTGCATTAAATGGTTTTTTCCATTTTCCAATTTCTATATTTTTTCCATTGTGATAAAAACTTAAAATATTTTTATGATAATAATATTTTTTACTACTTTCTGGAGTATACTCAAAACCACCAAATTTAAAACTTGAATTAGAAGTATAAATGTTAGACTTTACATTGCTTTCTAATATTATATTGCTGATTTCTTTTATTTCATATTTTTTATTGAAATGTATTCCAAATATATTTTTATGTTCTACTAAATTATATTTATCAATGAAAATATAGTTCCTTTCATTAGATAAGAATAAACCAATAAAAACAAGTAAAGAAGCTATTGATATAAGAATTATTTGAATTGTTTCAATAGTGTCAGAAATAGTGATAATGTAAATGTTACCAAGTAGTAAAACCAATCCAATTATTAATATTATTAACCAAAGACTAAATTCATGCCTATCATTTATGATTTCTAATTCAACAATATTTTTAGTGTTATTCATTTCCCTCATTCAACTTAAAAGGATAATCACCAAAAAGAGCCGAAATTTTCATGGTTTGATATACTTTTCTAGAAAACTTGTTTGATAAAGCAATCATTGTAACTGTATCATTTTTTAAAGTAATGTAAGAAGAAGTGTTTCCATGCCACCAACCGTTGTGATAAAAGACTTTCTGACCAGAATCCCATTCGCGTAAACGAATTCCTAAGCCATAATTCTTAATTCCTTTTTTCTCATAACTATATCCTTTATAGATTTCTTTTTTAAGTTCTTCAGAAATAAAATCAGGATTGTAAGTAGCTAAATCAAACTTTAATAAATCTTGCGGAGTAGAATAAATATTTTTATCACCATAAATAGCATCTAAGTGGTCAAAAGGAAC
Source organism: Flavobacterium sp. (assembly GCA_047622645.1). Lineage (GTDB taxonomy): Bacteria > Bacteroidota > Bacteroidia > Flavobacteriales > Flavobacteriaceae > Flavobacterium. The sequence continues at coordinate 17,854 of JBLHNH010000008.1, forward strand.
TTTTACTTTAGTACTTTTATAAGATTGACTAACGTTGTTTTTATCTTTTTCTAATTCAAATACAAAAGTATTCGACATTTTTAAAGGTTCAAAAATCAAAGTTTTCATGGCTTCAGGAAAAGTTTGACTTGTTAAGTTTTCAATCACTAAAGCCAATATTGCATAATTAGTATTGCTATATGCAAATTTAGAATTAGGATTAAATTCTAACGGAATATTCTTTTTGCCTAATAAATTTAGGATATCAGAATTATGAAGTGTTTTTTTTCTTCCCCAAATGATATCTGGTTCTGTAAATCTCGAATATTGAGCTAATCCACTTCTGTGATTTAACAACATTCTTATTGTTATTTTCGAATAAGGAAAAGAAGGTAATATCGTTTTTACTTTTTCATCTAAAGTTAATTTTTCAGCATCAATTAATTTAAAAATTGCAGTTGCTGTAATCACTTTACTTATTGAAGCTAAATGTAAAGATGTGTTCTCTGTAATATTTTCGTTAGTAGTGAAGTTCGATTTTCCTTGGTATTTTTCAAATATAATTTGACCATTTTTGGCCACTAAAAATCCACCATTAAAATCTTGTGTATTATTTATTTTAGTATTGAAAAAACTTTCAACAAGGTGTTTTTTTTGCTCTATGTATGTTTCAGGTAATTCACTAAAAATAGATTTAGGTATGGTATCACTTTCTACATCACTATATGGTAAATAGTTATGAGTAAGCGAATTTTTTGCATCGTCTTTGCAAGATAATAGAATTAGTAGAAGTAATATATATATTGGGTTTTTCAATGTATCGGGTTAGTTTTTACAAAAATATAAAAAACAGTTAGACTATTCTTTTGAATTTAGAATTTTGTGAACAATTTAATGTGGATAAATCTAAATATTAAGAATTAATAAGTAATTTTAAATTTATTCAATTTCAATTTCTGGGTTGATTTCTAGTAATTTAGCAATAAAATTAGCTTCGTTTTCTGGTGAAAGATAAATATCATCAAATTTATTATAAGTAATGATTAAACCAATCTGACTTAAAGCTGGTTTCCAAACAGTTGGGACAAAAATTCCTTCATGGTGTTTTATTTTTATTATTTTTATAATATTAATTTTACCATAAAAAGGTCCAGATTGCCAATAAAGTAAGTTATTCTTAATTTTATATTCTGTTTTTAAAATAATTGAAAGTAATAGCAAGAGTGTCAATAAATTAATACCGACAACAATATAAAACTCATTTCCAATATCATTTAATAATGCTGGGATTGTTACACCAATAATAATGATAAATGTTAAAACAAAAATAACATTTAGTCTTTTACTTTTGTTTGATTTGTATACTTTCATTTATATATTTAATTTCTTTTTAGCATTTTTTAATAAGGCATCTTTATGTAATAAAACAGAAATAGTTTTTAATCGCATGTAAGAAACACTCATGTAAACAAATCCATCATTTGTGACTCTTTTTTCATCTGTTCCCCACGAGTTTTTTACTTTGTAATACATGTTTCCTTTTTGGTCTTTTACTTTTCCAACAATATGCATTAAATGATCGTCAGTAGTATCATAATTTTCAAATTCAGCCTGACGATAAACTTGTGTAATTTGCATTTCTTCTATAATTTCAGCCAAACCTGTTTTGGTGTCTTCTTCTTTTTTTGGAATGAAGGCAACACCGTATTTAGCTGAAAAAGTAGCTTCTGAAACATCACAATCTAAAGACAATGAATAGCCTTTTTCTAATGCGTTATCAATATTTTGCATAAATTCATCTAAAGGTAAATTATACATACTTCCATTAGAAAAATTATCAGGAATATTTAGGATAAAGGACGTGTAGAAAGGTTCGTGAGAAAACGATGTTAATGTCACATAATTTTCAGGTTTGATTTTTGTGAATTCTGCAAAAGATATTGGATTATATTTTTTTCCTTCAAAATTAAATTCTGTCGGATTTTTTCCTAAATATACATCTAAAACTCCAGCAATAGATTCTTTCCATTTTGGTGATAATTTTCTCCCAGGATTGTCTATATATACTTTTAACATGGCTTCTAAAACCGATTCTAATTCACTGTGGTTGTGTTTTTTTTCATCTTCGGATAAGCCAGTATAAACATCAGCAGTAACTAAGCCAAAATCAGCCACACTATTTATTACATCATGTGCCAAACCACCTTGACTAAATTGAGCTTTTCCTTGGCGCATCACAAAATTAGATGCTTTTTTTGGATATGTATTTCTAACTTGATACATTTCTGACAAATCAATTTGCTTTCCCGTAAGGCGAATAATTTCTGACTCTAAAAATGATGAAGTAGAAAAACTCCAACACGTACCAGTAATGTCTTGTGAAATAACTGGAGTAGTTTTAATATCTATAACAGGTTGAAATTCATATATTTGTGCGTTTGAAGTTAAAAATCCTAATCCAATTAATAAAGCAAAATATGTTTTTTTCATAGTAGTAATTCATTTGAAGATGCAATATAATGTAAAAAATGGTTTAATTTTACGTGAAATTTAGATTTAACATTATAATTATAGCAAAAGAAGATGAGTAAAATCAATTGGAAAACCGTAAAAGAATTTGAAGATATAACCTATAAAAAATGTGATGGAGTTGCGCGAATTGCATTCAATCGTCCAGATGTGCGAAATGCATTTCGACCAAAAACAACACGAGAATTAATCGAAGCTTTCTATGATGCACAAGAAGATACATCAATTGGAGTTGTACTTCTTTCTGCTGAAGGACCAAGTTCTAAAGACGGAATTTATTCATTTTGTAGTGGTGGAGATCAAAAAGCTCGTGGACATCAAGGTTATGTTGGAGATGACGGTTATCACAGATTAAATATTTTAGAAGTTCAACGTATGATTCGCTTTATGCCAAAAGCTGTGATTTGCGTTGTTCCAGGTTGGGCAGTTGGCGGTGGACATTCACTTCATGTGGTTTGTGATTTGACTTTAGCAAGTAAAGAACATGCAATTTTTAAACAAACTGATGCTGATGTTACTAGTTTTGACGGTGGTTATGGTTCCGCTTATTTAGCTAAAATGGTTGGACAAAAGAGAGCACGAGAAATTTTCTTTTTAGGAAGAAACTATTCAGCTCAAGACGCTTTTGAAATGGGAATGGTAAATGCGGTTATTCCTCATGCAGAATTAGAAGATACAGCTTTTGAATGGGCTCAAGAAATATTAGAAAAATCTCCAACATCAATAAAAATGCTAAAATTCGCTATGAATTTAACGGATGACGGAATGGTTGGACAACAAGTTTTTGCTGGTGAAGCTACACGTTTAGCATACATGACAGACGAAGCCAAAGAGGGTAGAGATGCTTTCTTAGAAAAACGTAAGCCGAATTTTGAAAAGAAATATTTGCCATAATAATTTATAAAAGTTTAAAATTTAGAAGATTTACAAGTAATAATATGAACGAATTTACAAATAATACAATAGACATTTCAACCTTACCTAAGTTTGAAGAAACTACGCTAAATCCTTTACAAAAAGGCTATTTTAAAGTCATGCTAATTCAATTTGGAATTTTCTTTGGAATACTTTTAATCGGAATCATTGCACTTTACGTTGTTTCAATTGAAGAGTTAATAAAAGATAAAATTATCTATTTTGTAATAGGTTGGTTGGTTTTACTTGTTTTGAGTTTTTTATATTTAAAAATAAGTTTTGCAAAAAAAGGCTTTGCTTTACGCGAACATGATGTAATTTTTAAATCAGGTGTAATTAGTGAAACTACAACTATTGTCACAAATAATAGAGTACAACACGTAGCTTTACATCAAGGAATGCTTTCAAGAGTATTTGGATTGGCTTCGATTGAATTATTTACAGCTGGAGGAAGTGCAAGTGATTTAAAAATCAATGGATTATTATTCGAAGATGCCAAAAAAATAAAAGAAAGTGTTTCGCTAAAAATTAATGAAATAGAAGCTGAGAGTATTAAAGAAGAGGCTATTGAGGAACAAATTCAAATTTCAGAAAACAATTTAAAAGAAGATTCTGATGAAATCTAATTTTGATTTTTCTGTACCTCAAAGACAATCTTTAATTGGGGTTGTTGTTTTGTTTGCGAATACCTTGCAAAAATCTGTTCGTGCACTTTGGCCTTTTATATTAATTTTTTTCTTTAAAAAAGATACTTACAGTGCTATTCAGGTTTATTTAGGAATAGCTGGGATAATTATATTTATTGCTATTATCGCATTTTTAAGATATTGGTTTTTCAAATTCTACATAGATTATAAGTTGGAAGAATTTGTTATTGAAAACGGAATTTTCAACAAAACGAAAACAACAATTCCTTTTCATAAAATTCAAAAAGTTAATATTGATCAAAGTTTAATTCAACGTATTTTTAATGTACATAAAGTAGAATTAGATACTGCAGGAAGTGATAAAAAAGAAGCGTCAATAACAGCAATTTCTCAAGAAATGGCATTTGAGTTAAAAATGCAATTGTTAGAAAATACTGAAAAAAATAGTCATTTTAAAGGCGATACCTTAAGTAATGACGAACAGCCAAAATCTTTTATAACAATTGGTATTCCAAGTCTTTTAAAAATTGGAATTACAGCTAACTACATCAAGAGTTTTGCGTATATATTTTTAGTTTTTACAACTGTTTCTGATAATTTAAGGCAAATTGGTCGTGATGATTTAATCGACGATAACCTCAATCAGTTAGAGCAAATTCCAATCGTAAGTTTAGTCCTTGGTTTTCTAGTATTTATTTTTACAGCCGTTATTATAGTTAATTTATTTATCACTGTTGTTAAGTATTTCAATTTCACAATCAAGAAAGATAAGAAATCATTTGTATTGACTTATGGATTAATAAATATCAAAAACACTATCATAAATCCAGAAAAAGTTCAAATTATTAAATTGACGCAAAACTTTTTTCAGAAAAAATTAGATGTAAATACTATAGAAATTTTTCAAGCTTCAAGTGATATGAAGCGAGCAAGTACAAAAGATAAAACAAAAATTCCAGGTTGTAATAAGTCAGAAAAAGAGGAAATCTTAAAACTACTTATTGGAAAATCTCCAAAACATCAAAAAACTTTATTTCCAAACATTAGAAAATTACTTTTAAATCTATTCTTTTTAATTCTAATTCCAGTTAGTATTGGGTTAATCATAAATTATTATATTGATAAATTCAATATTTATGAATTGTTAGGTGTAATTGCTATTTATGTTTTATTTATGGGAACGATTTTATATTTTTCTTATCGCAATTACCGATTATTTATTTCAGATGAATTTATTGTAAAACAAAGTGGTGCTTGGGATATTGATCATGAAATTATGATGCCTTATAAAATTCAAGCCATTGAAACCCAACAATTCATTTGGCAAAAAATCACGAATATTGGTTCAGTTGTTTTATACACTGCTGGTGGAAGAGTTTCTTTTTCAACATCAAATTATACTGAAATTAAAGAACAAGTCAATAAGTGGTTATATCAAGTGGAAATTTCAAAAGAAAATTGGATGTAGTTAACTAGTTTCAGTTTGTTTGATATTGTTTTTTTTTGTTTCAGAGTTTTCGTTAAGTTTAAATATAAATTAATTATGGCAACGATTAATAGATTTGAGGATTTAGATATTTGGCAAGAAGCTAGAAGATTAGCTAAAGAAATTCATGTTTTAAGTGAAGAAACAAAGTTGAAAACTGATTATAAACTTAAAGAGCAAATAAAAGGTTCATCAGGTTCTGTAATGGATAATATTGCTGAAGGATTTGAAAGAGATGGGAATTTAGAGTTTAGACAATTTCTATCAATCGCAAAAGGTTCTGCTGGAGAATCAAGGTCACAAATTTATAAACTTTATGATTTTGAAATTACTAATGAAGAAAAATTCAATCAATTAAAAAATGATTATTTGAATTTGAGTGTTAAAATTAAAAACTTCATAACTTATCTAAACAAACAAGATTTCAAAGGAAATAAATTCAAGTAGTCTCAAACTATGAAACAACCTGAAACCATTTGAAACAAAAACAATGAAACAATTTAAAACAATGAAAAACTGGATACAAGCCGCAAGATTACGAACATTACCTTTGTCACTTTCTGGAATAATTGTTGGAAGCGCTTATGCTTATCACCAAGGATTTTATGATTATAGAATTCTTGGATTAGCGCTTTTAACCACATTAGGGCTTCAAATTCTATCTAATTACGCAAATGATTATGGTGATGGAATAAAAGGTACAGATGCAAATAGAATAGGGGAAAAGCGAATGGTTGCCGCTGGATTTATTACGGCAAATCAAATGAAGAAAGCAGTAATTATAACTGCTTCAATAACTTTAGTATTAGCTTTGTCTTTAATTTATGTTGCATTCGGAAAAGAAAATTTTGCATTAAGCATGATTTTTATTCTTTTAGGAATTGGTTCAATTGGAGCAGCTATAAAATACACTGTTGGAAGTAATGCATATGGTTATAATGGTTTAGGCGATTTATTTGTTTTTATCTTTTTCGGATTAGTTTCAGTTTTAGGTTCTAATTTTCTTTACACAAAAATCTTGGATTGGAAATTAGTTTTAGCTGCAGCATCCATTGGATTGTTGAGTGTTGCTGTTTTAAATCTAAATAACATGAGAGACATTGAAAATGATAGAGTAGCAGGAAAAAGAACTTTAGTTGTGAAAATGGGTTTGAAAAACGCTAAAAAATATCATGTATTTCTTTTAGTTATGGCTTTATTACTGTTTTTAGTGTTTTCAATTCTAATAAATTCTTCATTAAGTGCAATTATAACAATCATTGTTCTAATACTTCCTCACATGAGAACGGTTTTAAGAGCTGATTCATATGAAGATTTTGATCCAGAATTAAAAAAAGTTGCATTAACGACCTTTGTATTAAGTATTCTTTTTACAATCGGCTTAATATTTAATTTTTACTAATCTTAAACTTTTTTAATAAATCTCACTAATAACAAAATCATGAAAAAAATTAGTTGCTTAGCTTTTTTATTTTTACTAAATATAGTATCCTCTCAAGTTACAACACAATTGAAAGTTTCAGAAAGCCCAGAATTTAAAGATGAAATTTCTGTGGATGGTGTTTTAGCTATTCATACTACAGAAAGTGGAAAAACAGGTTTGGTTAGAGCTAACAAAAACAACTTTCTATTAGATGTTTTTGATGCTAAATTGAATAAAACTTTCACTAAAAGAATAGAAAGCAGTAAAAAAGAAAGTTTTGATGGTTATGTGAGTTTTGAAAACGAAATTAAGTATATAACCGTTTTGTCACCAAACAAAAGAGAACGTATTGTGTATTGTAATACTTTCAATATTGAAAGCAAAACCTATTCTAAAAAAGAACTTTTTAAAGCTAATGTAGAAAAAGGAGGTTTGTTTACAGGTAGAAATAAAAGAGGTACTAATGTCTCAATTTCACAAAACGGAAAATATATTGCCATTGCAACAGACAACATTAAAAAGAATTTAAACTCTTATAAAATTCATGTTTTTGATTCAGAAACACTAAATTTAGTATTTCAAAAAACATATCAAGAAGATAAAGACAATTATTTTGAACCTAATGATTTAGTTGTCGATGATGAAGCTAACGTTTTTGCTCTAGGTAAATTATTTATCAGAGGAAAATCAAAAAAAAATGATGGTGATGCAAATTATGATTTTGTGTTGAATAAAATTACTAAAGACAATAACCAAAGTATTAAAATTAGTTTAGAAAGTGATAATTTTATATCTTCATTAGCCATAAATTATTTTGAAAATAAATTAAGTTTAGTCGGATTTTATTCTAATGAAAGAGAAGGAAATATAAAAGGAGGTTGTAATTTTATGATAAATGCATCCTCTTTATCTATAACTTCTAAAAAAAACACAGAACTTCCAAAAGATGTTTATCAGGATTTATATGGTGATGCAAAAGCAGAACGACATGATAAAAAGAAAAAAGAACTAAACTCTTTTTATGTTGATTATGTGGTTAGAGATAATATGGGGAATACCTTTGTGTTAGCTGAGGAGTTTTATGTAACGCAAACCTATGTAGCAACAGGAATGAATGGTGCAGGTTATTGGACTACAACGTATCATTATGACGATATTCTGATTCTGAAATTTGATAAAAGTGGTGAAATAAGTTGGGGAAGAAGTATTTTTAAAAGGTCAACAGTTCCTTCTTATAATGCCTTTTTAAAAGATGATAAATTACACGTAATATTAAATTCAGGTAAAAATTTAACTGAAAAAAGTGATGGAAGAACCAAAGTTTCTAAAGGTTGGTTTGAATCTTCTGCTTTATATGACTTTACTTATTCTCCTGATGGAAAAGTTGAGTACAATAAAATTCAAGACAATAAAGGAAATACGTATTATTTGCCTTTTTATGGAACTTATAATTTAGACACATTCATCATGATGAGTGATGGTGGAAGAAAAAAACAATTTATGATACTTCAATAATTTAAATATATATATTATGAAAATAACATTTTACGGTCACGCTTGTTTAGGAATCCAAATAGAAGATATTAATATTCTTGTGGATCCATTTATCACAGGAAACCCAAAAGCTTCGCATATCGACATTAATTTGCTTAAAGCAGATTATATTTTATTGACTCATGCACATCAAGATCATGTTTTAGATGTTGAAGCAATTGCCAAAAGAACAGATGCAGTAATTGTTTCTAATTATGAAATTGCAACTTATTACGGAAATAAAGGATTTCAATTTCATCCAATGAATCACGGTGGAAGTTGGGATTTTGAATTTGGAGTGGTAAAATATGTTAACGCTATTCATTCTTCTTCTTTTGCTGATGGAACTTATGGTGGTCAACCTGGTGGATTTGTGATAGAAGGAGAAAGAAAAAACATCTACATTGCTGGAGATACAGCTTTAACAATGGATATGAAGTTAATTCCAATGCGAACAAAGTTAGATTTAGCAATTCTACCAATTGGAAGTAACTTTACTATGGATGTAGAAGATGCTATTTTTGCTTCAGATTTTGTGGAATGCGACAAAATTTTAGGGTATCACTTTGATACTTTTGGTTATATTGAAATCAATCATGAAGAAGCAAAACGCAAATTCTTCGAAAAAGACAAAGATTTAATGTTACTAGAGATTGGAGAATCAATAGAATTGTAGAAAAGAGAAAAAGAAAATAAAGCTTTTATAAATTTTATTGCCGTTTGGTTTTAACCAACGTAATTTATATATAAAAATATAAAAAGGCATATAAATTGCTATTGTAAGGCAAAAATTAGACATGAAAAAAATAGTGTTAGTTGCAATTTTGTTTTGTTTTAAAACATTTGCTCAAAAAGAGGGTTATTGGGATAAAGAACGTGCAACTTCAAAAGAAATTACTCTTTCTGCAGGAAAACGTACTGTAATAAAAACAGAAGACTTGCCAATTGGTACAACCGAATTTATCTATAGAATTACAGTTTTAGATGAAAATCAGAAATTGAGTAGTAGTTTAGTTTCGGTCTTAAAGGCAATTCCGGATCCATCTGGCATCAGTCAAGGTGCTGCAGGAGCAATTCATTTAACATCGACAATTACAGGTAGCGATAAATGTACTTATGCTTTGTTTTCATCAGCTGATGCTGCAAATTTATTTTTAAAGGAAGCTAAATTGGATGGTGCTTGCTTGAGCGAAAAAGAAAAAGTTAACAAAGTAGCACGTTTGGTTTCAAGTAGTTCAACTTGTTTGACTAATATTCCGTACTTGTGGTTCGGAATTGAAAGTCAAAATTGGGTAATGAACCAAAAAATAGTTTTAGAAGTTGTGCCTTGGGTTGATTATAATGCCAGTAGAGGTTGGACAAATGAGACTAAAAATGAAATTGTAGAATTAGCAAAAAAGTCAGAAGGAGCTAATTTTCTATCCAATAAAAACACATTTTTAGCTACGTTTTTAGAATTAGTTACTACAAAATATAAGTATAATGAATTCAAACAAATGATTCCTATTGAAAGGAATAAAATGGTTGAAAGTATTTCTGATGAAAGCATTGTGAAATCAGGAAATACAAACAATTTTTTAAAAGAGTATAATGTTCATTTAAGAAGACTTTCGCTAACAAAAACAGAAGAAGCTATTAAATTACTGCATCAAATAATTGAGGAAAGAAAGCTAGGAAAAGAAAATGAATACGATTTATTAGGAGCTTTGTACTTAAGAACAAAACAATATCAAAAAGCAGAAGATTGGATTTTAAAAGCGATTAATTTAAATAAAAACGAAATTAAATTTCAATTGCATTTGGCACATGTTTATTTAGTGACGGATAGATATTCAGAAGCAAAAGAAATTCACAAAAAATACAAAGATCAAAATATTGGAGTTTCTACAAGTTGGATAAATGCAACCAAACAAGATTTTGAAAACATGGAAAAGGAAGGTTTACCTTCAGATAATTTTAAAAAGATTTTGAGGTTATTAGATTAATTTCAGTTCTCAGATAGAAGTTTGCAAAAACAGATTTCAGTTTACAGAAGAGCTATATAAACTATACAAAGCAAATCTACTTGTACAAAAACAAAACGCTATGATTCTATGTGTTTAAAATAACGCTGTGATACTTTGTGAAACATTTGAGAAACTCTGTGTAATAAAAAAAAAGATTTGAAAGCAACTTATAAAAAATACATTCTAAATTTTAAACGCCCAAGTGGAACTTCAAGAGGAGTTTTAACCGAGAAAGAAACTTGGTTTATTCACTTAGAAGAAAACGGAAAAATTGGAATAGGAGAGTGCGGAATCTTAAGAACTTTATCGGTTGATGATCGACCAGATTATGAAGATAAATTGCAATGGGTTTGTGAGAACATTCATTTGGGAAAAGATAAACTTTGGGAATCACTTTTGGAATTTCCATCGATACAATTTGGCGTTGAAATGGCATTCCTTTCTTTAGCATCGAAAACACCTTTTGAGTTGTTTGAATCTGAGTTTACTTCGGGACAAAAAAGCATGCTGATTAATGGTTTAGTTTGGATGGGTGAAGAGTCTTTTATGAAGCAACAAATTGAAGAAAAACTAGCGCAAGGTTTTACCTGCATAAAATTGAAAATTGGAGCTATAGATTTCGAAAAAGAATTAGGATTATTACGTTTTATTAGACAACATTTTGATGAAAAAACTATTGAAATACGCGTTGATGCTAACGGTGCTTTTAGTTCAAATGATGCTTTACATAAAATAAAACAATTAGCTGTTTATAAATTACATAGCATAGAGCAACCTATTCAAAAAAACAATACTGACAGGATGGCAGAACTGTGTAAAATCACTCCTTTGCCTATTGCTTTAGACGAAGAGTTGATTGGTGTGTTTTTGCCTTCAGAAAAAGAAGCATTATTACAAAAAATTAAGCCACAATATATCATTTTAAAGCCAAGTTTGGTTGGTGGTTTTAGAGGAACTTTAGAGTGGATTTCTATAGCCGAAAAACTAAAAATTAAGTGGTGGATTACATCAGCTTTAGAGAGTAATATTGGACTGAATGCTATCGCACAATTTACTTATACTTTGCATAATTTGTTGCCTCAAGGATTAGGAACTGGAGGTTTGTATACTAATAATTTCGAATGTCCTTTAGAGATTTTAAATGGACATCTTATTTACAAAGAGGATAAGAAATGGGAAGTAAATTTTGAAAATTTTTAACTAAAAACACTGTCAAATTTTTAGTTTTTTAATCCTATTATACTATAATATATCAGATTTAAAACTAATTGTAAGCCTCAAGAAAAACTCTGATTTCGAACTTTAAAAAGTTATAATAAAACGACAAAAAATCTTCTAGATAATTTTTAAATAAGCATTTATTTTGGCATAATTTTAATATTCGTTTTATATAAATTTATGTTAAATTTTTATCAAATACGCCATTCTGTTTAATATTTAAATAGTTTTGTTAAACAAATATTTAATTCTCTGTTATGAAATCTTTTTTTATAAAATTAATCTGTCTCTCGTTTATCTTTTTTATGTCTTTTAAACCCTCTGTTCAAGAGTTTCAAGGTCAGGCATATTATTTTTCAAAATCTTCCATGGATTTAGGTTCTTGGGGAGCACGTATGAGTGAAGAACAGAAAAAAGAAGCTCAAGCGCGTCTTAAAAATAGGTTAGAAAAAACATACATATTAAGTTTTAACAAAGAGGAGTCTATTTTTAAAGAGCAAGATAAAGTGGATGCTATTTCAGGAGCAACAGATTCTTGGGGTAGTAATTTTACGCGAGGGGAACAATATAAGAATGTAAAAGAAAACCGTCTAGTACAGAGTCAAGAATTTTATGGAAAGCGCTTCCTAGTCAAAGATTCATTAAATTCAATTACTTGGAAAATGGGCAAAGAAACCAAAAAAATTGGACAATACTTGTGCTTTAAGGCAACAGCAGTTATTCCTACAAGCGAACTTTCATGGTATGACTTTTCTTGGAGTGATTTAAGAGAGAGAGAACCAAAAAATGATACAACCGAAGTTGCTGAAGTAAAAATGACTTCAGTAGAAGCTTGGTACACCTTGCAAATACCCGTTAATAACGGTCCTGCTGAATATTGGGGTCTTCCTGGACTTATTTTAGAAGTTAGTGCTGGAAACACTACTATTCTGTGTTCTAAGATTATTTTAAATCCTAAAGATAAATTAACAATTATAGCACCCGATAAAGGAAAAGAAATTACAAAAAAGGATTACCAATCAACCATTCAAGAAAAAATGCTTGAAATGAGAAATAATCGTGGTAGAAGAAATTAATTCTTTTATTTTAATTTTTACATCAAAACGTACTCAAATATAAGTTTATGAAAAAAATTATTTGCATGTTGTTACTATTGGTAGCAAGCTTTTCTAATGGACAAATTAAATTAGAAGGAGTAGTCAAAGATAGTCTCAAGAATCCATTGGAGTTAGCAAATGTGGTTGCTCTAAATCAGCAAACAAGTAGTCTAGAATCATATGCAATTACAGATAAACAAGGAAACTATAAACTTGATCTAGGAAAAAATGGAACGTACACCATTCAAGTAAGTTATATTGGTATGAAAACTTTTGAAGAAGTACTATCTACAAAAGAAGTGAACATTCAAAAAGATTATACCCTAATTTTAGAAAATACGCTTGATGTAGTTGAGTTAATTTATGAAATGCCAATCTCAATACGCGGCGATACACTTACTTACAATGCTGATTCATTTAATACAGGAACTGAAAGAAAGCTTGGTGATATATTAAAAAATTTACCTGGTGTAGAAATTAATGAAAATGGTCAAATAGAAGTAGAAGGAAAAGTAGTTAATAAACTGATGGTAAATGGAAAAGATTTTTTTGATGGTGATACTAAATTGGCTTCAAAAAATATTCCTTCAAATGCAGTTGACAAAATTCAAGTTCTGCGTAATTATGCCGAAGTTGGTCAGTTAAGTAGTGTGCGTAACAATCAAGATAACTTAGCAATCAATATTAAATTAAAAGAAGGAAAAGAGAATTTTTGGTTTGGTGATATTACAACGGGTGCAGGTGCTTCTCCGGATAAAGCACTTTACGTAGTTCAACCTAAACTTTTCTATTACAGCCCATCACATAGCATAAATTTTATTGGAGACCTTAATAATACAGGAGAATTAGCTTTAACAAGACGAGATATTAGAGGTTTTGGAGGTGGTTTTAGAGCTCCTAGTAATAATAATGGAACAAGTATTAATCTTGGCGATAACAGTCTCAACTTTCTAACAAATCAAGCAAATGCGCTTGAGATTGATAATAAGTTAGCTACAGGAAATTTTAGTTATGCAGCTTCAAAAGCTCTAGACCTTAGTGGTTTTGTTATATACAACAGCAGCCGCATTCTTTCAAAAGAAACTAGCTTTGTGCAATACACTAATCCAGAATTAGGTATTCCGGACGAAACCACAGAACAAAAAAGTAATGAACGTTCTAATCAAGGTTTACTAAAGTTAAGTGCATCCTATAAACCCAACGCAAATAATCAAATAGAATATGATGTGTTAGGTCGAATTTCTAATGACAGACAAAATCAAAATGTGTTTTCATCTGTAATTGGAAATACCAAACAATTAGATGAAGTAACGCCTTATAGTATTAATCAAAATGTGAATTATTATTACACTTTAGATGAAGATAATATTTTTGCTTTTGAAGCACAACATTTATTTAAAAATGAAAATCCTTTTTACAATGCTTTGTTGTCAAATAACCCTAATGGAGTAGATGCTTTTGATACAACAGCATCAGCGTTGGGTTTAGATACTTCATTAAACAATTATGATTTAAATCAAAATCGACGCATCAAATCAAATCAACTTGATGCAAAATTAGATTACTATTATATCATAAACCAAAAGAGTAATCTTAATCTAACAGCAGGAACCATATTGAGTCGTCAGGATTTTAATTCGAATATTTTTCAATTCTTAGAAGATGGCATTCCTTTTCAGCCAACACCTACTTTTAACGAAGGTCGTGCTACAAATGACACACAATATATTTTTAGCGATGTTTATTTAGCGTTTAGATATCGTTTTAAAACAGGTAAATTTACAATGACTCCGGGTTTTTCATTACATTCATACAGTAATAAAAATAGTCAGTTTGGTGAAACATTTCAAAACAACTTTTTTCGTTTTTTACCAGATTTTGAAACCCGAATTCAATTTAAAAAGAGCGAATCTTTGACTTTACGCTACGACATGCGAAATCAGTTTACAGACGTTACTCGACTAGCAGAAGGATTAGTGCTTAATAATTTTAATAATATTCAGTTTGGTGAGCCTGATCTTCAAAATGCATTGTCACATAACGTGAGTTTGTTATATTCAAGTTTTAATTTATTCAATTATACAAATGTATTTGCGCGAGCTGCTTATTCTAAAAATATTGATCAAATACGAGGTCTAACAAATTTTGAAAATGTAATCCGAACAAGTACCTATTTTAATTCTAATTTTGCTGATGAGAATGTAAGCGTTGTGGGACAAATTCAAAGAACTTTTGGAAAAATTAGAGCCAGTTTAAACGGAAATTTTAACTATAGTAAAATCAACCAGTTTATTCAAGGACAACAATCTTTAAATGAAGGATATACGCAAACATATACACCTGGTTTACGAACTAATTATAAAATTGCACCTAATGTAAGCCTTAGTTATAGATATAGTGTTACAGAAAATAACCAAGGTAGCCGTAAAACAGTATTTAAAACTAACGCACCAACAATTTCATTTGATGCTTACATTTGGAAAAAATTAACAGCTAAAAGCAATTATAGCTATACAAGTCAAAGTAATGGAAGTGGTGAATCACAATCCTTTCAAAATTGGGATGCTACGCTTTCTTATAGAAAAGATAAAGATGCAAAATGGGAATATGAAATGCGAGCAACTAATATTTTGAACATAGATTCACAGGTGCGAAATAGCGCAAATAATATTTCTGTTTTCTCTTCTGAAACATTTATTCAACCACGTTTTATAAGCTTTCGATGCACTTATACATTATAATTATTACCCAATAATTAGACGTTATTATTTAGTAACTATAATCTTTTATTTTAAAAATTTTATATAAAAAAAACCGACAAATTTTGTCGGTTTTAATCTTTTTCTTTTTCAATTTTAATCTATATTTTATTTTTCAACTTTAACAGTTCCAGAGCCGTCTTTTACTTCAACTTCTGTTTTATTATCTCCATCTTTTGTTGAAAACTCTACACCATCGGAATTTACACTGATAGAAGTTCCATCATTTTCTTCTGTTGCAGGAGCAGTTTCTTTTTCAATTATTACTGTTTCTTTTTCTACCACAGTTTCTTCATCTTGACTTTCTTTACAGCTTACAGAAGCAAATATTGCTAAACTAGCTAGTATTAAGGTTACTTTTTTCATCTTTTTAGATTTAATTATTATGGTTGCAATTTAGTACGATAATTACACTAGTGGGTTATAATATTTTGAGAAAGTTTTATAAAATTGCCATTTTACATAAAGAATCTTATATAAAGATTATGCTTTTTTTTTCTTTAAGTAGCTGCTCTAATTCTAAATACAGTTATAAGGTTTATTTCCAATTATCATTGTTGTTATATTTTAATGTGCCTTTTATTTGGTATAATTAGATTGGAAGATTCTATATTTGATTAGTCCTACTACGATGGCGCCTCCAATACCGTTTCCCAATAAGGCTAGTAATAGAAACCATAGGTAATCAAAAAGAGTAATGGAATCAGAATAAAGAAAGCCACCAAAGACCTCAATATTCCCTACAATACTATGGTGAAAGCCACCAAACCCAATGACACCAGTAACCATGACAATTAGAAAAATTCGGGTGAGTGAATTTACAGTGCTGTTTAATAACCAGTTTAATAAACCCATTAACCAACCAGCCACGATTGAACTTAAAAAGAGAACCCAAGCATCATAGTGTATTACATGATTTCCTATAGTTACGATTGTTTCGTGTGTGAATAAATTTAAATGGGGTGCAAGAGTTCCAATAAATAGCATAAATAAAATACCGCCCACAATGTTACCTAATATTACTAGTCCCCAAACTCGAAGTAACTCCCATATATTGCGCTGCCCGTTTAGCACAGGTAATGTCAAAACGGAAGTCTGTTCGGTAAAAAGGGCTGACTTTCCTAAAATTACTAGAACGAAACCCACGGGATAAACCACACTAAATAGTTTAAAAATAGTATTTTCTTCGAGTGTTCCCGATAATGAATAGTGCAGTGTACAGATTAGCAAATAGCTGAATCCTATTTCTAGACCAGCAATAATAGCACTTAGCGCTATAGCCTTATTTTTGATATTGAATATCTCTTCTCCTTCTTGAATAACACGACTTAAAATATCACTATACTTACCAACACCATCTATTTCATTGGATTTTTTCTCCAATTGCTTTTGGTATCTTTCTTGGTCTTTATCTTTGTCTTTCATATAAGTTATTAAAGATTATTATTACTTTTTTTAAAGTATTGATAAAAAATTATACGCTATTTTACGTCCGTTTTTTTGAAAAACACAATCTTGTATTTATTATATTAATTCAAATATATAAATTAATACCCACAAAAAAATCCAAAAGCACTACCTTTTGGATTTTAATATTGTTAATTATTTCCAAGAAAGAGGGAATAAACGTTTGCTTTTTATATTAGTATTGCACCAACTTTTCTCTCAAAATTAGCTTGAAGTTTTTGCATTACCTTTTCAATTTGTTTTTCTTCTAAAGTTTTCTTTTCATCGTTAATTATTAAGTTCACAGCATAAGATTTTTGTTTTCTGGTAAATTTTTACTTTCACATACATCAAATAAGCTTATTTCTTTGATAAGAGTTTATCAGTTTGTTTGGCAATTTTATAAATAGCTTCAAACGTTACATCTTTATCAACCAATAAAGCCAAATTTCTACGAACTTCTGGGAATTTTGAGATTTCTGTTAATTTCAACTTGTTAGAAACGTATTTTTGTATCGTTGCCCAATTGATATCAGCATAAACTACTTCTTGCTTAATATCAAAAGCTTGTAGAATTGACTTTTCAACTCTTATATTTTATCAATTAAAGTTCCAATAAGTACAACAAGAACATAAAAACTAATCATACCTAAAAGGTAAGCAAATAAAGCTTTTAGATAGTTCTTTTTCTTTTTTTTGTCGAAAAAGCTACCTATTGCCCACGAAATATAAATAAAAGCTATAATGCCTCCAATTTGTAGTACTCTTAAATGAGTTATTGCTTCCAATAATCCAAAAACAGAATATATCAACATTCCAATTCCTATTACAAAACATAGAACTATTAGTATTTCATAAAAGTTGTATTTGTACTTTTTGAATAACAGTTTTGTCCAAAAAGCAATGAATATTCCCATAAGAATATTGGCATAACCATAATTATTCTGAATCCAATCCATAAGAATTGTGACAGTTGTTTTTTTGGTATCTATGTATTTTACATAACCATCTTCAAAATTAAAAACCTCTTTGAAAATTGTGTAGATTAAAGAACTTATAATGATAAAAATCAATGGCTTAACCAATCTATTTCTATCGTTTTCAATAAAGTCTTTGATTGTTGTTCCTGGTCTAATTAATAATTCTCTAATAGTGTAGAAAATTCCTTTATCAAAATTAATAACACTACCAATTTCGCTTAAAACATAAGCTCTATCAATTCTTTTTAATTCAAGTGCTTGTCCACAATTGAGACAATAGTTGCCGTTGATTTCTATATTACAGGTTTTGCAGTGGTTCAAGTTGTTTTGAAATAAATTAAATTTTAATGTAATTGGAGTTTGAAACTCTTAATGTTAAGTAATTGTTTTGATTAACGTGTTGTGTATGAATAGTTACGTTGGCTATGTCTAAAATAATAATAAAAAAACGAACCAGAGAAAATCCGTAGGATTTTCCTAATACACACAGACCAAGTTTATACAAGGTCTTAGTTATAGTTTTTTATAAAATTATTCAAACAATTTAAATTACTTAAATATTTCCAGACTAAATATATCCATTATTCAAGTCATTAAATTTATAGATAACCAAAAGATATATGTATTTAAAACCATATAAAATAAAGCTGGTAAAGAAACCCAAATACTATCTTTTAGCTTTATTCTTACAATAAGACCAGCTAACATGAGTATTGCAAGACCAAGGGATGAAATCGCTAATATAAAATTATATTTAAGTCCTACTAATAAGCCTATCGCGCCAATAATTTGTAGAATCACGATTGTTAACCCCATTTTTTCTAGCCCAAACCGTTTAAACTCGTTTTTCATATGAGGTGCATTAAAATAGGAAAAACAATAAGCAAGAAAGGATAAACTTGATATTAAAGCACATATTGTAACTACATTCATGATTGTTTCTTAGATTGATGAGTATGCTATAAATACACTTAGGGCCAAAAGAATTAGAGAAGGTAAGTGTTTAATGAATGGATTACTTATTTTGAAATGAAAATATTGAGCGCCTATCATTAATAAACCCATAAGAATAGATGGAATAAGAACTAAGGAAGAATACCAAACGCCTGCAACAAGCAACGTGGCTAAAGCTATTTTTGTTGTTCCTACTATATTTCGGGTTAAATCACTTAATCCAAATTGTTCGAATTCTTTTAAGACATTATTAAACCTAAAAGTCCAAACATATACAACAGATATTGCAACAATAAGTTGTGCTAAATTTATTAAATTTTCCATTCTTTTTTATTTATTTTTTCCTACTCATATGGCTTTTCGGATATCGCCCCGTTTTAATTAGAATTACAGTCTACATTTTTTAATAACTTCATAAAGTGTCGTTTTATATAATTGAAGCTATCGTTTGAAGGCTTGTAGCAGTTGCGTAAATTTATAACAAAAGATTACAAGTACAAAACTTCTCGTGGAATTTTCGGAGAAAATACCGAACATAAGCCCAGCTCAAGCATTTGCTACAAACGGCTGTTGTGCTTTCGTTATTTTTCTAATTCTTTATCAATTAAATCAATCATACTTCTCAGGTTTTTGCTAAATACAGGATAAATTAAAATACTCAGATATTGAGTTTTGCCGTAATGGAAAAAACATAGATTTTCATATTCTTCTGAGCGTAACATATTTTTAAGAGAATCCCATTAGAAGGTGCTCCCACTTTTTGCATATCCAAACTCGTACGAAGTAATGAACTAAAATACCTATAATTCACTAGTTTTTTTATGAACATTAAATCTTCTATTAGATCTTCTGTATCTTTTAGAAAGGTTTCTTGAAGTTTTATTCTACTAAATTTTGTATCCCAAGAGGCTATTAATTTACGAATGTTATCGTTCTTAATATACTGTAAACCGCCTGAAGAAATAATTTCATTGATAGCACCAGTAGCAATAGTTGTATTTATCGGAATATTAAAATTCAACATATATAAATCGGCGATGGTTTTATCACTTATGCTATCAATAGCCTCAGTAGAATTCATTACCCGTAGTAATAATTCTTTACTTTTTATAACTTCTGAAATACGATTTTCTTCGGTATTAAATGCTTGTAGGTTATTTTGCATTTCATTCCGAATAGATTTTAGATAGTTTGTTTCTCTTGTATGGTTGTTGTTTTCTTCTTTCAAAGTATTAATCTGCGGTGCAATTAATATTCCTATAACCACAAGAATTATTTCGCCAATGGCATAAATTATGTATTTACTGAACTTATTCTCAATCAGCATTTTTTGTCTAATTTTTCTAAAGAATTTTATTATTGGCTAGCGGTTAAGTGTAATGAAGCACAACGGTTAGTGTTCGAAAAGTAGGCGGTTTCGAAGCACTAAAATCTCAGTTAAGCACAAACTTTTATACGAGTTAAAAGCTTTGATTCTATAACTGTTTCGCCTATTTTTTATATACAT
>JBLHNH010000009.1:0-37243 GCA_047622645.1 Flavobacterium sp.
GCGTTTTAACCTCAACTACTGCTAAAACATCTTTTTTTCGAGCAATAATATCTACTTCGGCTTTTTGAAAACGCCAATTTCTATCTATAATTTCATATCCGTTTGTCCGAAGAAAATCGACAGCTAAGTCTTCCCCTAATTGACCTAATTCGTTATGCTCTGCCATTATTTTTCAGTGTTCAGTAATGAGTATTTAATGTTCCGTTAGCTTTTTGTGTTAAAAATTTCTTTATTTTATTAAATCTGTATTCCAAAAATTAATCTTTAAATCTTAAAATAACTTTTTCTTGACTCACTTCAAAATCAACTTGTTTTCCTAAAATAAGCGTTCTGTTGTCTTTCATATGTCCAGCAGGAAAATCAAAACAAACAGGAATGTTATATGCTGAAGCAATTGCAGTAATAATCTGTACTGCATTTTGTCCAAACGGAATTTCATTATCATGCATATCAGTCATTCCACCAACAACTAAACCTTTGACATTTTCAAAATAACCGTTTCGTTTTATATTTTGCATCATTCTATCAATATGGTATAAATATTCGTCTAAATCTTCAATATAAAGAATCTTGTTTTTAGTATCTAAAGATGATTTTGAACCCAACAAACTATATAAAATTGATAAATTACCTCCAACTAATTCACCTGATGATTTTCCTTTAATATCATAAGGTTTAGAAGGAATAGTATATTCAATTTTTTCTCCAAATAAGGCTTTTCGCAACGTTTCTTTAGCTTCATCAGAAGCTTTTGGAACTGTAAAAGGCATTATGCAGTGCAAAGAAGCAACTCGTTCTGCATTGGCTTGTGAATGTAAAACAGTGACATCACTAAAACCCATAATCCATTTGGGCTTTTTCTTGAATTTTGTAAAATCTAACAAATCAACCATTCTAACTGTTCCATAACCACCACGAGCACACCAAATTCCTTTGACATTTTCATCGTCCATCATATTTTGAAAATCGGCTGCTCTCTCTAAATCCGTTCCTCCTAATTGAAAGCTATCTAATCCGATAGTTGCTCCCAACTTGACTTTTAAACCCCAGGAGGCAAACAATTCAATAGCTAATTTAGCATCTTCTGGAAGAAATTTTCGAGCGGTACAAACAATAACAACTGTGTCGCCTTTTTTTAAATAAGGTGGGATTTTCATCTTCTTTTGGGAATAAGAAAGGTTAAAAAGTAAATAGGATTAAAAGGCAAATCTATACATAGTTAGATTTCTTTAACTCAAAAGTAAACAAAATCTAAATTAAATTCGATAATTCGTGCTTAAACAATTATTTTTGTATTAAAATTAAAAATCCTAATGATACAAAATCCGAAAAGATATACAATTACAGCAGCATTGCCTTATACTAATGGTCCTATTCACATAGGTCATTTAGCTGGAGTTTATGTGCCATCTGATATTTATTCAAGATATTTACGTTTACAAGGAAAAGATGTTGCTTTTATTTGTGGAAGTGACGAACATGGTGTTGCTATTTCTATGAAAGCTAAAAAAGAAGGCATTACCCCTCAAGAAGTAATTGATAAATATGACGGAATTATTCGTCAATCTTTTATAGATTTTGGAATTTCATTTGATAATTATTCAAGAACATCTTCTAAGGTTCATCATGATACAGCACAAGAATTCTTTAGAAAACTTTATGATCAAGGCGATTTTATTGAAGAAGTAACCGAACAATTATATGATGCAAAAGCAGATCAGTTTTTAGCTGATAGATTTGTAATAGGGACTTGTCCTAAATGCGATAATCCAGAAGCTTATGGCGATCAATGTGAAAAATGTGGTTCAACTTTAAATGCTACTGATTTAATTAATCCAAAATCAACAATAACTGGAGAAACTCCAACATTAAAAGCAACTAAACATTGGTTTTTACCTTTAGATAGATACCAAGGTTTTTTACAAAAATGGATTTTAGAAGGTCATGCTAAAGACTGGAAGACAAATGTTCTAGGTCAAGTAAAATCGTGGTTAGATGATGGTTTAAAACCAAGAGCTGTAACTCGCGATTTAGATTGGGGAATTGATGTTCCTGTTGAAGGTGCAGAAGGAAAAAAATTATACGTTTGGTTTGATGCGCCAATTGGCTACATCTCTTCCACTAAAGAATGGGCTGCCAAAGAAGGAAAAGATTGGGAACCTTATTGGAAAGATGCTGACACAAAATTAGTTCACTTTATTGGAAAAGACAATATAGTGTTTCATTGCATCATTTTTCCTTCCATGTTAAAAGCGGAAGGAAGTTACATTTTACCTGATAATGTTCCTGCAAATGAATTTTTAAATTTAGAAGGAAATAAACTTTCAACTTCTAAAAATTGGGCTGTTTGGTTACATGAATATTTACAGGATTTTCCAAACCAGCAAGATGTTTTGCGTTATGCTTTAACGGCAAATGCCCCTGAAACAAAAGACAATGATTTTACTTGGAAAGATTTTCAAGCTAGAAATAATAATGAATTAGTAGCTGTTTTTGGAAATTTCATAAATCGTGTTGTGGTTTTAACTAACAAATATTATGACGGAATTGTTCCTAATCCAAATGACTTTACAGAAGTTGATGAAGCAACTTTGACCGAATTAAAAGCTTATCCAAAAGTGATTTCAAGTTCGATTGAACGTTATCGTTTTAGAGAGGCTTTAGGAGAAATGATGAACGTTGCTCGTTTAGGAAATAAATATTTAGCTGACGAAGAACCATGGAAAATGGTGAAAGAAAATCCAGAAAGAGTAAAAACCCAAATGTATGTGGCTTTGCAAATTGCCGCTGCTTTGAGTGTTTTATGTAAACCTTTCTTACCTTTTTCTTCAACTAAATTAGAAAACATGCTGAACTGTAAGTTAGGTTGGAATGATGTTTCAACAAATTCAGATTTACTAATTGTAGGACATAAAATTGGTCAAGGTGAATTACTTTTCTCAAAAATTGAAGATGAAGAAGTTCAAAAACAAATTGATAAATTACTAGCAACTAAAAAGGCAAACGAAATGGAAAATGCAAAAGCAGAACCACAAAAAGAAATAGCAACTTTTGATGATTTTACAAAATTAGACATTCGTGTTGGAACGATTTTAGAAGCAGAGAAAATGCCAAAAGCCAACAAACTTTTAGTTTTAAAAGTTGATACTGGAATTGATGTTCGTACAATAGTTTCTGGAATTGCAGAACATTTTTCTCCAGAAGAAGTTGTTGGAAAACGTGTGACAGTTTTAGTAAATCTTGCTCCAAGAGCTTTACGTGGTGTTGAAAGTGCTGGAATGATTTTAATGACAAACAATGCTGAAGGAAAACTGGTTTTTGTAAATCCAGATGCTGAAGGTGTTATGAATGGTGCTTTAATCAGTTAATAAAAAGATGAAAAAAATTATTTATTTCCTTATTATAACTAGCTTTTATTTTGCAAATAGTCAAAATTTAATTCAAGAGTTTCCTCTTGAATTAAATAAAAACACTGAATATTTAAATATTTTTGACACTAAAACAAATGAAAACGGATTATTTTTCTTTGATAAAGAAAACATGAAATGTATTAAATTAAATGAAAAACTAGAAGTTAATACACAATTCAATATTGCAAGACCCGATAAGAAATACAAATCAATTATTGGGTTCAAAAATAATGCTAACATTTATACAATTTATTGGAATAGTAAGAACGCTGTTTTAGAACAAAACATAGATTTCACATCACAAAAAGTCTCTACGAAAGATGTGGTTTTTGAATTGAAAGGTGAAGAAATAATTAACAGAATTACTTTAGATTCAAAATTTTATACAATTACTGTTACTAGAGATTCAAATACTTTAAATATTTATAGTTTTGAAGACAAAGTGATAAAAAAATCAATTTCTTTTGATGACAAACGATTTTTTAATTCAGAAGGGAGAACCTCAACACTTTGGAATTTAATTGCAGAGAAAAGAGGGCGAGATTTTAGTTATAATATGGAAGAAATATTAACCGAAATGCCTCCATCTTTAATAAAAAGTTCAGAAAAAAGAAAATGTTATGTTATTGACAATCAAATGATATTGGTTTTTGACAATTCGCTTACCAGTACTCAAACAATAACAATAAACTTAGAAGATTTTACATCAAGCCAAAATATTTACAGTAAACCTTATGTAAAAGAAACTGAATTTGGTATAGTCGATTCTAATTCATTTATTTTTGATAATAAAATTATTCAACTTAAAATGAATAATGACAAAATGCTTATTTTAATTAAAACACTTGATAATATTGAGATTAAGACACTTGAAATAAATGATAAAGAGGAAATAAAATTTAAGAACTCCGACATTATTCAAGAAAATGGCAATATCAAAAACAAAAGAATTTTAGATAACACAAACAAATTCTTGAGAAAAATAATCAGCGAATTTCCTGCAATTTCATTTTACAAAAAAGACAATACCGTTTTAATGACTGTTGGAGGCGTTTCTCCTATTAAAGATAATTATGCGTCTTCATATGGAGGTATTATTGGTGGGTTTTCTGGATCATTAATAGGTTCTTTACTTTCAAGTTATTCTGTTGAAAATGTTAATTCTTATAACAATAGAAAAGTAATGTATGTTAACTGTCTTTTTGATGAAAATTTTAATCATCTTCCAAAAGAAATAGCAGAAAATCCATTTGATAAACTAAGACTTTTTATTCACAATAATGAACAAATTGAAAAACAAATTGTCTTTAAAATCAACGAAGATTTATATCTTGGAGGATATGACAAGGAGAGTTTAAAATATGAATTTTATAAATTTTCTAATTAAAAGATGAAACCAAAAACAATAGCTTTCGACGCAGACGACACCCTTTGGCACAACGAACCTTATTTCGATGAGGCCCAAGAACGTTTTTGTCAATTATTCCAAGATTATGCTTCTAGTCAAGAGATTTTGGGTTTAATTTTGAACCATCAAGTTAAGAATTTGCCTTTATATGGTTTTGGAATAAAAGCCTTTACACTTTCCATGATTGAAGTTGCTTTGCAATTAACCAACCATAAAATTTCTGGAAAAGGCATTGAAAAAATTATCACTATTGGCAAAGATTTATTGCAAAAACCTGTTGAATTATTACCTAATGTTGAAGATGTTTTAATAGAACTTCATGGCAAATACAAATTAGTTGTAGCTACAAAAGGTGATTTAAAAGACCAACACAGAAAATTACACGATTCCGGGATTGGTCATTATTTTCACCATATTGAAGTTTTGAGTGACAAAGCCGAATTAGACTATTCTAAAATGTTTGGTCGTCTAGAATGTGAAGCTAAAGATTTTTTAATGATTGGAAATTCTTTAAAATCAGACGTTTTACCTATTTTGAATTTAGGTGGTTTTGGAATTCACATTCCATATCACACTACATGGGAATACGAAAAAATTAATTTCGAAATTGAACACGAAAACTTTTTAGCACTTTCAAATGTGAAAGAAGTTTTGAATGTTTTAGACTAGTTTTATATGTTTCCAATAGCATTTCATCCCATATATAAACATCCATTGCCAGAAGGACATCGTTTTCCAATGTTGAAATATGATTTACTTCCACAGCAATTACTATATGAAGGAACAGCTTTAAAATCCGATTTCTTTGAACCTGAAACTTGCGATTTAAGTCACGTTTTAACAATTCACACAAAAGAATATGTAGATGATTTACTAAAGTTAACTTTAGATGCTAAAGCTTCACGAAAAATAGGCTTCCCACTTTCAAAAGAACTTGTGGAACGCGAATTGAGAATCGCACAAGGAACCATAATTGGTGCTCAAAAATCCTTTGAGTCAAAAGTTTCCTTTAACATTGCTGGTGGAACACATCACGCTTATTCAGATCATGGTGAAGCTTTTTGTATGCTAAATGACCAAGCCATTGCCTCTCAATTTTTATTGGACAACAAATTAGTCAAAAAGATTTTAATCATCGATTTAGATGTACATCAAGGCAATGGAACAGCTGAAATATTTCAGAATAATTCAAATGTTTTTACCTTTTCAACACATGGTAAAACCAATTATCCTTTCAAAAAAGAAACTTCTGACTTAGATATTGCTTTTGATGACAATACATCAGACGATGAATTTCTAAAAACTATTTCAACTGTAATTCCAGATTTAATTGAAACACAAAAACCCGATTTCATCTTTTATTTAGCTGGTGTAGATATTTTAGCTTCGGACAAATTAGGCAAACTAGGTTGTTCTCTCGAAGGTTGTAAAAAAAGAGACCAGCTAGTTTTCGAATTGTGTTCTAAACATGAAATTCCTGTCCAGGTTTCTATGGGTGGTGGTTATTCTCCAGATATAAAAACTATTATTGAAGCTCATGCAAACACCTATCGAGCTGCTAAAAGTGTTTTCTAAAGAGAGTTTAAAACAGCTAATAAATCTTCTCCATATTTTTCAGTTCTAACTTCTCCAAAACCTTTTACCTGAATTAATTTTTCTAGCGTTTTTGGTTTTGCTTCTGCAATTGCTATTAAATGTGCATTGTGACAAATTCTAAAAGCTGACATACTTAAATCTCTTGCTAAATTACTTCTCCATTGCTTTAAAGCAGTAAAAATCTCTTTATCGTGTTCTGATAAGGCATCAAAAGTTAATTTGTCTTCTTTTGTTTTATCAATTTTATTTTTTAGGTCATAAAAAACTACAGCTGACCAATAATCGGTTATTCCAGTTGTAACAAAATTAGTTGAAGTTAACTTTACTTCTACTGAATCTAAAAATTCATTCATTCGGTTTTGATCTACTATACAAAACTCATTACTTAATCTTATGTTGAAAACTCTAATGTTCATGATTTAAAATTTTAAAGGTTAAAAAGAATTGCACGAACTTCAATTTATGAAATCCGTGCAATCTTTAAAAAAATTACTTTCCTAATAAAAGCAACTCACTAATTACAACTTCTGTGATGTATCGTTTTACACCGTCTTTGTCATCATAACTTCTGTGTGATAACTTTCCTTCAATAGCAATTTCTTTTCCTTTGGTAACGTAGCTTTCAATCAAATCAGCTGTTTTTCCCCAAGCTGTTAAACGATGCCATTCTGTACTTTCTACTTTTTCACCTTTTGCATTGGTGTAGCTTTCGTTTGTTGCTAACGTAATGTTCGCTAATTTTTTTCCTCCTTCAAAAGTTTTGATTTCTGGTTCTTGTCCTACGTGACCGATTAGTTGTACTTTGTTTCTTAATGCATTCATGGCGTGTAAAGTTTAAATTGTTTATATAAAATTATTTTCGTGTCTAATAAAACTTGATATTGAAATTGAAATAATCGTTGTTACATTTCGACAGTGCAAAGATTAGACAGCTTTCAAAATTTATTCGGTAGTTATCTGTTTACTTTCGGTTGTAAATATTTGTAAACGTTTGTACACGGATAATAATTTTATTATATTTGCAAGAAAATTAACAAAAGATGCCTAGCACAATACAATCTGTTGAATTAAGAAACCTACAAATAAAAGATTATAAAGAGTTGAAAAAATCTATGATTGAATCTTATCCTGAAATGGCAGAATCATTTTGGAAAGAAGATCAACTAGAAACTTTATTAAAAAAATTTCCTGAAGGACAATTAGTAATTGTTGTGGATGGAATTGTTGTGGGTTCTGCATTATCTATATTAGTGACAGAAGAATTTGCTTTTAAAACAAGAACTTATAAAGCTGTTACGGGCAATTACACCTTTTCCACTCACAATTCTAACGGAGAAGTCATTTATGGTATTGATGTTTTTATAAACCCAAAATATAGAGGTCTTCGATTAGGAAGACGTTTATATGATGCAAGAAAAGAATTGTGTGATCAATTAAATCTTAAATCAATCATTTTTGCAGGAAGAATTCCGAATTATGGAAAATATAAAGATGAAATAACGCCTAAAGTTTATATAGATAAAGTAAAGAAAAAAGAAATTTACGACCCTGTTTTATCTTTTCAATTAAGTAATGATTTTCATGAAGTTCGTGTCCTTAAAAATTATTTAGAAGGTGATAAAGAATCTTTAGAATATGCTGTTTTATTAGAATGGAATAACGTCTATTATGAAGATAGTCCAAAATTAATAAATACTGAGAAGAGTATTGTTCGTTTAGGTTTAATTCAATGGCAAATGCGTTCGTTAAGTAATTTAGATGCTCTTTTTGAACAAGCTGAATTCTTTATTGATGCAGTGTCTGGTTACGGAAGTGATTTCGCATTATTTCCTGAATTATTCACAGCGCCATTAATGGCAGATTACAACCATCTATCAGAAGCAGAAGCTATTAAAGAACTAGCTCGTCATACTGAAGCTGTAAAATTAAAATTTCAAGAATTTGCAATCTCCTACAATATAAATATCATTACTGGAAGTATGCCTTTTATTGAAAATGGTCACGTTTTTAATGTAGGTTTCCTTTGTAAACGAGATGGAACAAACGAAATGTATCGTAAAATTCACATTACCCCAAACGAAGTTTTCCACTGGGGAATTACAGGTGGTGATACCATTCAGACTTTTGATACCGATTGTGGAAAAATCGGAATTGTAATTTGTTATGATGTTGAATTTCCAGAATTATCTCGACTTATGGCTGAAGAAGGTATGAATATTTTATTCGTTCCTTTCTTGACTGATACACAAAACGGTTATACACGTGTAAAACATTGTGCGCAAGCAAGAGCGATTGAAAACGAATGTTATGTAGCTATTGCAGGTTGTGTTGGAAACTTACCTAAAGTAAATAACATGGATATTCAATATGCACAAGCGGCTGTTTTTACGCCTTCTGATTTTGCTTTTCCAAGTAACGGAATTAAAGCAGAAGCTACTCCAAATACTGAAATGACCTTAATTGTCGATGTTGATATTAATTTGTTAAAAGAATTACACCAACATGGAAGTGTTAGAACTATGAAAGACAGAAGACATGATTTATACCAACTTAAAAAACTAAAATAAATGAAGGCTTTACTTTTATTTTTAACTTTTTCTACTTTTGGTTTCGCTCAAAACACCTTGCGTTATAATGATGAAAAAGGTTCTGAAAGAGCAACTTTACAAGATATAAAATGGCTTGCTGGAAATTGGAAAGGTGAAGCTTTTAACGGAACTTATGAAGAAAATTGGAGTAATCCTTTTGGTGGTTCAATGATGTTCAACTTTAAACTTGTCGTTGAAGGTAAAATAGTCTTTTACGAACTAGGTCACATTGTTGAAAAAGACGGAACACTCGAATATCAAATCAAACATTTTGATGCTAATTTGAACGGTTGGGAAGAAAAAGACGAATCCGAAAATTTTAAATTTATTAAAAAAGAAGGAAATAGAATGTATTTTGACGATTTTACTTTTGAATATATATCAGAAAATGAAGTGAAAATTTATGCCTATTTTGAAGATTCTAATGAAGAAATGGTTTTTAACTTTAAGAAGTGAATTATGAGTAAAAACTGTTTAGAATGTGGTGATAAAATTATAGGTAGAGAAGACAAAAAGTTTTGTTCTGACGGGTGTCGTAATGCCTATAACAACAAAATGAACAAAGATCAAAATAATTTAATGCGTAATGTAAACAACAAATTGCGTAAAAATTACAGAATTCTTTGTGATTTAAATCCAGAAGATAAAGGAAGAACAACTCGAACTAAACTGACAAGTAAAGGTTTTGATTTTGAATTCTTCACAAGTATACTAAATACTAAAACAGGTAACACTTATTATTTCTTGTATGATCAAGGTTATCGATTATTGGAAGATGAATTTATTATGCTAGTAAAAAAAGAAATCTAGATGCAAGAAGAAAGAAGAAAGATTTCAATATTAGGCATCGGTTGGTTAGGATTACCATTAGCTAAAAAGTTAATAGAAACTGGTTATGATGTAAAAGGTTCAACAACTTCTAAAAGTAAATTAGATCTTTTGGAAAATAACAACATTCAACCTTTTCAAATTGAGCTTTCTGAAACTGAAATTAAAGGAAATGTAGCTGGCTTATTAGAAAATTCGGAAGTTTTAATTATTGACATTCCTCCTAAATTACGAAGTAATCCATCAGAAAATTTTGTTGAAAAAATTAAATTATTGATTACTGAAATTGAAAAATCAAAAATTAAATATATTGTTTTTATAAGTTCAACAAGTGTTTATGCAGATGCATTTTCTGTTGTTGAAATAGATGAAAATACAATTCCAAATCCAGATTCTGAAAGTGGAAAACAATTGCTTCAAACGGAAGATTTATTACTTTCTAACTCAAATTTCCAAACTACAATTCTTCGTTTTGGAGGTTTAATCGGTGTAGACAGACATCCTATAAAGTTCTTAGCTGGAAAAAATAATTTAGAAAACCCTGATAGTCCAATTAATTTAATTCATCAAGAAGATTGTATTGGAATAATTTGTGAGATTCTGAATCAAGTTAAGAATGAAAATATTATCTTCAATGCCGTTGCACCTCAACATCCAACAAGAAAAGCATATTATACACAAAGAGCTGTTGAAAATGATTTGCCTATTCCTGAATTTACAGTAGAAGGCAAATCTTTTGGAAAGCAAATTAATAGTTTAAAAATAGTGGAAACCTTGGGTTATAAATTTAAAAAAAAGTTATAAAAAAAAGTTTTGTGCTTTAAAATCAATTTGTATTATTTAAGCAATTCTTCTTTTAATTTTTCTTCGTCAGTAATATTTGATAAGTTAATAGCTGTTTCAATCAAAGCTAAATGCGAGTAAGCTTGTGGAAAATTACCTAGAAGACGTTTGGTTTTGAAATCTATATCTTCACTAAATAGACCTAAATGATTGCTGTAGGATAGTAACTGATCAAATTGTTTTCTTGCTTGCTGTTCTTCACCAATTTTATACATGGCATTAATGTACCAAAATGTACAAATTGTAAAAGAAGAAGAAGGCAAACCAAAATCATCTTTTATTTTATAACGATACAACAAACCATCATTATTTAGATTTCTACCAATAGCTTTTACTGTACTAATGTATTTTTCGTCTTTTGCATCTATAAAACCATAAGGTTCCATTAATAATACAGAAGCATCCATTTCTCTGGAGCCATAAGATTGTGTAAAGGCTTGAACTTCGTCATTCCATGCATTCTTTAAAATATCAGCTTTAATTTCTTCCTCTAAAGCTTTCCACTTATTTATTTTGTGCTGTTTGTTAAAAACCTCGGCGACTTTTATGGCTTTATCAATCGCAACCCAACAAAGTACTTTCGAAAATGTAAAATGTCGATCTTCTTCTCTAAATTCCCATATTCCTTTGTCTGCTTCTTTCCAATGATTGCCAACAACCCAAACAATCCCTTTGGTAATGGTCCATAAATTTTCACCATTGTCAATATCGGTAGAAAAATTGACCACTTGCTGGTGAATTACGTCCATTAAAATACCATAAATATCATTCTGCTTTTGAGAATATGCAGCATTTCCAACACGAACTGGCTTAGAACCCTTATAACCGCTTAAATGTTCTAAAGTTTTCTCGGTTAATTTTTTTTCTTGATTAATACCATACATAATTTGAAGCTTTTCTCCCTTATCAGGAATCAAATCAATGATAAACTTTAGATAACGCTGTGCTATTTTTCGATGTCCCATTTGAGATACGACTTTAATTACCATAGAAGCATCTCTAATCCAACAAAAGCGATAATCCCAGTTTCTAACTTCGCCGATTGTTTCAGGTAATGATGTTGTGACAGCTGCTAAAACTGCTCCTGTCTTATCATAACTTAATAATTTTAGAGTTATGGCACTTCTAGTTATTTCATTATTGTATTTTTTATACGTTGGCGTAATATCTACCCAATTATGCCAATACACTTTTGTTCTTTCTAATTCTAATTGCACTTTAGACAATGTCAGTTTTAGAATTTTCTCATTATATCCTATCAAAAAATAACCATCTTGACACAGTGTAATTTCCGAACCATTTACGATTTTTTCCTTTTCAAAATCAGAATATAAAAAGAGTGTGTCAAACTGCTCTTTATTGGTTAGACTTACAATAAAATCATCTTTGACATAAGAAACTGTTTCCCCTAAGGCATATTCTAGTTTTGGATTATAATTTACTTTAAATTTAGGTTGACCAGAAATATATTTTATATATCTAATTATTTCGGGTGGATTATGGTATTTATCATGTTCTTTGGCATAACGAGGCATAAAATCATGAATTTCAAAAACACCTTCATCGCTTGTAAAAGAAGTGATTAAAATACTGGTATTTTCTAGATATTTCTGTTCAATTTTATAGCCTTCTGAAACCACAAAAGAAAAACTACCTCCAATTTTATCATCCAACAATTTTGCAAAAACAGAAGACGAATCAAATTGAGGCAAACAACACCAATCCAATGATCCTGTTTTAGATATTAACGCAGCACTTTGACAGTTTCCAATTATTCCGTAATCTAAATTGTTCATAGAAGTTTTTGTTTGTGATGTTATTTTCATTAAATTAACAAAAAATATAATAATTAAGCAAGCTTCACAAGAAAATGTCAAAAAATATAATTGTTTCAAATCGCTTACCGGTTCAAATTAACATAGAAAATGACTTATTAGAAGTCACGCCAAGTGTTGGAGGTTTAGCAACAGGTATGAAATCTGTTCATGCAGAAGGTGACGGAATTTGGATAGGTTGGTCTGGTTTAGAAGACAATAAAGCCACCAGAAAAAAACAACTGAAAGTTGACGAAGCTTTATTAAAAGAAAAGTGCGTTTCTGTTGCTCTGACTAAAAATGATATTGATGATTTTTACTTGGGTTTTAGCAATAAGACTTTGTGGCCACTTTTTCATTATTTTACAGAATACTCTTCTTTTGAAAATAAACAATGGCTCTCTTATAAAGAAGTTAATCAAAAATTTGCTGATGTCGTTTTAGCAAACTCCGAAGATGGTGATGTAATTTGGATTCACGATTATCAATTACTATTACTTCCCGCATTAATAAAAGCAGAAAGACCAAATAGTAAAATTGGATTCTTTTTGCATATTCCTTATCCTTCGTTTGAAATTTTTAGAATTTTTCCATGGAGAGAAGAATTATTACAAGGAATGTTAGGAGCAGATTTATTAGGATTTCATACATATGATTATGAAAGGCATTTTTTAAGTTCTGTGAAAAGAATTTTACGTTTGGAAGTGAATTTTAATCAGATTATGTATGAAGATCGTGTAATTAAGGTAGATTCTTTTCCTATGGGGATTGACTATGATAAATTTTATAATGCCTCTCTAGAAAAACTAACCAATACTGAAGCTGAGAAATCTGACTTGCAACATCGTTTAGAGGATCATATTAAAACAGCTTCTGGAACTCAATTAATTTTATCCATTGATCGATTAGATTATACCAAAGGAATTCCGAATCGAATCAAAGCATTTGAGTATTTTTTAAACCAACATCCAGAATATAAGGAGAAAGTTCGTTTAATTATGTTGGCAGTTCCCTCGAGATCAAATGTGCCTCAATACAAAAGATTAAAAAAAGAAACAGATGAATTGGTTGGACGTATAAACGGGCAATTTTCTACTGTAAACTGGACTCCAATTTGGTATTTTTATAGATCAGTTCCTTTTAATAATTTAATTGATTTATACACCTCTGCTGATGTTGCTTTAATTACACCTCTAAGAGATGGAATGAATTTAGTTGCTAAAGAATACGTTGCTACAAGAGTGCATCAAGATGGTGTGTTAATTTTAAGTGAAATGGCTGGAGCTGCAAAAGAAATGAGTGAAGCGTTAATTATAAATCCCAATAATTTTGAACAGTTTTCATCTGCCATAAAACAAGCTTTAGAAATGCCAAAGGAAGAGCAATCTTTAAGAATGAATATACTCCAAAAAAGGTTAAAAAGGTACAACGTTGAAAAATGGGCTGATGAATTTATGAAAGCACTTTTAAATACCAATACTCAAACCAAAATAGTTGATGCAATTCCATTTGTTGAAGAAACCAAAAAAAAACAAATTGAAAAGTTTAAAGCAGCACAAAATAAGCTTCTTCTATTAGATTATGATGGAACGCTAAAAAGTTTTACAGACAATCCAAAAGACGCATATCCCGATGAGGAATTATATGCTCTGTTAGATAAGTTAAGTTCCAAAAAAAACCTGACTGTGGTTTTAATTAGTGGAAGAGATAAAGAGACTTTTGATAATTGGTTTCCTGATAAAAATTATACTTTAATTACAGATCATGGTGTTTGGTTAAAAAAACCAAATAAGCAATGGAAAGCCTTAGCAAATCTTAAAAATGAATGGATGGATAGTATTTTACCTGTTTTAGAAAACTTTGCAGACAATACACCTGGAACATTTGTTGAGAAAAAGAAATTTTCTTTGGCATGGCATTACAGAAAAGCAGATCCAGAACTTGCACAAATAAGAACAAGTGAAGTAAATACCGTTCTAACTAGTTTAATTACAAATCATGGTCTTAGTATCTTAAATGGTGATAAAGTTATAGAAGTTAAAAGCAGTAGTGTCAATAAAGGAAAAGCTTGTTCTCATCTATTAATAAATCAAAAATTTGATTCTATAATAGCTCTAGGTGATGATTATACGGACGAATTTATGTTTGAAGAGCTACCCGATTTTGCCACAACTATTAAAGTTGGGTTCAAAAAAACCAAAGCAAAATATTACATCAAGGATACCGATAAAGTTAGACAAGTTCTTAATGAATTACTATAAAAAAATGCCTTTCAAAACATAATCCTCTTTTTAATTTGTTTCTTTAATTGCTAAATTTTAGCGCTGCTTTATGGAACAATGTTAATTCCATAAGCTGTTTTAACATCAAAAAAATGATAGAATTTATACAGATTTTATAATGGCTTCATGTTTTTAATGAGGAGCAAAAAGTGTCTAAAAAAATTCCGCTTGTACTTAAAGAAGCTGTAAACCAAATTCAAGATTATTTTGAAGGAAATAGAAATGATTTCAATTTCAAATTAAATCCAAAAGGAACAGATTTCCAACAAAAAGTTTGGCAAGAATTATTAAATATTCCTTACGGAAAAACAATGTCCTATCAAGAACTTTCTATAAAATTAGGTGATGTAAAGGCAATTAGAGCAGTTGCAAACGCAAACGCAAAAAACCCACTTTGGATTGTAGTTCCTTGTCATAGAGTAATTGGTTCTGATGGTTCATTGACAGGTTACGCTGGTGGTTTATGGCGAAAGAAATGGTTGTTAGATCATGAAAATCCTGTAAAGCAACAATCTTTGTTTTAAAATCTAAATCAAATTCTCTTTTTTATATAGAAATTTCATTAAATTCGTTGTAAAATTTTTACTATGAGATTTCTCAAAAAATTCTTCAAATGGTTTGCTATTGTTTTAGTAAGCATTATTATTTTAATGTACATTTTTGATATAGACTATTTACTTAGAGCCGTTAGAACAATTTATTTTAGAGGATACACAACTGCATTTTTAGAAGATTACACACATTTTCCTAATAGAGAAATCAAAAAAGGAACAGCACTACCATGGACTATTGCCACAGATTATAATTCAGTAAAAGCAACTCCAACTCTTGCAAAAACTCATAAAGAACTTCAAACAGTTGCTTTTATAATCATTAAGAATGATAGTATTTGGCACGAAAGTTATTTTGATGGTTTTGATAAAAATTCCAAAACCAATTCGTTTTCTATGGCAAAAAGTGTTGTAACAGCCGCACTTGGAAAAGCCATAATGCAAGGAAAAATAAAAAGTTTAGACCAAAAAGTAACTGATTTTTATCCTGAACTTAAAGGCAAATTTGCAAAAGATGTTACTGTTGGCGACTTATCATCAATGGCTTCTGGATTAAGTTGGGACGAAAAATATTATAGTCCATTTTCTATTGTAACTCGTGCTTATTTTGATGATGATTTGAAAAAAGTAATTTTAGGATTAGAAATCAAGGCAAAACCTGGTCAATCATTTAAGTATTTAAGTGGTGCAACTCAACTTTTAGCCATGTGTATTGAAAAAGCAACTGGTGAGTATGTTTCAGATTATGTTTCTAAAAACTTTTGGCAAAAAATGGGTGCAGAAAATGACGCTCTTTGGCAATTAGATCATGAACCAGACGGAATTGAAAAAGCCTATTGTTGCATAGCAAGTAATGCTAGAGATTTTGCAAGATTTGGAAAACTATACAAACAAAACGGAAAATGGAATGGAGAACAAATTCTTGATTCAACTTTTGTAAAAAAATGCATTACACCACGATTTGAGAATAGTCCACAATATGGTTATGGTTGGTGGCTGCATAAAATTAATGGAAAAGAATTGTTTTACATGAGAGGACATTTAGGACAATTTGTAATTGTAATACCTGAAGATGATTTAATTATTGTGCGTTTAGGACATTTAAAAGGAGTTCAAACTAAAACTGATCCTCACAGTAATGATTTGTATACTTATGTGGAAGAAACTTATGAAATGTTAAAGGAGAAAAAATAGAATAAAGAGCAAAGAAAAAAGATATAATCAAAATTTTAATTAATCACTTAAAAATCATGATTGAAAAAATTAACCTCAACAATATTCTATTTATAGATATTGAAACTGTTCCTCAAGAAATTAGTTATTTAGGAATGGACGAAGAAACTAAAAAACTTTGGGAACAAAAAACACAGTACCAAAGAAGAGACGAAGTTAGTGCAGAAGATTTTTATGAACGAGCTGGAATTTGGGCAGAATTCGGTAAAATAATTTGTATATCTGTTGGGTATTTTAACAACAAAAGTGATATTAGAAATTTTAGAGTAACTTCTCTTTTTGGGGAAGAAAAGAAAATATTACAAGATTTTTCTAATTTATTGAATGATAATTTTAATTTAACGGCTCATCTTTTATGTGGTCATAACATCAAGGAATTTGATATTCCGTTTATTGCTCGTAGAATGATAATCAATGGAATTGCTTTGCCATCTAAAATTAATCTTTTTGGCAAAAAACCTTGGGAAGTTCCTCATTTAGACACTTTAGAATTATGGAAATTTGGTGATTATAAACATTTCACATCTTTAAAGCTTCTTACTAAGATATTAGGCATATCATCGCCAAAAGACGATATTGATGGAAGTGAAGTTGCAAGAGTTTTTTATATTGAAAATGATATAGATAGAATTGTAACTTATTGTGAAAAAGATGTAATTGCTGTGGCACAAGTTTTCTTAAAAATGAGAAGAGAAGATTTGTTAGTTGATGATGAAATTTTGCATGTTTAGATAAAATTTCAATATAAAAAATTCCAAAAATTGTCATTGTTATTGTTATTGACAATGTTTTATTACTTTTACAAAAATTCAAATTATGGTGTTGAGCAGGTTTTGGTTGGCAATTTTTATTTCGTCAATTCTTTTTGTTGTGGTTAGTTTGTTTTCTGGAAACACTTATACTATTGATTTTCTTTTGAATGGAGAAAAAGATGATCCTGTTTTAGTTTCTGAAAAATTCTTGAATGAAATTCCGGTTTTCATCAAAGACAGCATCGAAAAATCGGCTGAAAAAACATATATTTTAAATAATGTTACCTCAAATCCTGATACAACTTACGTTTATAAAAATCAAACGGTAAAAATATATAGTGGTGTTCAAAAATCAGATGGTTTATTAGCAACTGCAAAAAGTAGTTTAGTCGATTTAATCATTCCCTTAATTGCTTATTTAGCCTTCTTTTGTGGTTTAATGCAATTGCTTATAGATTCTGGTGCCTCTGAAAAATTAGCTAAAAAATTGAGTCCAGTTTTCTCAAAAATATTCCCTACAGTTCCAAAAAATCACGAGTCAATTTCATACATGACTTTGAATTTCGCAGCTAACTTTCTTGGATTAGATTCGGCTGCAACACCTTTTGGACTAAAAGCCATGCAAAGTTTACAAGAAATAAATCCTGATAAAGACAAAGCTAGTGATGCGCAAATTATGTTTATGTGTTTACATGCTGCTGGTTTAACTTTGATTCCAACTTCAATTATTGGATATCGTGCTGCCGAAAATGCTGCCAATCCAGCTGATGTAATGTTACCTTGTATCATAACTTCATTTATTGGTACAATTGCTGCTTTTATTATTGTTGGAATTCGTCAAAAAATTAACTTTAAAAGTGCTTCTTTAGTCATCGCATTATTCACCTTAATTGGTGCAATTGTAGGATTGCTATTTTACATCAATGGTTTAAATTTAGTAGAAAAAAACTTTTTTACAGCTAACCTTTCAGGTTTAATGTTGGTAGTGATTATTGCTTTTACATTAATATTTTCATTCATTAACGAAAAGAAATTCACCGCTTTAAAAACTACAATTTTCGATTCATTTGTAGTTGGTGCAAATAATGGTTTAAAAACTGGAGTAACGATTTTTCCTTATGTTCTGGCAATGCTTGTTGCTATTTCAATGTTTAGAAATAGTGGTTTGTTTGATTTAATTTCAAATGGAATTTCATTTATAGCTTCTCATGCTGGAATGAGTAAAGAGATTACCGATTCACTTCCTGTAGCTATGTTACGACCTTTTAGCTCTGGTGGTTCTCGTGGATTTATGATTGATTCTATGAAAACTTATGGACCAGATTCATTAACCGGAAGATTGAGTAGTATTTTTCAATGTAGTGCAGAAACAACGTTTTACGTGATTGCGGTTTATTTCGGAAGTATAAACATGAAAAATACAAGATATACGCTAGGAACAATGCTTTTAGTTGATTTAATCTGTGTAATAACTGCTATCTTTGTCGCAACTTGGTTTTTTTAATATAAAATAAGAAATATGCCTTTTACTGATACTTTTAAAGACTTTTATGCTCGATTTAAAACTAGTTTAACTGATGGAACTTTTGCAAAATTGACTTTTGCAAAAACTATTGGAAATACTGAACTAAAAAATATTTACATACGTCCAGTTATTGATGGAGACGAATTGAAACTGGAATTAAAGTTCAGGTTTCAACAAGAAGAATTATTTGAAATTCATTCTCTTGACACAGCTTTTGATAGATTACTTCCGTTTCTAAATAATCCGTTTTTGTCTGTAATATTATTTACAACCGAATTTGATTTGATGTATAAATTAAATAAAAAAAGAGTTGTAAATTTATCAGATCAACATCCTACTTTTGGAAATGCTAATGCAGTTTTGTTGGAATATTTAAATAGTGGAAAAACTATTAAGTTATGAGATACTTTTCAATAATAAGTTTAGTATTTATTTTTTCATGTAATCAACAGAAAAAAGAAACTAAAATAGAAAAACCAATTATTGAAGAAACTGTTTTAAAAACAGATACTTTAAAATTAAGTTTAGATAAAGATTTATTGGAAAATGACTGGGTTTTAATTCAGTTACTTGAAAAAAAATATACCAAAGATTCTATTTTAAATGCTAAATATAGATTTGATTTTTATAGAAATGATTCATTGGTCAACAAATCTTATGTATTATTAAAAGATTTATTTGAGGAGAATGCAGATTGGTATTCTCAAAATGGATTTAAATATGAAGAAACATCTAAATACTATCCGTTTTTAACGATAAGTAATGGTTATCCTGCTTGTGGTTATCAACAAACACATTTCTTGTTTTATACAGAAGATAATGCTTTTGATTTAGTACATGATTACGTTACTTATAGTGATAGTGGTTGGGGAAGATATATAGAGTTTTTTGAGAAAAATAAAAACTTTATAATCTCTAGAAATTCTTCTTTTGGTCCTGATGAAAAATCCACTTATATTGAAAATATGGGAATTGAAGAAATATCAGATTCCATTCATTTTAAATTAGAAAACAATAAATGGATTAAAACATACATTACTCCAAAAGACACTATTTATAGAAGCAAAAAAATATCATTTGATAAATTTCACAACATCAAAGAATAAAAAAAATCCCGATTACAAATTAATGTAATCGGAATTTTTGTTAAGTTAAGATTAATTATTTCTTGATGAATTTTTGATTATTAACTTCTTCCCCATCATTAACTTCAATTATATAAACTCCTGCATTTAAAGAAGAAACGTTAATCGCTTGTTGCGAAACTTCTCCTTTTAATACTGTTTGTCCTAATAAGTTGATAATGCTATATGAAGCTGTTTCAGAAGGAACTCTTACATTCAACATTCCATCTGTAACTGGATTTGGATAAATCATAAAGTCACCGTCAATTTCATCAACATTGTTTATTGATAATGGATTTGGAGTTGATAATTGGTTAATGCTGTTTGGTGCGAAACCAGTTCCAATAATTCCCTTTACAGTTACTTGGTCAATATACACTAAATCATCATTTGCAGAAGCATCGCATTGAATTCTAAATTGTGAATTTGATGCAAAATTGTATTGTGCTTTAGTTAAATTAAGTGTTCCAGAATAAAAAGTATTGTTGTTAAAACTAGATCCACTTACATAAGTTGCAATAGTTGCCCATGAAGAACCATTATAGAATTGTACAAAGAAATCTTCTCCTGTTTCCATAGAATTTGTATAGAAATAGAATTTGAATTCAACTGCATCATATGATCCTAAATTAAATGTAGGTGAAGTCATTGTAGATGCAGAACCAGAATTATCTCTTACATAAATAGAATAACTTCCTTCAAAAGATCTTGAACCAGAATAACGAGCACAATCACTTCCACCATCTTGCCATCCATCCCATCCAGATTCAAAGAACCCTTCGTGTAATGTAGTTGTAGAATTGCCAGTTGCACCACCCAAAGTTGTAAAAGTAACTGCATTACTTGAAGATGAAACATTAGCTGCTGCATCAATTGCCCTTACACTAAATGTATAAGAAGTATTAGCTGTTAATCCTGTGATATTAGCCGAAGTTCCAGCTACATTTCCTAATAAAGTTGAACCTTGATAAACATCATAACCTGTAACTCCAACATTATCTGATGAAGCATTCCAAGAAAGTGTTGCAGTAGTTTCAGTTACACTTGAAGCAGCTAAACTTGTTGGTGCGGTTGGTGCTTGTGTGTCAGCAGTAGAACCAGTAATATTAACTGTGTAATCTTCTACTTGTCCATAACTAAATGCTTCACAAGAAGTTGGTACACCGTTATATTTCATAGAAACCCTCATTCTTGTAACTCCAGTTGAAGCAGAAGTTGGAATTGTAAATGAACCACTTACAGGTGTTGCAGTAGAAGTTGCTTTTGTCCAAACTGTTTCACCAGCATCATCAAAATCTCCATCCTTATTGTAATCAATAAATACTGCATAACCTTCACTATAAACAGTTCCTGTCCAAGTTGGTGTGATTGTAATAGTATAATTTGTTCCTTGAGTAACTGTAGTTGATAAGGCTGTAAAATCTTCGTAACCAGCAGATCCTGTTGAAGTATTATTTATAGAACCAAATACTACTTTTCCAATTCTTTCATCTGCTGTACTGTTCCCTTGAGAAGCACAATAAGTTGTTGAACCTGCTAAAGTTGTAATAGAAGCTGTATTACTTGTAGTTGATAAATTTCCTGCAGCATCTTTTGCTTTTACCGTGAATGCATAAGTAGTTGAACCTGTTAATCCAGAAGCTACATAAGAAGTTCCTGTTGCAGTTGTTACTAAGGTTCCATCTCTATAAACATTATATCCTGTAACTCCAATATTATCTGTTGATGCATTCCAACTTAAGTTAGTTGAAGAAGCTGTTGTTCCAGAAGCTACTAAGTTTGTAGGTGTAGAAGGTGCTTGTGAATCTGCAATAACATAAGCTGCACCAACTCCAACTGCATAAAATGCATTTGTAGTAGCAATAACTTCAGGTGAACCTGCTCCGTATAAATCTACAGCAGATTGAATTCCATAAGTTCTTGCGTTGGCATAAGTAGAATTAGCCGATAAGTATTGACTCTCTAAACGGTAAGCAACATTTGAAGCTTTATCCATTCCAATTCCAGATACATTATATGTGCTTCCTATATCATTAGTTCCTGATTTTCCTTGAACTAAAATATAAAACCAGTGATTTAAAACACCACTATTTGTATGAACTCCACAATAATCATTTGTTTGAGTTGGAGTTCCACAGTTAGGATTTTGCCAATAAGTTCCTCCGTAAGT
Source organism: Flavobacterium sp. (assembly GCA_047622645.1). GTDB lineage: Bacteria > Bacteroidota > Bacteroidia > Flavobacteriales > Flavobacteriaceae > Flavobacterium. Next base: position 22,125 of record JBLHNH010000009.1, read on the forward strand.
ATCTGGTTGCCCTTCACTTTTTGGATTACTCATTGAACGTAAAGCTAAATGTCCAGAACGTCTTTCGATGTCTTCACCAATTAACCAAGTACTTTTTGTTGGTGCTGCATAAAACTCAACTGCTGCTCCCCAAATATCTGAAAAAGCTTCGTTTAACGCACCTGATTCTCTTTGGTAAGCTAAATTTGCAGTATATGTACAAACAGCATGACCAATTTCGTGAGCAGCAACATCTAATGATGTTAATATATCAAAGTAAGTTCCACTTCCATCACCATAAGTCATTCTAGAACCATCCCAAAAGGCATTATCATAGTTAGCGCTATAATGAACGTAACTATTAATTGCTGCACCAGAATTATTGAAACTATTTCTATTGTGTTTTACGCCCCAATAATCATATGTTTTTTCAGCTCCCCAATGTGCATCTAAAGCACCATTATCTTTATTAGCAGAATGTTCTGCTGTTGTCCAGTTATTATCACTATCCGTAAAATTAACTGCAGAAGCATAATTAGTACTTGTATTTAAATCATAAGTATTTACTCCGCTTCCACGAGTTGCATCTTTTAAGATATAACTTCCACCGCTTAAAGTGGTTTCAATAGATTGAGAACCACTATATCTTGTTGAAGCTGTTCCTGCAACTAATGTTTCTAAAGTATTTGTAAGTTGTTTTGCTTTTTCAGTTGAAACTTCTGGAATATATTTAGCCTTTTTAGTTAAAGGGTTAAAAGATGAATGACCAAAATTATTAGCATGTTTAATAGTAGCATTATAGAAAATTACATCTCCAGAATGTGCATCAACATAAACATCTCCTCTACTTAAGGGTTGTGAAGCATAAATATCAAATTTATAAACTAATTTAAGTTTTACTTTTTCTTTACTATTTGCAGTAATATCACTAAAAAAAGGCATAATCATTAATTCACCTTGTGGTTTTTGATAATTACCTGCTAAAACAGCTTCTTCTGGATTATTCCATAAATATGAAGTAGCTCCAATATGTCTTGTTGCATTATTAAAAGCAGTTTGTGCATTTAAAGATGGAATTATTTTGAAATCATTAATTGGATAAATTTCTCCACTAATTGATACTACTTTTCCGTTTTTTGAATGTAATGTGTACGTTACAAATTCTACTTTAATTCCTTTGTGAAACAATTGAAATTTTTCATGGAAGAAACCTTTACTGTCTTGTTCTGAATAAATTGAAACAAACTCAGAATCGTCTGACAAATTAAACTGATCTTTAAAAATATTCCTCGAATCTTTAGTTGTATAAGAAGAAGTTTCATTGAAAACGACTAAACTTATTTGTCCATTTTCATCAGTAATTTTTTGCTTCACATTTCTATCTCCTTCTTGAGCGGAAACAGTTAATGAGAGTAAACTGAGGGCAACTATTACCATCCAGTTTTTAGGTAAATTTTTTTTCATAATAAATCTGTTGTTAAATTAGCTAATAGGCATTTAATTTTGTGATAATAAATATATTAACAAAATTTTAATATTAAATACGGTAAAACCACATATTTTATATAAATACACTATTTTATTAACAAAAAATTAATAATAATACCAAAAAAGCCAGCTATAGCTGGCTTTTTTGGTAAGAAAAATATTTTACTTTTAATTCAATATCATCTCTGGAATATCTCCTTCAATAATTAATGTACCTTCTGTAGCATTTTTTATCTCTTCGATTGAAACTCCTGGAGCTCTTTCTAACAGTTTAAACCCTTTAGTTGTAATTTCTATTACTGCCAATTCGGTTACAATTTTCTTTACACAACCAACACCTGTCAATGGTAATGAACATCGCTTTAATAATTTAGATTCTCCAGCTCTGTTTACATGCATCATAGCAACAATAATGTTTTCAGCAGAAGCTACTAAGTCCATAGCTCCGCCCATTCCTTTAACCATTTTGCCTGGAATTTTCCAATTAGCTATGTCTCCGTTTTCTGAGACTTCCATAGCTCCTAAAATAGTTAAATCTACTTTTTGACTACGAATCATTCCAAAACTAAGAGCTGAATCAAAGAAACTTGCACCTGATAAAGTTGTTATAGTTTGTTTTCCTGCATTGATAATATCAGCATCTTCTTCACCTTCAAAAGGAAATGGCCCCATTCCTAAGACTCCGTTTTCACTTTGAAATTCTACTGCGATATCATCTCTAACAAAATTGGCTACTAAAGTTGGAATACCAATTCCTAGGTTAACATAGTAACCATCTTTTACTTCTTTTGCAATTCGCATTGCTATTTGATTTTTATCTAATGCCATAATTATTTCTGTCTAACTGTTCGTTGCTCAATTCTTTTTTCAAATTTTTCTCCTTGGAAAATACGGTTAACCATGATTCCTGGAATATGAATTTGATTTGGGTCTAATGTTCCTGCTGGAACTAATTCTTCAACCTCAGCGATTGTTATATTTGCTGCTCCAGCCATAACAGCGTTGAAGTTTCTAGCTGTTCCTTTGAAAATTAAATTTCCAGCTTCATCACCTTTCCATGCTTTTACAATAGCATAATCGGCTTTATAAGCCAATTCCATTATGTGCATTTTTCCGTTAAATTCTCGAGCTTCTTTTCCTTCTGCTACTTCTGTTCCATAACCTGCAGGTGTAAAAAAAGCTGGAATTCCTGTTTGAGCAGCTCTACATTTTTCTGCTAAAGTCCCTTGTGGTGTAAGTTCTACATCTAATTCTCCTGAAAGCATTTGACGTTCAAATTCTGCATTTTCTCCCACATAAGAAGAAATCATTTTTTTTATTTGTCTTTTTTGAAGCAACAAACCTAAACCAAAATCATCTACTCCAGCATTATTTGAAATACAAGTTAAACCTGAAACATTCATTTTCACAAGTTCTGCAATACTATTTTCTGGTATTCCACAAAGACCAAAACCACCTAGCATAATTGTCATATTGTCTTTTATGCCTTTCAGTGCTTCTTGCACATTATTTACTTTTCTATTTATCATCGTTGTTCTAAAATTTGCTTAAATGTATAAAAAAAACACCTTCTTTCAAAGGTGTTTGTATAATTTTAAAATTGTAACTCATCAATATCAGGGACTACTGTTTCTGTTGTGTCAATTACTTTTTTCGCAGTCCAACAATCTACTTTTATAGACATGTCTGCAGGTTTCGGAAATCGCTCTTGCGATATATTTAATGATTTATCTTTATAACATTTGTCCATAAAAATACCCCAAATAGGCAAGGCCATTGTAGCTCCTTGTCCGTAGTAAGTTCTTCTGAAGTGAGCTGATCTATCTTCATTTCCTACCCAAACTCCAGCTGCTAAGTTTGGAACCATTCCCATAAACCATCCATCTGAATTATTTTGAGAAGTTCCTGTTTTACCTGCAATTTCATTATTAAGTGAGTAATTATAACTCATAAATCCTGCGCTACCTCTTCCTAATCGTGCGCCTGTTCCTCCAGGATCTGTAACCCCTGCCATTAATTTAATTACAGCATAAGCTACTTCTTTATTAACTACATCTTTGGTTTCTGGCATACTTTCAAAAATAACTACTCCGTTTTTATCTTCGATTCGAGTAATGATTTGAGGTTTTACATATTGCCCTTCATTGGCAAAGGTACTTAACGCAGCTACCATTTCTTCTACTGTAATTTCTACTGCACCTAATGCAATTGCTGGTCTTGCAGGGATTTCTGAAGTTACGCCTAATCGATGTACCAGATTAACAACGGCTTCTGGCCCAACTCTATCCATTAATTTTGCTGAAATCGTATTTACTGAATTGGCTAATGCTGTTTTTAAGTTGATTAAACCTTTATATTTTCCATCTGAATTTCTTGGTGACCACGATTGTGTAATTCCCCATTTCCCTTTTGGCATTGTAAATGGTGAGTCTATAATTGAATCACAAGGTGACATTCCCAATTGATCTATAGCTGTTGCGTAAACAAAAGGCTTAAAAGTAGAACCTACTTGTCTTGCTCCTTGACCTACGTGATCGTATTGAAAGTATTTTTGATTAATTCCTCCAACCCATGCTTTAACGTAGCCTGTTTGTGGTTCCATAGCCATAAATCCGGTTTGAAGAAAATGTTTATAATAAATAATTGAATCTTTTGGAGTCATTATTGTGTCTCTTTCTCCGTTCCAAGTAAAAATTTTCATTTTTGTTTTGACATCAAATGATTTTAAAATTTCATCATCTGTTTTATCATCACCTTTCATGATTCTCCAACGTTCAGAATTTTTCATGGCTCTTTTGATGATGCTATTGGTTTCATCGTCTGATAAATTAACAAATGGAGCATTTTTTTTACCTTTTGCTTCCTCAAAGAATTTTGCTTGAAGGTTTTTTAAATGTTGTGCTACTGCCTCTTCTGCATATTTTTGCATTTTTGAATCAATAGTTGTAAAAATCTTTAAACCATCTTTGTGAATATCATATGAAGTTCCGTCTGGTTTAGGGTTGTCTTTGGTCCATTTTTTTAGATAATCACGTAAGTATTCTCTAAAATAAGTTGCAATTCCATCGTTATGATTTTCTAATTTAAAGTCTAATTTTATTGGCTTTGCTTTTAACTCCGTAAATTTAGCTTCAGAAAGATGCTTGTTTCTAACCATTTGACCTAAAACTATGTTTCTTCTTTCTGTTGCTCTTTCTTTAAACCTATTAGGATTAAATCGCGATGGATTTGTAAGCATTCCAACCAAAACTGCACTTTCTTCTGTAGCCAATTCTATGGGTTTTTTGTTGAAGTAAATTTTTGCTGCTGATGAAATTCCGATTGCATTATTTACAAAATCAACTTGATTTAAATACATGGCAATTATTTCTTGTTTGGTGTATTGTCTTTCTAAACGAACAGCAATAATCCATTCTTTTACTTTTTGGACGATACGAACAACTATGTTTTTGGAGCCGTCACTTCCGTGAAATAAGTTTTTTGCTAATTGTTGTGTAATTGTACTAGCACCGCCATTACTTCCGAGACTTAACACTGCACGCAAAGTCCCTTTTGGATCAATGCCAGAATGTTCATAAAAACGTTCGTCTTCGGTAGAAACTAAAGCGTTTGCAAGGTCTTCAGGAAGATCTTTGAATTTAACAGGTACTCTGTTCTGAATAGCAAATTTACCAATAGTTTTTCCATCAGAAGAAATAATTTCTGAAGCAATGTTTGAATTTGGATTTTCTAACTCATCAAAGGATGGCATCTCACCAAAAAACCCCCAAGAAGCTAGAAAGAAAAAAGCTACTACGGCAATTAATCCATAGGTAAAAAGAATCCAAAACTTTCGTATATAATCTGAAAAATTCTCTTTATTGTTCTTCTTTGCAGTTGCCATATTCTATGTTATTTTTTTTCAATTCTAAAACCAACTTCTGTAATACCTTCTAATTTCTCAATTCCTTTTACCTTGCCAGTTTCTCTATTGGCTTGAGTTATTAAAACTGAATATTTACCTGATTTAGGAAATTTAAAATTCTCTTTAAACCAAAGTTTATTATGTTTTGTATCTGTAATTCCTTCTCCAAGTAATGTCCCGTCTGGATTTGCCATTAAATATTCTAAAGTATCAACCTTGACTATATTGTTTGGTTGATTCATTTTTACAATTAAAAACAAATTATTAAATGCATAATCATTATTGTTTCTAACAGTAATAAACATATTATACAAATTGATAGTGTCTTTTTGTTCAAACGAAAACTCAACTTCTTTCTTATTGTCCCATTTACCATCAAGATTTACATATTCATCATAAAACCTTTTATCGTCACAAGAAGTAAAAAGCACGAGAAAAAATAAAAGCAAAATACTATTTCCCTTTAGGTTCATTTGGCTTCTTTTTAAAATTTTTCTTTTTTTTATTGTTGTTTTTGTTCTTATTTACTGGTTGATCAAAACGTGTTAAACTATCTTGACCTACAACATTTTGATATGTTTTTTCAATTTGAGGTGCTACTTCTACAACAAAATCTTCAAGTGAAGCTACACGTTCTTTCTTTTTATTTACTTCTAAAATTTCTTTTACTTGTGCAACGGGTAGAACATGCCAATGTGCTGAATTATTTGCATAAGAAAACCACATTAACTCTTTAAAAATATCTATTTTTTGACAAAAAGCATCTCCTTTTTCTGTGTATAATTTAGTTTCCATGTCTGGAATATGCTTCAATGCATCTAAATAAGTATCTAACTCATAGTTTAAGCAGCATTTTAATTTTCCACATTGACCTGCTAACTTTTGAGGATTTAATGATAGTTGTTGGTAACGAGCGGCAGAAGTATTTACGCTTCTAAAATCGGTTAACCAAGTTGAACAACATAATTCTCTTCCACAAGAACCAATTCCTCCAAGTCTTGAAGCTTCTTGACGGAAACCAACTTGTTTCATTTCTATTCTAATGCTAAATTCGCGAGCAAAATCTTTTATCAATTGTCTAAAATCTACTCTATCATTTGCTGTGTAATAAAACGTTGCTTTTGATCCATCACCTTGAAATTCAATATCAGAAATTTTCATTTCTAATTTTAAAGTTATAGCTAATTGTCTAGCTTTTACTTTTATTTTTTCTTCTTTTTCACGACAAACGCTCCAGATATCAATGTCCTTTTGTGTTGCTTTTCGATAAACTTTTGCTAATTCACCGTCAGGATTTTCACTTTTTTTCTTCATTTGAATTTTTACCAATTCTCCTGTAAGTGAAATTATTCCAATATCGTGTCCTGGTGAAGCTTCGGTTGCAACAACATCTCCAATAGAAAGTGTTAGTTTTTCAGTATTTCTAAAAAACTCTTTTCTACCGTTTTTAAATCTTATCTCAACAGCATTAAAAGGTTCTTGTCCACCAGGCAAAGCCATGTTAGACAACCAATCAAAAACCGTTAATTTGTTGCAGCTATCGGTGCCACAAGTCCCATTATTTTTACATCCCTTTGGTGTGCCGTCTTTTGCACCCGTAGAACAGTTTGTACATGCCATAATTTTGAATATATATATTGATTGTTCTGATTAAAGAACTACTTGTCTAAAGTGTATTTTAATTGTAAAGGTAATATAATTTTACATATAGTCTAAAGATAAATATTTTCTTAAAAACAAAACCTACTTACAATTAAACGTAAATAGGCTTTATAAAGTATGTTGTTTTAAGTTCTTCTTTTTATAAAATTATACTCTTTAATTTAAAATTTTAAATAGTTTATCTGAAAGTCTAATTCTAAAAGGTACTTCAAAAGTAATTTTATCTCCCTGTTTTGCTTCAGAAGCTTCTTTTCCGTTAACAAACATTTTTTCTAGAACTAATTCTTGATTCCCTGTTGTTGGTCCAGAAATTAATATTTTATCTCCAATATTTAATACTTGCTTTTCGATAGAAAAAAGTCCAACTTGAGCTTTTACATAATAGTGCTCTGTTTTACCAACTAACACTTTTTTGACTTTTATTTTCTGATGAATATTTTTTGTTTTACTAACAACTGCTAGTGAAACGTCACTTAATTCTCCTGAATGTTTGAATTTTAGATTTTCTGATTTTCCTTTTCTAAAGACTTTATTTCCAACTTGTAATCCTTTTCTTAATTTTACTTGTTCTACTAAAGGCAAGTGTGTTGTTTCTAAGCATTCTGTTGAACAGCAATTGTTCATAACTACCTTACATTCTTCGCATTGAATGAATAGTAAATGACAACTATCATTATAGCAATTGGTATGATCATCACATGGTTTTCCACATTGATGACATTGCGAAACGATATCTTCAGTAATTCTTTCTCCTAAACGATTATCAAAAACAAAATTTTTTCCAATGAATTTGCTTTCTAAATTTTCTTCTTTGATTTGTTTGGCATATTGGATAATTCCTCCTTCTAGTTGAAATACATTTTTAAAACCTTGATGTTTGTAATAAGCACTTGCTTTTTCGCATCGAATTCCTCCGGTACAATACATTACTAGGTTTTTAGTTTCCTTAAAGTCTTTTAATTGTTCGTTTATAATTGGTAAGCTCTCTCTAAAAGTTTCGACATCTGGGGTAATTGCTCCTTTAAAATGACCAACTTCACTTTCATAGTGATTTCTAAAATCAACTACAATGGTGTTTGGGTCTTCTAAAATTTGATTGAACTCTTTTGCTCTTAAGTGAACTCCTTTGTTTGTAACATCAAAAGTTTCATCATTTAAACCATCTGCGACAATTTTATGACGCACTTTGATAGTTAATTTTAAAAACGAATGATCATCTTGGTCAACTGCTTCATTCAAACGAATGCCTTTCATAAAATTGTAAACTTCTAGCGTATCGCGAAAAGCTTCAAAATTATCGGCAGGAACACTCATTTGAGCATTTATTCCTTCATTGGCAATATAAATTCTCCCTAGTGCATCAAGTGCATTCCAAGTTAAGAATAAATCATCTCTAAATTTTTTTGGGTCTTCAATTTTGGCATACGCATAAAAAGAAAGTGTAAGACGTTGCTTACCTGCTTCATCAATAAGTTGAGCTCTTTCTTCTGCGCTTAGTGTGTTATACAGTTGCATGCTATAAACGTTTAAGTGAGAAAATATTTTAAATCCTAAATGGAAGGATCTATTTGCAAAGGTAAAAAAAATGATAAAAAATCAAATTTAAAATTCTAAAATAAAACATATTAACAATTTTTGGCACACCAAAAAAAAGCAGTATTTTTACGAAAAATATATGCAATTATGAGTTCAGATAAAGAAGCCAAATTAAAAGCGTTACAGCTAACATTAGATAAATTAGACAAAACTTACGGAAAAGGAACAGTAATGAAATTGGGAGATACTGCTATTGAAGAAATAGAAACAATTTCTTCTGGTTCTCTTGGAATTGACATTGCTTTAGGAGTAAATGGATATCCAAGAGGAAGAGTTATTGAAGTATACGGCCCAGAATCTTCTGGTAAAACAACTTTGACGCTACATGCTATTGCTGAAGCTCAAAAAGCTGGTGGAATTGCAGCTTTTATTGATGCTGAACATGCTTTTGATCGTTTTTACGCCCAAAAACTAGGGGTTGATATTGATAATTTAATTATGTCTCAACCAGATAATGGTGAACAAGCATTAGAAATTGCAGAAAACTTAATTCGTTCTGGAGCAATTGATATTGTTGTAATTGACTCTGTTGCTGCCTTAACGCCAAAAAGTGAAATTGAAGGAGATATGGGTGATTCAAAAATGGGATTACATGCCCGTTTAATGTCACAAGCTTTAAGAAAATTAACTGGAACTATTCATAAAACGAATTGTACTGTTTTCTTCATTAATCAGTTAAGAGATAAAATTGGAGTAATGTTTGGAAGTCCAGAAACTACAACTGGTGGAAATGCCTTAAAATTTTATGCTTCTGTAAGAATTGATATAAGACGTTCTACTCAAATTAAAGATGGTGATAACGTTGTAGGAAATAGAACAAAAGTAAAAATCGTTAAAAATAAAGTTGCACCACCTTTTAGAACTGCCGAATTTGACATTATGTATGGAGAAGGAATTTCTAAAGTTGGAGAAGTTTTAGATTTAGCTGTAGAATACGAAATTGTAAAGAAAAGTGGTTCTTGGTTTAGTTATGGTGAAACAAAACTTGGTCAGGGAAGAGATGCAGTAAAGGGTTTGATAAAAGATAATCCAGAATTGATGGATGAATTAGAACAAAAGGTTAAAGAATATTTAGCAGAAAATAAATCATAATTAATAAGCCCGAAATTTTTTCGGGTTTTTTTATATATTTAACGCAACCTTTTTTAATAATTTGAATCTATATGATATAACACAATAATGAAATGAAGAAATTTATTGTTTTTCTGATAATGATTTCCATGGTAGTTTCATGTACTTTGGATGATGAACCAAAATCTGACTCTGTTGCTTTACCGATTGAATCTGTTATAATTCCATCAGATTGGCCGTTAAATCAATTGGGTGCTATTAAGGTTACCTATAGAAGACCAACTACATGTCATTTGTTTAATGGTTTCAATTATCAATATACAGATGAGTTTACAAGAACAGTTAATATTGAAGCTATAAAATTCAATGATGATAATTGTATAGATGCAAGTGCTGAATCCTATGAAGTAGATTTACAATTTAAACCTACTGAGTTTGGTATTTACCATTTCAAATTTTGGTCTGGTGTAGATGAAAATGGAAATAACACTTTTTTAGAATATGATATAGACGTACAGTAATTTAAATATAATTTGTCAATAGAGCAACTCATACATGAATGTACTAAGAACAATACTAAAGCAAAAGAGCAACTATATAGGCTATTGTCTTCTAAAATATTTGCAGTTTGTTTAAAGTATTCGAGAAATTATGAAGAAGCTCAAGATAATTTACAAGAAGGGTTTTTATTGCTTTTTGATAAGATTCATCAGTTCAAACACAAAGGTTCTTTTGAAGGATGGGCTAAAAGAGTTGTAATAAATTATATTTTACTACAATACAGAACTCAAAATATATTTGAAATTGTTTCTGAAAATTATCCAGATGAAGTAGAAGTAGAATCTGAAGAAGAAAATATTACATTAGATTTTTTAACCCGTATTATTCAAGAGTTGCCAGATCGCTACAGACTTGTTTTTAATCTCTATGTTATGGATGATTATTCACACAAAGAGATAGCTGAAATGCTAAGTATAAATATTGGAACATCTAAATCTAATTTAGCAAGAGCAAAAGCAATATTGAAAGAGAAAATAGAATTGAACAATCAAATGTCAATTCCAAAAATTAAATGAAAGAACAAAAAAACATAGAACGTTTATTTCAAGAAAAGTTTAAAGACTTTGAAGTTGCTCCTCCAGAAATGGCTTGGTCGAACATTGAAGCAAGATTAAATAAAAAGAAAAGAAGAATTATTCCTTTTTGGTTTAAAATTTCTGGAATAGCTGCCTCTTTGTTTTTGGGGTTTTATATTTATTCCCTTTTCAATGGTGTAAATATTAAAGATAAAATTGATAGCAGTACTACAATTGTTGAAGAAAAAAATAATTCTATTCAAAATCAAATTGATTTGAAAACAATTAAAGCTAATCAAAATTCGAAAAACTCTTTAAGGGAGCAAAATAGTATTCTAACAGAAATCGAAAACTCAGATAATTTAGGAAATAAAATAAATGCAGAAAAGAATACCCTTAAAAAAGAAAAAGTCAATATAGTTAAACCAATTGAAAATCTGTTATCCTTTTCAAAAAAGAACAGAAAACAGAAAATAAACATTAAATCAAATCAAGAAAACCAAATCACTAAAGGTTTTAACAAATCAAATTCAATAGAGTCTGAGAGTGATGAAATTAAAATTACTGCTAATTCTAATTTAGTTAAAAACAAAATTGATTTTAATAAAATAAACACAGTTAATAAAGATGAAAACAGTTCTATTGTAGTTGAAAAAAAAGCTAACAATACAACTCAAGATAGTTCTCTAGTTGCAAAAATTTCTGAAGAAGTTAATGCATTGGAGCAATTGCTTAAAGAAAAAGAGGTGGGAAAAAATGTTGAGGAAAAAGAAAAAGAGATGCAAGATAGATGGGCAGTAAGCAGCAATGCTTCGCCCGTCTATTTTAATTCATCATCAAACGGCTCTCCGTTAGACTCTAAGTTTGAATCAAATGAGAAAAGCTATAACAATAAATTAAGTGTTGGTGTTGGTGTTAGTTATGCAATAAATGACAAAATAAGCCTACGAACTGGCCTTAACACTGTAAATCTAAATTACAATACCAGAGGTGTTGTTTTTTACCAAGATGCTAATGCAAGAGAGATTCAAAACGTAAGTAAAAATCAAAGAGGTTCCTTGATAAATGTCGAAAACAAAAGTACAGAAATTAATTCTTCGGTAGAAATTAATCAATTTGGTAATGATGTTAAAAAATATGATGGAGAATTAAACCAACAAATGGGTTACATAGAGTTGCCTTTTGAATTAAGTTATAAAATTTTAGACAAAAAAATTGGTGTTGATTTTGTTGGAGGTATGAGTACATTATTCCTAAATAAAAATAATGTTTCACTTATTTCAAATGGTATGGATATTGAAATTGGTGAAGCTAGTAATTTAAATAAAGTACATTTTAGCAGTAATGTTGGTGTTAGCTTCAAGTATTCATTTTTAAACTCTTTTGATATTAATTTCAATCCTATGTTTAAATATCAACACAATACATATACGGATAACTCTGGAAACTTTAAACCTTATTTCATCGGATTATATTCTGGACTATCTTATAAATTTTAATTTTTTTGGTTAAAAAATCAGTTTAGTTAAGTTGTTTCATTCTTTTTTTTTATAAAGATGAAACTGAAAAAGCACTCTAGCCACGAGTGCTTTTTTATTTTTGGTAAGATTCGAGTTCCTTGAGAATTGTTGCTCTAACTTGATTTTTTACTTTAACCTTATCTTCTAATTTTAATCCTTTTGTTTCAATAAAAGAATGAACTTTTACTCTCATCCTTCCAGTACTTCCACTTAAAAACGTAAATGAAAAACGTTTTTTATTATCCACAAAAGTTATTGGCACAATCGGAATTTGATGTTCAATAGCTAATCGAAATGCTCCATCTTTAAAATTATCTAAAACTATAGTTTCATCATCAGGAACACCTCCTTCTGGAAAAATACAAACACTTAATCCTTGATTAATTTTTTTTTGAGCCATTTCGAAAACCTTAAAACGACTTCTAGTATTACTTCTATCCACTAAAATGCACGTTCGTTTATAAAAAAATCCGAATAATGGAATCTTAGCTAATTCTGCTTTTCCAACAAAAACAAACGGATTGTCTTTTACAACAACCAACATCAACATAATATCTGCCATTGAAGTATGGTTGGAAACCAACATATAACTCTTTCCTTTTTCAAATTTTTGTTCTCTTTGAATCTTATAATAAAAGCCCATTCCAAACAAAATAAATCGTGCCCAAATTCGTGCCAACCAAAAAAAGCGAGAATATGTTTTTTCGCTAATAATTGATACAACCAAAAAAGGTAACATAACCAAAATTGGAATAAACATTAAAATATAAAACCAAACGCGCCAAAGCACCCAAAATAGTATTTTAAAAATCTTCATTATAAAATATTCACTTTTTCAAATTAAATCTTTCCAAATGTACAGAAAATAAAAAATCTTAAACCAACATTTATAATCTTAATACAAAACCTTACTTTTGTGCAAAAGAATAGTAAAATGGCAAAAATATTAACTGGTGTACAAAGTACGGGAACACCTCATCTAGGAAATTTACTAGGTGCAATTATTCCTGCAATCGAAATGACTGAAGAAAGCGATGATCAGTCGTTTTTGTTTATCGCAGATTTACATTCAATTACGCAAATTAAAGATGGAGCAACGCTTCGTCAAAATACATATAGTACTGCTGCAGCTTGGTTAGCTTGTGGTTTAAATGTGAATAAAGTTACGTTTTACCGTCAATCTGATGTGCCACAAACCACTGAATTGTCATGGTATTTAAGCTGTTTTTTTCCTTTTCAACGCTTAACATTAGCCCATTCCTTCAAAGATAAAGCTGATAGATTAGAAGACGTGAATGCTGGATTGTTTTCTTATCCAATGCTTATGGCTGCTGATATTTTATTATATGATGCTAACATAGTTCCTGTTGGAAAAGACCAATTGCAACATTTAGAAATCACACGTGATGTAGCTTCTCGTTTTAATCATCAAATGGGAGAAACGTTTGTGCTACCAGAAGCAAAAATTGATGAAAACACGATGATTGTTCCTGGAACAAACGGTGGAAAAATGAGTAAATCAGCTAACAATTACATCAATATCTTTTTAGATGATAAAGCGTTACGCAAACAAATCATGGGAATTGAAACGGATAGCACACCACTTGAAGAACCAAAAAACCCTGATACTTGTAACTGTTTCACTTTATATAAATTATTAGCTTCTCCAGAACAAATTGAAGCAATGAGAGCCAATTATTTAGGTGGAAATTATGGTTACGGACACGCAAAACAAGCTCTTTTTGAATTAATTGTAGAGAAATTTGCAACTGTAAGAGAAAAATATAATCACTACATCAACAACACTGAAGAAGTGGATAAATTATTATTAGATGGTGCTGCAAAAGCAAGCATTGTTGCTAATGGAGTTATTAAAAGGGTTAGAGAGAAATTAGGATATTAATTAGAAACTGAATCGAGTTCAGCTTGACAAAGGTTCATGTTAATGATAATTATTGACTTTTTCTTTTGTTATTCTGAACTTGATACAGAATCTCAATAATAATCATCTTGATTAATTATTTCTTTTACAATCCATTTTTGTTTTTCGTTGGAGTATTCACAAAAAACATGAAATGTTCCATATATTTTTAAAACAGAAAAATAAGCATTTTGTTTTTTCTCATCAATTAATACTCTAGTAAGAAATAATAATGGATTATCTGAATTTTTATCTTTACCTTCAAAAGTGTCTTTATAATTTATCAAATTAATTTTAAGATTGCATTTTGTAAACTCTTTTTTGTCTAACTTTCTAATTTCTAATGAATCAAACATATAAAACTTTCTGTCTTTACCCAACTTTTGAATATATCTAAGTGTATCAATTATTCCAATTTCAACTTTTTTATAATCTTTCATTAAATTGACTAAACTATCCGACTTTTTCTTTCTTAAAATTTCAAACTTTTTCCAATTATTAAGGTCAATACTAATTAAACTATCAATTTGATTACGATTATATTTCAAGGAATCAAGTTCATGTGGTGGTGGAATATTTATAAGATGTGAAAAGTGAATAAATTCATATTTAGCAACTTCAGGCAAAACATCACACAAAACTTCTGATTCTAATTCTTCATAAGCTTTTTCTTTGCAACTAAACAAAGTGAATAGCAAGACTAAAAACAGAAGTTTTTTCATATCGTATATTTTAAAAAAAAATCTTCGACAAGCTCAGACTGACAACTCGGAGCTCGATTGTTACATCGTAAATTAGAAATAGTATTTTTCATATTTATCTATTACTAATTGTTTACACAAATGTCACACTGAGCCTGTCGAAGTGCTTTCTATTAAGCCGAATTCCTACTAGCATTAATA
>JBLHNH010000010.1:0-36327 GCA_047622645.1 Flavobacterium sp.
TTAAAATTTGCTGTTCCTTGAATAGTTAAACTAGCTGCTGGAAACAAAGTTAAGGCACCCGTTCCGCTAATTGTTAAATTTTTACCTGTTTGAACAGTAAAATTTGTTGCTAAAATTGGGTTACCAAATGGTATTTCAATGTCTTTTGTTCCGTCTGGCACTGCGTTATTTGACCAGTTTGAAGCTGTTGACCAGTTTGTATCTGTATTACTAGTCCATTTAACATTCCCTGTTGTAGTTACTTCAATAACATTACTATTAACTGACACACTTCCAGCATCGGTAGTTCTTACTCGGTAATAATATTTTGTACCTGATTCTAAAATCGAAACTAATTGTGAAACTCCTGTTACAGCCAAGTTATTATATCCTGGAACAAAATCACCATACTTACCCTCAACTACAATATCATCTATATTTGCTGATCCAGCTGATGCGACTGTACCATTATTAATATTAGTATTTGAAGTCATAACCCATCTTAAATAAACAGAAAGTTGATTATCACAATCACTTGGTAATGTAACTCCTAATAAAACACCAGAAGTATAATCATTAGCTACAGTAACTGAACCACCTGAAACATCAGCATATGTTCCACCTAATCCAATTTTATATTGTAATTTAAAATCTCGCGGCGCTGTATTTGATCCTCTTTGCTTTGAAGAAACTATAATTCCATAATAATTTTGAGTAGAAAAATTTACTTCCCAAAACTTTGTGCCAGAACCTGAAACCCAACCATTAGCATTTGCAGAGTTTGTAGTGGCACCATTAGGACTAAAAATTAAATTTGTCACTCCCCCACCAACAGATATAACATTGTTTATATTTGCAGTAATACCACTATCTGCTGTTGCATCATCAGGATTATTTGGAAAATTCCAAGATGCTAAATCCGTGTAAGAGTTAGAAACGAAATTAGAAAAAGTAGAAACATCTAATCTGTATCCCGTTGAGCCTGCAACCACATCCCAATTAGCTTCAAATGAAGTATCTGATATTGCACTTGCTGCATTTGCAACAGAAGCACTTATCACGGAAGTTGTAAAAGTACCTTGTGCTGAATAAGAAGTTCCACTAGCACTTAAAGCAAATGCTTTGTAATAATAAACAGTGTTAGAAGTTAATCCTGTAACTGGAATTGTAAAAATACCTGTAGAGTATGTTCCAACTGTAGAAACTTTCGTTCCTGTACCATCTGCAAAAACTGAAGTCGTACTATAATAAATACCTCTCTCTGTTATGGTTGAACATCCTTGTGTTGTGATATTACCCCCTAATGTTGCACTATTATAAGTTAGTGTTGCACTTGAAGGAGTTGATGTTGTAGGTAACGTATTTATTCCTGAACCAACTACTGAACCATTTACACTTGGAGCACCAATACTAGACACTACTATATTACTGCTATAAGACTGAACCGCAGTTGGTAAAAACTTAACAAAAATAGTTTTACTAGTCAATGTTCCTGCTGTATTTGAAAAACTTAAAGTCGATGTATACGCACCATTCGAAGTTTCTGAGTAAGTAAATCCAGAAAGCGCAGCTAATGAAATTGTACCTGCTTTCAAATTGGAACCAGAAATTGCAAACGATTGTTCTAAAGAAAGCACATTAATACATTGATTTCCAAATGACGTTATTGCTCCTACAGTTAAGGTTTCTGAAACAGCTGTAATAATTAAATTATCAGATGTTAAAGCATTTGCTAAAGTCAATTCCGCACCAGCAATAGTAATGTTGAAAGTAGTTACATTTACATCAAAATCAGTATCATTATAAGCCAAAGTTAGTGTAGCAGATGTCGCACTATTATAGGTAACACTTTCTACTGAAACACCAGATGGTGCATTAGCTAAAGAAAAATTCGAATTCAGAAGAGTTGCATCAGCGAATGTTTCATTTGCTAATGTTAAAGCAACTGTTGCATTATTTAAAGTGGCTTCATTTAATGTTCCAGTTATAGTTAAATTTGGAGAAGTAGAAGGTATCCATTGTGCAAACAAAGCAACAGTATTGGCAGGCATTGCAAAAGTAGCTCCAACTGCATATGAAGTTCCTGAACCATTGGCTACAGTATTCCATCCATTAAAAGTAAAACCAGTTTTTACTAAACTACCCGCACCAGCAACTGTAACTGTAGCAGCTTCTGCATAATTTGCAGTTGTTGGTGTTGTACCACCAGTATTTGTGTTTCCGCTGTAAGTTAGTGCATAAGTTGGTATAGAAGGTAAAGTATTTGAATATTCAATATCATCAATATATAAAGTACCTGGTGCAGATGAACTTGATTGATGATTAAAAGCAAATGAATCAATATTTGTGTTAGCAGCAAGATTTCCTTTTGCTAAATTAGCCCCAACTTTTACTCCATTTACCCATAAATCCCAAGTTGCATTAGCCAATGAAATTGAACCACTTCTAAAATAATTGGCTGTAGTTGTATTATTATTCATGTATACTTCAACTAAGTACTCGTTTGAGGTACTTTGGCTAAATAAAGTTGTTGGATTTGTTATACCAGTTGAAACATATGCACCAGCACTAATAACGTTGTATGTGATTTGATTGGATGCGCCAAAGGTAAATTGAATTCCGGCAAAAGTTTGATTAACCGCCATTGTATTACTATCAGAAAAATTAGCTCCATCACCCATAGTAAAGTAATAAACACCATTTGTACCACCATTGAAAGCTATTTTAAATTTTGCATATCCAACTTTTGCAGCGGTATAATCATAAATAGACATTTTAGTTGTTGAAGTACTACCTGTATTGGATGTAAATTGCATTTCTGAAGTTGAACCTAAAGAAATTCCTGGATTTGCTAAAACAATTGATCCCGGATTAGTCCCCACCCTAACTCTTGCTGTTCCAGAAGTTGGAGAAGGCAAAAACGAAGTTGATGCAGTTGATGATGAAAATGAACCAGTACCAGTACCAAAATCATAGTTCCAAACCTGCCCAAACCCCAATTGTCCTAATGCTAAAAAAGCTAGAAGCAGAAATGATTTTAAAAAATCTTTAAATCGTAATTTTTTTTTCATGTTTTTTAAATGTTTAGCACTACCCTTTTTATTGATTAACAAAAACGTAACTGCTTATTTTGCAATTTTGCGAGCCAAATGTATTCCATTTTTTTTAATTTCTAAAAAAACAATTATTAAATTATTGTAAAGAAATTTTAAACATATTGTAGCATTTAAAACTTAAAATAAAATTGGATATATTTCTGTTCTAAGACAAAAACACAAATATTAAGACACAATTTTAAATAAAGAATCGCCAGAACAAAAAAAGAGATAACATATTAATAATCAATACTGTAAAAAGACGTAGTTCGTCCGGATAAATCTGAAGTAAATCGAATGACTAAGTTATAAGCAACTAAACTATGATACTTAAAATAAATTTAATATCTTAGCACCATAATCTAAATATAAAATGAAAAATTACGAAAAATTAAGCCTAGTTCTTTTTATGCTTATGTTTAATATCTTAACATTTGCACAACCCGGAACTGACGATGGATTTGGAACTTTAGAAGATGATGAACCTGCTGCTGCATCAATTAACAGTAAATTACTTTTAGTTGCTTTAATCGGAATATCATACATGTTTTATAAATTAAAAAATAGTAAAAAACAAGTAAATTAAAACTCACAATTTTAAAATTCTTATCTAAAAATATTAGATTGTTAGTGATAAATTATACGTTAAACTTATCGCTTAACCGCTACAACAACAAAAAAAAACTGTACTAAAATAATTAGTATAGTTTTTTTTTATGCCTAAATTTCTTAAACTTAAACGGGCAATTAAATTTAGGTACTGTGTATAATTTAATGCTTTAAAAATAATACTCTATTTCGTTATGATTAGTTAGTATCAAAAAAAAACAGTTGCGAAAAGTATCACAACTGTTTTTATTTATAGAATTTATTTTATCTAAACTATTTAATAATCTTTTTAGTAACTACAGCTCCGTTTTGAGCAGTAACCTGAACTAATAAAATTTGGCTTTCAGAAGATATTTTTATACTAGTTTCTGTAGCATTTACATTATTCAATTGTGTTAATAATCTACCTCTTAAATCGAACACTTTAACAGTATCAATAATAGATTGACCTGCATTTACTATAACATCAGAATTGTTTGTATAAACAACTACATCGTTTAAAACAAAGTCATTTACATTTAAAACTGAGCTTTGGTAAACTATTTCAAATCTACCTAAAAAGTCACCTACTGTTGTAGCAAATGTATAATCACCAGTATTTAAATTAGTAATTGTATTTGTTAACTTGTCTTTTAAGAAAATATCTTGTGCGTTATTTGCAAATAAACCATCTACATTACTTAAAGAAATTGTAAAGTTTCCTGCAACTGCTGTTTTAAAGGCTAAAGGAACAATATCTGTATCTACAAAAGTTTCTCTTCCTTGAATGATATACGATGAATCACCTCCAATTATAGAAGTTAAGGTAGCACCATTAGCTGGTTGGCTAAAAATCTTACCATCAATTCCATCATCAACACCAGCTGTAGCATTTGGCATATAAGCGATTAAGGTCTGACAGAATAAACCTGCTGTATTTGTTAAATCTAACCAAATTCTACTTTTATCTACTGTAGTACTTGATCTTAAAAACAAATTATCGTTATCAGCTACACGCATTGAATTTGTAAAATTTAAACTCGCTGAAGTTGATTTTGCAATAAAACCTTGCCCAACTTGAATAGCAGAACTCGGCACTAAAGCAGAGCCACCTCCTGTATTAGCAACACCTCCTGAAGAAGTATAAGTTGCATAAGAAGGGTTAGCAGAATTATTAGTTTTTCTCCAAAAATACAAAGCTTCAGTAATACCATTATCAGCCATAAAAACATCTGCATCAAGCGTTGAAGGATAAGGGTTACCAACAGCATTGTATGTATTAGCAGTAACTGCTACTGAAACATTACCATTATTTGGACGATACCCAGTAAATACGGAAGACCAAATTGCAGGAACTACAGAATGATTATCAGGAGTTCTTATTAAATATCCGTTTCCGTTTGCAAAATATGTTGTAGAAGGAGATGAAACTGCAGCATATAAATTGGTAGCTGAATTGTATGTATAAAATCGATTAGCCAAAGTTGAAGGAGAAAACGATTGTAAGTATTGATAATCTACTGGAGAAGACCATAAAACATAATCTAAACGTTTTAAAGGAGAAGTGTTGCGGTTAACAGTAATGTCACCAACATTAACATTAACTGGCACATCGTTAATTTGTAAAAAATTTCCGTTACTTTCTACAAGAAAATTAGCAGCTGTAGCATTATTTATTACTTCTTCAAATACATAAACATTTGTACCAGAATTTATTGTTAATGACCCCGCTGAAGTTATAGTAAGTTTCTTAGCAATAAAATCTCCATCAGAACCTGTAGTGTAAGCCCCATCAATAGTAGCATCTGTTAAGTCATCTGGACCAACACCATTAGACCAAGAAGAACCGTTCCAAACGCATGATGGAAAATAACCTGTTATTTTTAAATTATCAATTTCTACACCAACTAAATCATCTGTGCCTGCAACTGAAAATTTAACCCTAACTTGAGTTCCGTTATAAGCACTTAAATTAAAAGAAGCTTGAGGAGAAGAAATTGTATTAATTGGTGTTCTTGTTCCTAAAATAGTCCAAGTAGAACCGTTATTAATAGAAATTGAAACAGTAATTACATATTCTGCAGCTACTCCACCAGAAACCTGTTTTTTTGCTTTAAAACTTAACGCTTCACCTGTGTAAGAATCGAAATCCATTGCCGGAGAAATCGTGTTTGAAGTAGCCTTTAACAACTCTACATTTGTACCTGTTACATCCGTATCTGTCCAAGTTGTATTATAACCTGCAACATTAGTACGCTCAGGTGTTATTGCTACTTGACCATAAAACAATGTCGAGAACATTATAAATAATACGGCAAAAAACTTCATTTTAGAAAATTTTGAACCGAAATTGTTAAAAATAAATTGTAAAGATTTTTTCATAATAATATTTTATTTAAACTAAAGTCTAAAACCATAAAAATTCGATTGTTTGTGTCTAAAAAACAAACGAACACCGGAAGTTGTTTGACCAGATTAGCAAATTTACATTTTAAAATGCATTAAACAGTACAATAAACTATTTTTTCGATTAAATAATAGAAAAAAAACGAAAACAATCAATATATTAATAGTGAAATCGTTTTTATTGAACTTTATTTTTTTAAAATTATACCTACAGCTTTAGATTCGCAAATTATTAAGCTTGACCAGTTGGACCAAAATTAAGTGGCATTTGTGGAGCATCACCTTCTTTAATCTCTCCGTGGGCTTGTTCAAATCGTTGGATGTTTTCAGCCAAAGCTTTTAATAATCTTTTAGCATGCTGTGGCGTTAAAACTATTCTTGATTTTACTTTTGCTTTTGGCACACCAGGCATCATTGCTACAAAATCTACAACAAATTCTGTATTAGAATGGTTAATGATGGCTAAATTAGAATAAATTCCTTCAGCAATTTTCTCATCTAAATCGATATTTATTTGGTTTTGTGCGTTGTTATTATCGTTCATAATATGAATTGTTTAATTGTTGTTGTTTATAAATATGTAACTGGTGTATGCTTATATTAAACATAAACCCGAAATTTTTATTCGTTTTAAGTCGCTTTGCGCTGCACTAAAAAACATAGTTGACTAGTTTTTAAAAGTCGTTTTTCAGGCTAAGACTGACATTCTAGATTTAATAGTATAAAGTTTAAAACAAAAAACCATGAGTTTATCAAAAGATATGTACTCATGGTTTTTTTTAATATATAAGGCTATTTTTTAATAGTTATATGATTCTTTTGAAGAAACCATTTCATTATATTCTTCACTTGAGCCTACAATTATATCATCATAATCTCTCATACCTGTACCTGCTGGAATTCTATGTCCAACAATTACATTTTCTTTAAGACCTTCTAATGTATCAATTTTACCTGCAACAGCAGCTTCGTTTAATACTTTAGTTGTCTCTTGGAAAGAGGCAGCCGAAATAAATGATTTAGTTTGAAGTGATGCTCTAGTAATACCTTGAAGTACTGGCGTTGCAGTAGCCGGAGTAACATCTCTAGCTTCAACTAAGTTCTTATCATTACGTTTTAACAACGAATTTTCATCTCTTAATTGTCTAATAGAAACAATTTGACCTGCTTTCAAGTTTTCAGAATCACCTGCATCTTCAATGAATTTCATAGCATATAGCTTATCATTTTCAAAGATAAAGTCACTTGTATGAACTAATTGATCTTCTAGCATTAAAGTATCTCCTGGATCTTGAATTCTAACTTTACGCATCATCTGACGTATTACTACCTCAAAATGCTTATCATTAATTTTCACCCCTTGAAGACGATATACTTCTTGAATTTCATTAACTAAATATTGCTGAACTGCAGCTGGACCTTTAATTCTTAAAATATCTTCTGGAGTAATTGCACCATCAGAAAGAGAAGTTCCTGCTTTAACAAAGTCATTTTCTTGAACTAGTATTTGGTTTGAAAGTTTTACTAAGTATTTCTTTACGTCACCAAACTTAGATTCGATAGCAATTTCTCTATTTCCTCTTTTAATTTTTCCGAATGTAACTACACCGTCAATCTCAGAAACCACTGCTGGGTTAGAAGGATTACGAGCTTCTAACAACTCAGTAATTCTTGGTAAACCTCCAGTAATATCACTAGATTTAGAAGAACGACGAGGAATTTTTACAAGAATTTTTCCTGCTTTAATTTTCTCTCCGTTATCTACCATAAGGTGAGCTCCAACTGGTAAGTTATAAGAACGAACTAATTCTCCATCTTTAGCATAAATCAATAAAGTAGGAATTAATTTTTTACTTCTTGAATCAGAAATTACTTTTTCTTGGAAACCAGTTTGCTCATCGACTTCAACCATGAACGAATGTCCTTGTTCGATATCTTCGTATTCTACTTTACCGGTAAATTCTGAAATTATAACACCATTATATGGATCCCATTTACAAATAACTGTTCCTTTATCAACTACATCACCATCTTTAACAAAGATAGTAGATCCGTAAGGAATGTTATGTGAGTTTAAAAGTATGCCTGTTTTAGGTTCTATTAATTTAAGTTCTGTTGAACGAGAAATTACAATATCAATTGGTTTTCCTTCAGCATCTTCCCCTTTAACTGTTTTTAAGTCATCTAATTCTAAACGACCTGAAAACTTAGTTAAAATACTAGATTCTTCAGAAAGTCCACCTGCAACTCCACCAACGTGGAATGTACGAAGTGTTAACTGTGTACCTGGCTCTCCAATAGATTGAGCAGCGATAACTCCAACTGCTTCACCTCTTTGAGTCATTTTACCAGTAGCTAAGTTTCTTCCGTAACATTTAGCACAGATTCCTTTTTTAGCTTCACAAGTTAATGGTGAACGAACTTCAACACTTTCAATAGGTGATTCTTCGATTTTCTTCACATGAGAAGCAACAATTTCTTCACCAGCATGAACAATAACGTTAGTTGTTAAAGGATCAATTACATCTTGCAATGCAACACGTCCTAAAATTCTATCTCCTAAACTTTCAACAATTTCCTCATTTTTCTTTAAAGGAGAAACATCAATTCCTCTTAATGTACCACAATCTACAGAGTTTACAATAACATCTTGAGACACATCGTGTAATCTACGAGTTAAGTATCCTGCATCTGCAGTTTTAAGAGCAGTATCCGCAAGACCTTTACGAGCACCGTGAGTAGAAATAAAGTACTCAAGAATAGAAAGACCTTCCTTAAAGTTTGAAAGAATTGGATTTTCAATAATTTCACCACCACCAGCAGTTGATTTTTTAGGCTTAGCCATCAAACCACGCATACCAGTTAACTGACGAATTTGTTCTTTTGAACCCCTTGCACCAGAATCAAGCATCATATACACCGAGTTAAAACCTTGTTGGTCTTCTCTAATGTTTTTCATTGCTAACTCTGTTAATTGAGCATTTGCAGAAGTCCAGATATCAATAACTTGGTTGTAACGTTCGTTATTGGTAATAAGACCCATGTTATAGTTTACTTTGATCGCGTCAACTTGAACACGAGCATCAGCAATTAATTGTCCTTTTTGTTCAGGAATTCTAATATCACCTAGAGAGAAAGATAGACCTCCTCTAAATGCGAATTTATATCCCATATTCTTAATATTATCTAAGAATTCAGCTGTTACTGGAACATTTGTTGCGTTAAGAATTTTACCAATAATATCTCTTAAAGATTTTTTAGTTAAAACCTCATTAACAAAACCTGCAGCTTCTGGAACAACTTCATTAAATAAAACTCTACCTGCAGTAGTTTGAATAATTTTATAAACTAATTCTCCTTCATCATTAAAGTCTTTTGCTCTAATTCTAACTCTTGCATTTAATTCTAATTTCTCTTCGTTTAATGCAATGTTAACTTCTTCTGCTGAATAGAATGTAAGACCTTCTCCTTTAATTTTCACTTCTGGAGTTGATAAACGTTCTTTTGTCATGTAATATAAACCAAGTACCATGTCCTGAGAAGGTACAGTAATTGGAGCACCATTTGCAGGATTTAAGATATTATGAGAAGCCAACATTAATAATTGACATTCCAAAATAGCTTCTGGTCCTAAAGGTAAATGCACAGCCATCTGGTCACCATCAAAATCGGCATTAAAGGCAGTACACACTAATGGGTGTAATTGAATTGCTTTACCTTCAATTAGTTTTGGTTGGAATGCTTGAATACCAAGTCTGTGTAATGTAGGAGCACGGTTAAGCATAACCGGGTGACCTTTAATTACATTTTCTAAGATATCCCAAACAACTGGTTCTTTTTTATCTATAATTTTCTTTGCAGATTTAACTGTTTTAACGATTCCTCTTTCTATCAATTTACGGATAACAAAAGGTTTGTATAATTCAGCTGCCATATCTTTTGGCAATCCACATTCGAATAATTTTAATTCTGGTCCAACAACAATTACCGAACGAGCAGAATAATCAACACGTTTACCAAGTAAATTTTGACGGAAACGACCTTGTTTACCTTTTAATGAATCAGATAAAGATTTTAAAGGTCTATTTGATTCAGTTTTAACAGCAGAAGCTTTACGAGTGTTATCAAATAATGAATCTACAGATTCTTGTAACATACGTTTTTCATTTCTTAAGATAACTTCTGGAGCTTTAATTTCCATAAGTCTTTTTAAACGATTGTTACGGATGATTACTCTTCTGTATAAATCATTTAAATCTGAAGTTGCGAAACGACCACCATCAAGAGGCACAAGAGGACGTAATTCTGGTGGGATAACAGGAATAGCTTTTAAAATCATCCATTGAGGAAGGTTTTCTCTGTTCTTGTTAGATTCTCTAAACGCTTCTACAATTACAAGACGTTTTAAAGCTTCCGTTTTACGTTGTTTAGACGTTTCTGTGTTAGCAGCATGTCTTAATTCGTAAGATAATGTTTCTAAATCGATACGAGCCAATAAGTCCATAATACATTCAGCACCCATTTTAGCGATGAATTTATTTGGATCATTATCATCAAGATATTGATTTTCCATAGGAAGTGTATCTAAAATATTTAGATATTCTTCTTCTGTTAAAAAGTCTAATCTTTTTAATTCATCACCTTCTGGTCCTTTAGCAATACCTGTTTGAATAACTACGTATCTTTCGTAGTAGATAATCATGTCTAATTTCTTAGAAGGTAAACCTAAAATATAACCAATTTTATTAGGTAAAGAACGGAAATACCAGATATGAGCAATTGGCACAACAAGGTTGATGTGTCCTACTCTATCTCTACGTACTTTCTTTTCAGTAACTTCAACACCACAACGGTCACATACGATACCTTTGTAGCGAATTCTTTTATATTTTCCACAAGCACACTCATAATCTTTAACTGGACCGAAAATACGCTCACAGAAAAGACCATCTCTTTCTGGTTTGTGTGTACGATAGTTGATGGTTTCTGGTTTTAAAACCTCACCTCTTGATTCTGCCAAAATTGATTCTGGAGAAGCAAGTCCTATCGAGATTTTACTAAATCTCTTGATTGGAGCATTTTTATTGTCTCTATTTCTATTGTTCATCATAGTCGTAACATTTAAAAAGTGTTTAGTGTTCAGTAAACAGTGTTTAGAAATATCGAAACACTGTTACTGCCAACTATTTTTTATTCTTCTAATCTAATGTCTAATCCAAGTCCTTTTAATTCATGCATTAATACGTTGAATGATTCAGGCAATCCTGGTTCTGGCATAACTTCACCTTTAACGATTGATTCATAAGTTTTAGCTCTACCAATAACATCATCAGATTTAACCGTCAAGATTTCTCTTAGTGTACTTGATGCACCATATGCTTCAAGTGCCCAAACCTCCATCTCTCCAAAACGCTGACCTCCAAATTGTGCTTTACCACCAAGAGGTTGTTGCGTAATAAGTGAGTATGGTCCAATAGAACGAGCATGCATTTTATCGTCAACCATATGTCCAAGTTTCAACATATAGATTACTCCAACTGTTGCTGCTTGATGGAAACGTTCTCCAGTTCCACCATCATATAAATATGTATGACCGAATTGAGGAATTCCTGCTTCGTCTGTTAACTCATTAATTTGATCTATAGTTGCTCCATCAAAAATTGGTGTAGCGAATTTTCTATCTAATTTTTGACCAGCCCATCCAAGAACTGTTTCATAAATCTGACCAATATTCATACGAGAAGGTACTCCAAGAGGATTTAATACAATATCAACAGGCGTTCCGTCTTCAAGGAATGGCATATCTTCATGACGAACGATACGAGCCACAATACCTTTATTTCCGTGACGACCTGCCATCTTATCTCCAACTTTAAGTTTACGTTTCTTAGCGATATAAACTTTAGCAAGTTTTAAGATTCCAGCTGGTAATTCATCACCAACTGTAATCGTAAATTTCTCTCTTCTTAACCAACCTTGTAAATCGTTTAATTTGATTTTGTAGTTGTGAATTAAGTCGTTTACTAATGAATTTGTATTATCATCCGTTGTCCATTGACCTTTTGTTAAGTGAGCAAAATCATCTACAGAGAATAACATTTTTTGAGTGAATTTTTTACCTTTTGGTAATACTTCTTCACCTAAATCATTCATTACACCTTGAGATGTTTTTCCGTTAACAATAGTGAATAATTTTTCGATAAGTTTTTCTTTTAACTCATTTGATTTAACATCAAATTCTGTTTCAAGTTTGTCTATATCTTCTTTATCTTTTGTACGTTTACGTTTATCTTTAACTGCTTTTGCAAACAATTTTTTATCTAAAACTACACCATGTAATGATGGTGAAGCTTTTAAAGAAGCATCTTTTACATCACCAGCTTTATCACCAAAGATTGCTCTTAGTAATTTTTCTTCTGGTGTTGGATCAGATTCTCCTTTTGGTGTGATTTTTCCAATAAGAATGTCGCCAGGTTTAACTTCAGCTCCAATTCTAATCATACCATTTTCATCTAAGTCTTTTGTAGCTTCTTCTGAAACATTAGGGATATCATTAGTTAACTCTTCGTTACCTAATTTAGTATCTCTAACTTCTAAAGTATAGTCATCAATATGAATAGATGTAAATATATCATCACGAACTACTTTTTCTGAAATTACAATTGCATCCTCAAAGTTGTAACCCTTCCATGGCATAAATGCTACTTTAAGGTTTCTACCTAAGGCTAATTCTCCATTTTGAGTAGCATATCCTTCACAAAGTACTTGACCTTTTGTAACTCTACTTCCTTTTCTTACGATAGGTTTTAAGTTTATAGATGTACTTTGATTGGTTTTTCTAAATTTAATTAATTTGTATGATTTTTCATCAGAATCAAAACTTACAAGTCTTTCTTCTTCTGTTCTATCATATTTAATGGTAATAGAGTTTGCATCAACATATTCAACAACACCATTTCCTTCAGCATTGATAAGTACACGAGAATCTGAAGCTACTTGTCTTTCTAAACCAGTTCCTACAATTGGAGCTTCTGGACGTAATAAAGGCACAGCTTGACGCATCATGTTAGATCCCATCAACGCACGATTCGCATCATCATGTTCCAAGAAAGGAATTAATGAAGCAGAAATGGATGCAATTTGATTTGGTGCAACGTCAGCATAATGTATAGCTGATGGTTCCACAACAGGAAAATCTCCTTCTTCACGAGCAATTACTCTATCCGCTAAAATCTTACCATTAGCATCAATTTCAATATTTGCTTGAGAAATCATCATTCCTTCTTCTTCCTCAGCACTTAAGTAAATTGGTTCGTCTGTAATATTAATAACACCGTTTTCAACTTTACGATAAGGCGTTTCAATGAAACCCATTCCGTTAACTTTAGCATAAACACCAAGTGACGAAATAAGTCCAATGTTTGGTCCCTCAGGAGTTTCAATTGGACACAAACGTCCATAGTGAGTATAGTGAACATCTCGAACCTCAAATCCTGCTCTTTCTCTTGATAAACCACCAGGCCCTAGTGCAGATAATCTACGTTTGTGCGTAATCTCAGCTAATGGATTCGTTTGATCCATAAATTGTGATAACTGGTTAGTTCCGAAGAATGAGTTTATTACAGATGATAATGTTTTAGCATTAATCAAATCAATAGGTGTAAACACCTCGTTATCTCTAACGTTCATTCTCTCACGAATTGTTCTTGCCATACGAGCAAGTCCAACACCAAATTGAGAAGACAATTGTTCGCCAACTGTTCTTACACGTCTATTTGATAAGTGATCGATATCATCAATATCTGCTTTAGCATTTATCAATTCAATCAAATATTTAACGATAGTAATGATATCTTCTTTGGTAAGCACTTGCTTTTCCATTGGAGTATCAAGACCTAATTTTTTGTTTATTCTATAACGACCAACTTCACCTAAGTTATATCTTTGGTCTGAGAAAAACAATTTATCAATTATTCCACGAGCTGTTTCCTCATCAGGCGGTTCAGCATTACGCAGTTGTCTATATATGTGTTCTACAGCTTCTTTTTCAGAATTTGTAGGGTCTTTTTGTAACGTATTATGAATAATTGCATAATCCGCTTGATTGCTATCTTCTTTATGTAATAAAACAGTTTTTACATCTGCTGTGATAATTTCTTCAACATTATCTTTGTCAAGAATTGTATCACGATCTAAAATAATTTCATTACGTTCGATAGAAACTACTTCACCAGTGTCTTCATCTACGAAATCTTCATGCCATGTATTTAATACACGAGCAGCTAATTTTCTACCGATATATTTTTTAATACCTGTTTTAGAAACTTTAATTTCTTCAGCAAGGTCGAAAATTTCAAGAATATCCTTATCTCTTTCAAAACCGATTGCTCTAAATAAAGTTGTTACGGGTAATTTTTTCTTTCTATCAATGTACGCATACATTACATTGTTAATATCCGTAGCGAATTCAATCCAAGAACCCTTGAAAGGAATAACTCTAGCAGAATATAACTTTGTTCCATTTGCGTGAAAAGACTGACCAAAGAAAACACCAGGAGATCTATGTAATTGAGAAACTACAATTCTTTCTGCTCCGTTGATAACAAAAGTACCACTAGGAGTCATATATGGTATTGTTCCTAAATAGACATCTTGAACAATAGTTTCAAAATCTTCGTGTTCAGGGTCAGTACAATATAATTTAAGTCTAGCTTTAAGAGGTACACTATAAGTTAAACCTCTATCAATACATTCTTCAATTGTATAACGTGGTGGATCTACAAAATAATCAAGAAACTCCAAAACAAAGTTATTTCTTGTATCTGTAATTGGAAAGTTTTCCATGAAGGTGTTATACAACCCTTCGTTGCCTCTTTCATCTGATTTAGTTTCTAATTGAAAAAAATCTTGGAATGACTTCACTTGAATATCTAGAAAATCTGGATAGTCAGGGATGTTCTTAGTAGAAGCAAAATTTAATCTTTCAGTCTGATTAGCAATCATCTATGGATAAATTTATTAAGAAAAAATATTAAAAACGTATAAATCGTCTCTATACGCAAAATGGTTTAGACCTTTGGGAGCATTTCCCAAGGTCTAAACCCAGCTTAATTGTCTGTGTTTTAATTAAACAAGCTCAACAACAGCTCCAGCTTCTTCTAAAGATTTTTTAAGACCTTCAGCCTCATCTTTAGCGATACCTTCTTTGATGTTTGACGGAGCTCCATCCACTAAATCTTTAGCTTCTTTAAGTCCTAAACCTGTTAATTCTTTTACTGCTTTTACAACAGCTAATTTAGAAGGACCAGCTTCTTTAAGTACTACAGTGAATTCTGTTTTTTCTTCAACTGCATCACCAGCACCACCACCAGAAATTACAACTGCTGCAGCAGCTGGTTCGATACCATATTCATCTTTTAATATTGTAGCTAATTCATTAACTTCTTTAACTGTTAAGTTAACTAATTGCTCTGCGAATTGTTTTAAATCTGCCATTTTTTCTATCGTTTAAAATGTTTTGTAAAAATATAATTTATTAATGTGTGCTTGTTTATTCAGCAGCTTCTTCTTCTTCTTTACCTTGATTTTGTAATGCTGCAATTACTCTTTGGGCAGGTGACTGAAGTAATCCAATGATTTCTCCAAGAACTTCTGCTCTAGATTTAATAGCTGCTAACCCGTCAAGATTTTCGTCTCCGATATAAATATCTTCAGCGATATAAGCTCCTTTTAAGATTGGTTTAATACCTTTTTTACGGAAATCTTTAATAATTTTAGCTGGAGCACTTGCTACATCTGCGATCATTATAGAAGTATTTCCTTTTAAAACAGTTGGTAATTCACCAAAATTTATTTCTGAAGTTTCCATTGCTTTTGCAAGTAATGTATTCTTCACTACTTCTAATTTAACACCAGCTTTATAACAAGCTCTTCTTAAATTAGTCGTACTATCTGCATCAAGACCTGAAATGTCTGCTAAATAAATAACATTAACTCCCGCTAACTGTGCAGTTAAATTTTCAATCGCGATTGATTTTTCTTCTTTAGTCATACTATAAAGTTTTAACTACCAATTATACTGCTTTAGGATCTAAAGCAATTGCAGGACTCATAGTACTAGATAAGTAAATAGACTTAACATATATACCTTTAGCTGCAGTTGGTTTCATTTTGATTAATGTTTGTATAATTTCATGTGCGTTATCATAAATTTTATCAGCATCGAAAGATACTTTTCCAATTCCAGCATGCACGATACCAGTTTTATCAACTCTAAAGTCAATTTTACCAGCTTTAACCTCTTCAACAGCTTTAGCTACATCCATAGTAACTGTACCTGTTTTTGGGTTAGGCATTAAACCTCTTGGACCTAAAATACGACCTAAAGGACCTAATTTTCCCATTACAGCTGGCATAGTGATAATTACATCAATATCAGTCCAACCGTCTTTAATTTTTTGAAGGTAATCATCTAAACCTACATGGTCAGCTCCAGCTGCTCTAGCTTCTTCTTCTTTGTCTGGAGTCACAAGAGCTAATACTCTTACGTCTTTTCCAGTACCATGAGGTAATGTTACTACTCCTCTTACCATTTGATTCGCTTTTCTAGGATCTACTCCTAAACGTACAGCGATATCTACAGACTCATCAAATTTAGCTGAAGAAAGTTCTTTAATTAATACCGAAGCATCTCTTAATGAATACAATTTATTTTTATCAACTTTTAATGCTGCTTCTTTTTGTTTTTTTGTCAATTTTGCCATTGTCTAATTCTTTATCGGATTAAAAAGGAGCCGTTCCTGAAACTGTTATACCCATAGATCTAGCTGTTCCTGCAATCATACTCATAGCAGATTCGATAGTAAATGCATTTAAATCTTGCATTTTATCTTCAGCGATAGACTTAATTTGATCCCAAGTAACGCTTGCTACTTTTTTACGGTTAGGCTCTCCCGAACCAGACTTTAATTTTGCCGCTTCTAATAATTGAACTGCAGCAGGTGGAGTTTTAATAACGAAGTCGAATGACTTGTCTTTATATACTGTAATTTGTACAGGACAAATTTTGCCAGCTTTATCTTGAGTTCTAGCATTAAATTGCTTACAGAACTCCATGATATTAACACCAGCAGCTCCCAGAGCAGGTCCTACCGGTGGCGATGGGTTCGCAGCACCTCCCTTAACTTGTAGTTTAACTACTTTACTAATCTCTTTAGCCATTGTTTTTAAATTTTTAACATCTTTCTTGGAAGCGATAGATGTTGTTTAATATGAATGTAACAAATATTATACTTTCTCAACTTGCATAAAACTTAATTCTAATGGTGTTTTTCTTCCGAAAATTTTAACCATAACTTCAAGTTTACGCTTTTCATCATTAACCTTTTCAATAGTTCCATTGAAACCATTGAAGGGTCCGTCAATTACTTTTACTGTCTCTCCTGATGAGAATGGAATTAAAACATTATCAGCATTTACAGCTAATTCATCAACTTTTCCTAACATTCTGTTTACTTCAGACTGACGTAACGGAACAGCATCACCCCCTTTTGTTTCACCTAAAAAACCAATAACATTTGTTATCGATTTAATTATGTGAGGAATTTCACCGGTAAGGTTAGCTTCTACCATTATATAACCTGGAAAATAAACTTTTTCTTTACTGATTTTCTTTCCGTCCTTAACTTGAACAACTTTTTCAGTCGGGACAAGAACTTGGGAAACATAATCAGACAATCCAAGTCTATTAATTTCAGTTTCAATATAGTTTTTAACTTTATTTTCCTGACCACTTACAGCTCTTACTACATACCATTTCTTTATGTTATTATCTGACATAGGAATATATTATGATTTTAAAAAACTGTAAATATTTTTAACAACTACTTCAAATACCTGATCAATACCAAATGTTAATAGAGCAAACAAAACCGAAAAAACAGCCACAATAATAGTAAGCCTTTGTAATTCTGGCCAATTTGTCCAAGTCACATTTGTTTTCAATTCACCAAACGCCTCAGTAATGTAATTAACAACTTTTGTCATTTTTTTTTAGTTTATGGCACGGGCGGAGGGATTCGAACCCCCATCAACGGTTTTGGAGACCGCTATTCTACCCTTGAACTACGCCCGTTTGTATATAAAACCAGTGACGTTATTAAAAAAGACACTGGCTTATAAAATAATTAATGTTTTATACTTAGTCTAAGATTTCAGTAACCTGACCAGCACCAACAGTTCTACCACCTTCACGAACAGCAAAACGTAAACCAACAGATAATGCGATTGTGCTTAACAACATAACTTCAATAGTTAAGTTATCTCCAGGCATAACCATTTCTACACCAGCTGGTAAAGTAATTGTTCCTGTTACGTCTGTTGTACGAACGTAAAATTGTGGACGATAGTTATTATGAAATGGAGTATGACGTCCACCTTCTTCTTTTTTCAAGATATAAACTTCAGCTTTAAAATGAGCATGTGGCTTAACAGATCCTGGCTTAACGATTACCATTCCTCTTTTGATATCTTCTTTAGCAATACCTCTTAACAAGATACCTGCATTATCTCCAGCTTCACCTCTATCAAGGATTTGACGGAACATTTCGATACCAGTAATAGTAGAAGCTAATTTACCAGCACCCATACCAATGATTTCAACTGGATCTCCTGTGTTTGCAATACCCGTTTCGATACGACCTGTAGCAACAGTTCCACGACCAGTAATTGTAAATACATCTTCAACAGGCATTAAGAATGGCTTGTCAATTTCACGTGGAGGCATTTCAATCCAATTATCAACAGCTTCCATCAATTCAATAATAGTAGCTACCCATTTTGGATCTCCATTTAATCCACCTAACGCAGAACCTTGAATAACAGGTCCATTATCACCATCATATTGATAGAAAGACAATAAATCTCTAATTTCCATTTCTACTAATTCTAATAATTCCTCATCATCAACCATATCCACTTTATTCATGAATACAACCATACGAGGAATACCTACTTGACGTCCTAAAAGGATGTGCTCTCTTGTTTGTGGCATTGGACCATCTGTAGCAGCAACTACTAAGATAGCTCCATCCATTTGTGCAGCTCCAGTAACCATGTTCTTTACGTAATCCGCGTGACCTGGACAGTCAACGTGAGCGTAATGACGATTAGCTGTTGCATATTCAACGTGTGAAGTATTAATAGTAATACCTCTTTCTTTTTCTTCTGGTGCGTTATCAATTTGATCAAACGATTTTGCTTCAGAGTATCCAGCATCTGCTAATACTTTTGTAATTGCAGCTGTTAATGTAGTTTTACCGTGATCTACGTGTCCAATTGTACCAATGTTTAAGTGTGGTTTGGAACGATCAAAATTTCCTTTTGCCATGATTTAATAATTTAATCTTAGTTATTTATTTATTTATAGTGTTCAATTTATTCACATTTTTGAGCCAATGTCGGGAATTGAACCCGAGACCTCTTCCTTACCAAGGAAACACTCTACCCCTGAGCTACACCGGCTTTTGTGAGATCAGAAGTTACAACTTAGAATTTAGAAATACCTAAACCTTCGTTTTTAAATTCTTATGTGGGGAGAGCAGGATTCGAACCTGCGAAGTTTTCACAGCAGATTTACAGTCTGCCCTCGTTGGCCGCTTGAGTATCTCCCCAACTTTTAATTATTTCAACAAACCTTAAAATGATTTTTCAAAAACCAAATTATTACTCTAAATATAGAGCCAGTGGAGGGACTCGAACCCGCGACCTGCTGATTACAAATCAGCTGCTCTAGCCAGCTGAGCTACACCGGCTTATTTAATAAAAAAAGTCCGCTATTTCTAACGGACTGCAAATGTATGAAATTATTTTTTTAATCAAAATGTTTTTTGCAAATATTTTTGCTTTAAACGTGAGCTCTTAATTTTTCTTTTCTTTTTACTAATACTCGCTCTAATGAATTTGCGCATAAATCGAGTGCTTCTTCAAAAGTTTTTGCTGTTTTTTTAACCATCAAATCATCGCCAGGTACATTAATTCGGACTTCTGCGATTTTATTTTCTTTATCACTTGTATTCTCTACTTTTAAAAAAACTTCTGACGAAACTATTTTATCGTAGAATTTTTCTAATTTATCTAACTTTACTTGTGTATAGTCAACAAGCTTTCTGTCAACATTAAAATTTACCGCTTGAACATTTACTTTCATAATTCAAATTTATTAAGGTTATAGACTATTACTTATTCCTAGGATGCGCATCTTTATAAACTCGCTGCAATTCTGACAAGCTACTATGTGTGTAAATTTGTGTAGAGGACAAACTAGCATGACCTAATAATTCTTTAACCGAATTTAGATCGGCACCATTGTTCAATAAATGAGTTGCAAATGTGTGTCTAAGAACATGGGGGCTTTTTTTTACCTTGTCAGATATGTCACTAAAGTATGAATTAATCATTCGATATACAAATGTTTCGGATAGAATTTTTCCTTTTTTTGACAAAATTAAGACATCCGTATTTTGGATGTTTTCTAGCTTGTTTTTTTGTAAGTTATACAAGTCAATTAAATCAATCGTACAATCTAACAATGGTATAATTCGTTCTTTATTTCTTTTACCTAAAACCTTTAGCGTTTTATTGTATTTGTCTAGGTTATTAGTTTTTAAATTAATCAGTTCTGCACGACGAATTCCTGTAGTGTAAAACAATTCGACTATTAGTTTATTTCTGATTGATTCAAAATCATTTTCAATAAACCCCATACTCAAAGCGCAATTTAATTCTTTTTCTGAAAAAGGAATTTGAACTTTTTTTGGAACTTTTAATGATTTGTGTTTAGAAATTGGATTAAAATCTATTTGTTTAATCTTTAAGAGAAATTTATAGAACGATTTTAAAGAGGAAATTTTTCGGTTTATTGATGTATTTGCAATTCCGTTTTCGACTAAAGCAACAATCCAACTTCTTACTTGGGAGTAATTAATTTGCTCTAGAGGAAGCTCATCATGATTTTCTGCTAGGTAGTTTTGAAATGATTTGATATCATCTAAATAAGCACGCAAAGTTAGAGAAGAATAGTTTTTCTCTTTTTGAAGATAATCTTGATAGGCTTGCAAATTTTTAACCATGAAAAAAACCGTTAGCTACAAAGTTACACTTTATAAACTAACGGTTATTATGTTGACATTAAAAAAAATTAATTTTCTAATTCATCTTTCATGTTCTGAATATAAGCAGCTTTTTGAATTTTTGCTCTATTTACTACAGATGGTTTGTGAAAAGCCTGACGCGATCTTAATTGACGAACTGTTCCAGTTTTATCAAATTTTCTCTTGTAGCGCTTTAAAGCTCTATCTATATTTTCTCCGTCTTTAATTGGTATAATTAACATAATTTTGACACCTCCTTTCGTTAGAGCGCAAATGTAATTATTAATTATGAACTATGAATTATGAATTGCATATTATTTTTTAAAAATTTATTTGAATTGAAAAACATACGCATAGCCCAGATAGGAACGGCATCCTTTTTGTCTCGTTCTTAAAACGAGATAAAAAGATATAGTGGATAGCCGGATTAGCTTCAAATAAAAAACCAAGATACAATTTATTATATCTTGGTCTTAGAATTTATACTTTTATAAAAACTAGTTTACAGCTGGTTTATAATCTTTATTATCGATTATCATTTTTGATAAAATCTCTTTTAGGATTTCTGAAGTACCTCCACCAATTGGACCTAAGCGACTATCTCTTGACATACGTGCTAATGGATATTCTTCCATATAACCATAACCACCTAGCATTTGAAGGCAACTATAAATTGTTTCGTCTGCTACTTTGGTTGATTTTAATTTTGCCATAGTTGCTTCTTTTACTACATATTCTTTTTTATCTAAACGAGCTACTGCTGCATAATTAAACACTTTACAGTGTTCAACATCTGTAGCATGTTCTACTATTGTATGACGTAATGCTTGAAATTTATCTATAGTTTTACCAAATGCCTCACGTTGTGACATATAATCAATTGCATATTCGATTGCAAATTCTGCTCTTGAATGGGCATTAACAGCCATAATTAAGCGCTCAAATGCAAAATGCTGCATGATGTATGGAAACCCTTTTCCTTCTTCACCCATTAGATTATCTAAAGGAATTTCTACATTATCGAAAGCAATTTCTGCCGTGTCTGATGCTCTCCAACCTAATTTATCTAGTTTTGTTGCTGAAACTCCTTTTGTATTTGTGTCAACCAAGAAAATACTTATTCCTTTGTTTCCTAATTCTGGACTTGTTTTAGCAGCAACAACGTAATAATCAGCGTAAACTCCATTTGTAATAAAGGTTTTAGAGCCGTTTAAAACGTACTTATCTCCTTTTTTAACGGCAGTTGTTCGCATTGCTGCTACGTCACTTCCTCCAAATGGTTCAGTCACACATAATGCGCCTATTTTATCACCTAAAATACTAGGTGCTAAATAATCTTGCTTAATCCTTTCGTCTCCTTCTGCATTTAAATGCGTCATTGCTAAATAAGCATGTGCCCACATTGCAGCAGCAAAGCCACCAGAGTTAATTTTCTGAAGTTCTTCTAAAAAGATAACTGTATAAAATAAATCTAAATTCATTCCACCATAAGCTTCAGGATAGTTTATTCCGAAGAAACCCATTTCTCCAAATTTTTTCCAGATAAAACGCTCTATTGTTCCTGTTTTTTCCCATTTATCAACATGAGGAACAACTTCTTTTTTTAAAAAATCGCGAAGACTAGATCTAAACATTTCATGTTCTTCTGTAAAGTATAATGAATTCATATATTTATTGTTGTATTACTGTATTAGTGGCAATTTATTTTAGAATTCCAAATATAAGGCTATTATTTTTATTTTTTCGTTAGGCATTCCTTTAATTTTTGTTAAATCCTCAATATTCTTTATATCATCATTTGCACTTCGGTAAATAACAATTTGTCTTGCTAGATTATAGTCAAAATAAGGAAATTTAGACAATTCTTTTATTGATAAGTTATTAATGTTAATTTTCTTAATCGCTGGATTTTGTCCGACGAAAAATCTTTTTTGAATATCTTCATAAGCTTCTGGAGAAACACCCCAAACATGTTGCAGTTGATCTATAGAAGCAAATGCCCCAAACTTTTCTTTTTCTTGAAGAATGATTTCGGAAATTTTTTCACCAATTCCATAAACTTCAATAATATCTTCTTTTGAAGCATTATTTATGTCTTTGAGAACAATAGCTTTCTTATCTGGAAACTTTTTATAGCTGGAATTCGAATACTCTTTATATTTTGAATTACTCTTGTTTGTAACCCAATCAGGAAATTTAAAATGAGGCGAAATTTTATTTAATAATTCATTTGAAACTTTTGTTAATTGCTGAAATTCTTTTGCAGAGTTTACATACTTATCTTGTGCTCTAAATTTGTGAAGCCTATCAATTTGGCTTACTGACATTCCTAAAATTGAACCTTTATAATCTGTTATGAAATTTGGATTAAAAGGTTTTATTTCATATTTCTTATTACTGTTTATTTGTTTAAGACTATCAATTTCACTTTGCATAGCTAACCATTTTAATTCGTTATTTGATGGCTTAGCAATTTTAGGATTAAAATCATAAAAATGCCAACTAATTTGAAATAAAATTACGATCAGTAACAACAAAAAAACCCCACTTCTGTGTTCTCTTGAAAACATGAAGTAGGGTTTTATATTTTTCATTCTTACTAAAATTTAGTCTTTAGGTTCTTGTCTCACCAATTCATCATCATTTTCTGAATAAGAATCTGGTTCTTGTTTTGGCGGTATTGTTAATACTTTATAGAAAAAATAAACTGCCAACGAAAAAACAATTCCTTGTGCACAAACCATTACTATTATTGCTGTTGTATTCATAATTATTCTCTCCCCTCTTTTACGCGTTTTTTATAAGCTAAATATACTACTAATGAAATAAATAAGAACAAGGTTAAAAGTAACATTCTTCCTAAAAATTTATGAAATGTATCATTGGTAAAATCACCAGTAGCGATTTTATCTTTTGGTTTAATAACATCTCCAACATTCACAATTGCAATTTGCCCTTTTTCGCTGTTAAAATTATATGTTTTAAAATCTATGTAAGTATTGTATACAACTTTTCCTAAAGCTTTATCAAATACTTTTTTGTAATTAGTGAATTTAATTTTTACAAAATCGTCTCCACTTTCAACTACTTCACCAGATTGGTTTTCTGAAGACTTTTTTAATTCTTCATCATTTATTTGACTAGAGTCAAAATACTGCTCCGCATAATAAGAGTCTGCGAACCATTCTTTGTTATTGGTATCAGCATCATTTACTTTGTCTATCCAGTCTGGTATACTTGTAACAAGTACAGAACCTAATAACAACGGAGTAACAATTAAAATTATATATTTATAGATACCCGGTATCTTTATATCGGCTCCTCTATTAATTTCTGCCCATCCTTTTTTAATTCCAAAAATATAGGAGAATAAAATAGTTTCTAAAAATGCAAAAACAACTAAACTCACGGTTCCTGCCCAATAATCATATTGATCAAATAAACCTTGTTTGTAGAAAATAACGGTTGGCAATCCCATCAATAAAGCTAACGCTCCAAATGACCAAGCACCTTTTACTTTACTCCAATTAAACTCATCTTGCATGAATCCCATCCATGGTGTTCCCATTGCTAATGAAGAAGTAATACCTGCAAAGAATAATAATCCAAACCAGAAAACTCCAGCAAAAATTGACAATACATCACCCCATTGTTGGAATAAATATGGCATTGTTTGGAAAGCCATACCAAAACCTGCGTTTTGAAGAACCCAATCCAATCCTAAATAACCTGCAGCAATTGGAATTACAATTAAACTCCCTAATACTACTTCAACAAATTCATTCATAAAACCGGCTGAAACTGCATTAAGAGCAATATCATCTTTTTCCTTAAGGTATGAGGCATAACATTGTATAGTACCCATTCCTACAGATAGTGTGAAGAAAATTTGTCCTGCCGCGGCAAGCCAGACTTTTGGATTTGCTAAGGAATCAAATTGCGGTGTCCACAAGAAATTTAAACCATCCCATGCATTAGCATCTGGAAATATTTCTGAAGCTCCAGTTGTTCCTAGTGTTAAACCACGAACTGCTAAAACAACTCCAAATAATATTAATAAAGGCATTCCTATTTTGGCAACTTTTTCGATTCCACCTAAACCTTTAGAAAGAATATAAGTATTTAAAATTAAACAAAATACATAAAATATTACTGCTTCATAAGGAATTCCGGTTGTTGATTGTGAAACATCTACATATGAATTAAAGAAACCAGCTACATCAGCTTGACTCATTCCATTAAAAGTTCCTACAATTGAATGATAAACATAGGACATTGTCCAAGATTCGATATAACAATAATAAGCTGCAACAGCTATGTTAGTAAAAATTCCGAAAACACCAATGTATTTCCAAATTCTACCTTTTGCCATTGTATTAAGAATATATGGTGTACTGTGATTACCCATTCTACCACCATACCTTCCTGTTGACCATTCAATAAAAAGTAATGGAATTCCCATTATAACAAAACAAATTAAATATGGTATTATAAAGGCTCCACCACCATTTTGAACTGCTTGAACAGGAAATCTTAAGAAATTTCCAAGACCAACTGCATTTCCAGCCATTGCTAATATAAGGCCGACGCGTGAGCCCCAAGAATCTGCTTTTGTAGACATAAAATATTTTTGGTTAGTTATTAGTTTTTCAAAGATAACAAAACCAATCAAAAAACAAAGGGAATTTTAAACTTTACAAATCAAACACGGAAGACCTTTTAGTATATATCATATCTTTTAGCTTTAACCAAAAAGCAAAAGTTAAATAGACTCCAAACCACAAACCTGCGGTTATGAATGATATATAGATAAAAAACAAACGAACACTAGTTGCCTTCATACCTAGACTATCTGCTAAACGAGAAGCTACAAAAAAGCCGTTTTTTTCAAAAAAATGTAATATATTTCTAATCATTATTATTTTTCTTAGCTCAAAGGTAAATTATTTTTTTTTAATAATGTTAGGCCTATTTCACATTGTAAACATTTTTTATTGTTACAATATTCGTTTTTTAATTGCAATAGCGCCTGAGTTTCAAATGCGTTTTTCGATTTAATTTTAAAAAAATGAAATTTTTCTATACTACTGTTTTTTTCTGGTTTTAACGTTTGAATTAAACTAATCAGTTCTTCTATAGTATCTTTTCCATTTGCTTTTGCGTACAGAAATTTTAATGGAATTATTGTGTTGATAATGATTAAATCTATAAATGAATTGCTGATTTTCTTTGTTTTACTTATACTCTGCGAATCAAAATTATAGTGAGTCATCCAATAACTTGATGTTGCATTATTAAAAATTACATAAATCTCTTCTTTGGTGTTAGCTAATATTAACTCCATAAACAAGGTTTTTTTTGTATGATACAACATCGCCAACTGCGCTAAACGAATTGTTGGAAAATTGTCTGGTCTTAATTTAAAAAACTGAATTGGTGTTACATGTGAAGTTTCTAATTGATATTTATGTGTCAAAAACTGCCAACGTTTTTGTAAATCGATTAAATAATTATCTTGCTTTTCATTGTTTAACAATTGACCTTTTCCAAAAAACAAAGCTTCTAGACTTTCAATATCAAACGATTCTTTTTTTATTATTGAAAACGGAATTGACTTAGCCAAATCGAAAAAAGATTGACCATTAATGTTTAATCCGAAATTTTTGGCCAACATACAAAAGAGTGTAGCTTCCCAATCTGAATGGTTTTCTTTTAATAAGACATCAAAAGGAATTGATTTTTTTTCTAATCGTTCAAAAAACAATCTTTCTTGCCAACTAGTTAATACTATCTCCTTAATTGTAGCAATATCTTTTTCGCAAAATATCCAAGATTTTGGCGTTAATAAAGCATTGTATTTAGATATTTCTTCTTGAGAAACCAGCATCTTTAATTCTAAAACAGGAATTGTTGAATTGTTTTTTCTATAAATATCTGAATCGTGTTCCCAAACAACATGAAGGATAACACTATCGTAATTTGTATCTTGTTCGTGATTATGTAAATACCAGTCTGACGATTTAATATGTATTTCTACATTTCCTGCCCATTTTTGATTGTCTATTATTAGTTGTGCATTAAAAAAATCTGGCCCTTCTAGTTGTAAATAATTACCGGTATTAACAAGTATTAAGCTTTCTCCTTGTGTAGTTTTAAGGTTTGAAAAATCAAACTTTTTATTTTGCCAAATATAGTGTAGAAAATCTTCTTTCATGTATAGGTTAAATTGTTTTAAATAGGTTACGATATATAGTATAACTCCTCTGGTGTTTACCAACGGAAACTTTTATTTATGGTGGTTTCAATCTTATAAATCGAAGTACTAAGATATAAAAAATCCTAATTGAAAAAGTATCAATTAGGATTTCTATAAGTTTATTTAGAAAAATAGGCTAGTCTATATAACCCATTTTTTTCATCCATTCATCGTTGTACATTTTTCCAACATAACGGCTACCATGATCGTGAAACAAAACGACCACTACATCTTCTGGTTTAAAATGCTCTTTTAGTTGCAACACACCTTTAATAGCTGCACCTGCAGAATTACCTAAAAACATACCTTCCTCTTTAGAAAGCCTTTGCGTGTAAACAGCTGCATCTTTATCTGTTACTTTTGTAAAACCATCTATAATTGAAAAATCTACATTTAAAGGTAAGATATCTTCACCAATTCCTTCTGTTACATAAGGATAGATTTCATTTTGATCAAAAATACCTGTTTCATGGTATTTTTTAAATACTGAACCATACGTATCAATTCCCCAAATTTTTACATTTGGATTTTGTTCTTTTAAGTATTTACCTACTCCAGAAATTGTTCCTCCTGTACCAACTCCAACTACAAAATGAGTAACTTTTCCGTCAGTTTGTTCCCAAATTTCTGGACCAGTGCTTTTATAATGGGCTTTAGCGTTACTTGGATTATCGTATTGATTTACATACCAAGAATTTGGAGTTTCTTCTCCTAGTCTTTTTGAAACCGAATAATAAGAACGTGGATCTGTTGGCTCAACATTTGTTGGACAAACTACTACTTCTGCTCCAACAGCTTTTAATATATCTACTTTTTCTTTTGATTGTTTGTCTGCCATTACAAAAATACATTTGTATCCTTTAATAATGGCTGCAAGTGCTAATCCCATTCCAGTATTACCAGAAGTTCCTTCGATAATTGTTCCACCGGGTTTTAATCTTCCGTCTGCTTCGGCGTCTTCTATCATTTGAAGAGCCATTCTATCTTTAACAGAATTTCCTGGATTAAATGTTTCGTATTTGGCCAACACTAAACAAGGTAGATCGGCTGTAAGTTTATTTAATTTTACCATTGGTGTATTACCAATAGTCTCTAGTATGTTTTCCGCGTAATTCAT
Source organism: Flavobacterium sp. (assembly GCA_047622645.1). Classification (GTDB taxonomy): domain Bacteria; phylum Bacteroidota; class Bacteroidia; order Flavobacteriales; family Flavobacteriaceae; genus Flavobacterium. Next base: position 28,591 of record JBLHNH010000010.1, read on the forward strand.
ATTGAATTGTACTTGTTTTTAAAGTTTTTGTGATTGCAAAGATATAGCTTTGATATAGCAAAGCAAAATAACTTTACTATTTGTTGTTTTAACGCTTTTTAAGAAACCTTACTTGATCAGCAATATATTTAGATCTCTAACACATAAAAAGGACTTGCGAAAAATAGAAATTACAGATAATAATAAGCCTAGCCAGCTGTTTAAACAATTATTGAAAAAAATTCCAAACTAAACCAAATCTTATAATAAAATCGCGATAAGGATAATTTGGTGCAGCATAGAAGTTGTATCCTGTAAAAGAAGAATTAAAGTGCTCTGCTTTTAAGAATATTCTAGTTTGACGAACTTTTGCATTAATAAAGAAATCTAATGTAGGAAAACCACCAATTTTAGTGTGGTTCTGAACGTAAAATTCAGCTAACAAAGGATTGTAATCATTTGCATAATATTCCGTAAAGTAATTAAGCGTAATTCCAGTTTGGATTTGCATTGCTTTGTTGAAAATCTTATCTGTAAAATAAATTGTATTTCTTGTTACAATTTGCGGAACATTTATCACGTTACTAGACTGATCTACATTTTGATATAACACAGTATTATCTAAAGCAAACTTCCCGAATTTGATTTCTTTTTTAACTTGAAATGAAATATAATTTATAGTATTCTCAAATTGTTTTGGCTTAACTTTTAAAAATGCAATGTCATTAGTTTCATTTTCAAAATACAAATGGTCATTTATGATTTTATAATTAAAAGATAAATCAATCCATTTGGTATTAGCTGAAATTTTAAATTGGTTTAATTTTTGGTTTTTGAAATTATTAAACCAATTATAGTCTACATAATTACTTTGATATAAAGTATAATTTAAAGCAGGAAGACTATTTAGTTTCTGGTATTCGAAAGAGAAATTATAATCGTCATTTAGTATGTAAGTCGCATTTGCTTCTATATTTGAAATAGATTGATCGGTAATTGAATTAGAAACTAATAACTTAGCTACTACATTTTTGGCAAAGTAAGTATAAGTTCCTCCAATATTATTAATTCTATCATTTATGGCATTTGGAACTGCAATGTTTCCAGAAGAATTATAAACGACACTACTATAATAGTAATTGTATACATTATCATCGACAAAAAACTCAACGTTTCCAAAGTCTTTTGTTTTGTAGGCTACACCAAGTTTATTATAAAAATGATTATATCTAGTTTTATTATAAATAGAATTTGAAAAAGAAGTGCCAAATCTAGGACTAACTGTTTTTTGATCAAATTCAAAAAACTTGAATTCTTGATTAAACTGATGACTAAAAACTAAACTATTAGCATTAGTTTTAGAAAGTTTAAAGGATTGGTCTACTAAAAACCTATTACCCTTTAAAAGGCTTTTTGCATCTCTAAAATACACATCTAACTGTGCTCTTTCGTTATAAGGCGCAACGCTACTTTCAAAATCAGCATTAGTAGTTATACCACCATTTTCTTGATTTAATAAATCTTGTCCGGTAAAGTGAGCATTAAGCGTGTAACGTTTATCATTTGTAAAGTAACTTGTAGTAAATCTAAAATTACCCGAACTAGACAAGTTATTTATATATTTTCCTAAAGACCTAATTCCTTTGTAGGCTAATGAAAAATTTAAATTTGGTTTTGTATTTATAGTTAAAAAAGCATCTAGCGATTGTCCTTGTTCCATAACCGTTTTAAAATACAAATCTGTCATTGGTGTTGGCACAGAATAGTACTTAATATCGTCTACTTCTAAATAATTAAAATGTTTAGCTTTAAAACCAAAGTTAGGAAAAGTTGCATTATTAATTAAAGCAAAATTTAACGTGTTGTAGGTTTGACCTTCATTAGCAAAAGGAAGTAAACCGAATATGTCTTTTCTCAACATATTAAATTTATATTCTTTTTGTAAGCTTAAAGTAGTATCTAGAAAAGTAGTGTCTTTTTCTAATGTATATATTTTATATAAATCAATGGATGGCTTTTCCTTTTTAGGCAATGCATCAAGTCCATCAATAGTATCCTCTTGAGAAAAGGAAGACACACTTGTTAAAAAAAGGAATAGTAAAAATATTTTTTTCATTTGCATAAATAAGAGCAAATGTAATAATTTTAAACAAAAAAAGACTGCTTAAAAAGCAGTCTTTAAAAATTTATAATTTAATTATAATTATTTTTTATTTTTTTTTGATTTTAACATAAAGTTAGCAAGCTTACCAGAAGCTAATACATCACCAGTAACGTAGTCTTTTAAAACATACGTAGTACCAGTTTTAACTAAAGTAGCTATTGGATAATATGCATCAGGATTACCTTGTACAGCTCCACCTTCAGAGAATTTCCAGTTGTTATCAATATTAATTTCTTTAATCCAAACACCTGGCTTAGCCATAGTGATTTTTGTTTTAAAGAAGAAATCTGAAACAGGTATAGAATTTCCGGCTGTTGTCCATAAACTTGGAACAATAACATAAGTACCGTCTGGAGTTGTTGAATCTAAAGTAATAGACTCTGGACAGCTAGAATAACTATTTTCAACAACACTTGTTAAAAATTCGTCATAGATTTCTAAATCAAAATCTAATTCACAAAAAGCATGAGAGCTAGCATTAACCGTATTGTCAATATAAGTTCCATCAGCTAAAGATCCGAAAGAATCATAATAATTTTGAGAAAAATCAAAAACTGCAACAAAATCATCAGATGTTTTGTTAGCAATAGTAATATTAATCATATCAGATCCTTCAGCAACAGCTCCTCTAGAGTAAGAATCAGAATACAATCTTAATTGTAACGTTTCCGATCCTTCAGGTAATAAATCAAATAATGGAGTAATATCGAAAGTTGCAGTTGTAGCATAAGCTGGAACTGTTACGATATGTCCAATTGGACCAAAACCTTCACCAGCACTTGTTTCAGAACCTGAACACATATAATCTCTAAAAGTAGCATCACCTCCAACCATTTCTAGTTTGAAAGTCATGTCAAGATTTAAAGCAGTGTTTGAGGTTAAAGTTATTGTTGCTGTTTCACCTTCCTCTAAAGAGAAGTTAGTTTGATTTGCAGTAACAATTGGTTTTACTGAACGAGCGTCAGTAGTATCATTCTCAATCTCATTACAAGATGCGAATAATAGCGAAACCATTATTGAAGCAAATAAAGCTTTATTTATAAAATATTTTTTCATGTTTTAAGTTTAAATTAAATTCTTGTATAAGTACTTGTGAAACTTCTCCATACAGTATTACCCGTAAATCCAATTTCATATTTAGTTATGAAAGTATTAATGTCTGTAACAGTTCCATCTAAACCATTGTTAGCACTATTTGGTCTAAGTAAATTAGAATAAATACCAGCTAAGTTTTGTTCTGGAATAGTAATTTCTCCACAGATATCAACAAAATTATAACCTTGTGTAGTTCCTTGTAATACACCAAATGCATAATTACCAGAAGTACGAGTAATAAAATTGTTAACTGAAGTTGCTGTAACTGTTTCACCAGTAAACACATAAGGAGTAGCTACATCTGCTCTTTTAACAGAAACAGTATAATCACCAGCAACAAGAGATTGACAACCTACAAAAATAACTTTCAAAGACTGGTACTGTGTACCAACTACAGTAGAATTACTTGCAGAAACTAAATTTATAAATAATTCAGTTTTACTTGTTGGGTTTAATTGTCCAGTGTTAATTAAAAGTGGAAAATCAGCAAAAGTACCTCCAGCTGGAATAGTAATTTTTCCATTTGTATTAGCGAATTCAAACTCCACACCTTCGGTAGCTGTACTATTAGCTAAATCCACTTCGTATTGTATTTCAATTGGTGCGCTTAACACTTGACCGTTTCCACTACCAATTAAAGTTACAGGAAATCCTAATTGAATTTGACCTTCGTCAGCGAAGTAAGACACAGTTTCAAATGATTTTGAGAAACCAATAATTTTACTACCTGAATCTAGTTGATGTTCAATTCTTATATCATCATTGGTACAAGAAAAAAGTACCGTTGAAATAGCAAATAATGATAAAATCTTTTTCATAATTTTTATTTTTTTTAAATTAATTAATATGCGTACCAGAATGAACCAGTAGTAAATACATTTCCTTGAGCAGGAACATTTGCAGAATTACCAGTATATTCAGATGTTGGATATAATAAGCGTCTTGGTCTGTTTGCTTGAGTAGCAGGTAATATTGAACCTGGAACAGAATCAATTAAACCAGCTCTTGTATATTCAATAAAAGTTTCTAATGATTGACTTGTACCTTGCAAAGCAATATTTTTTTGATACATGATAGCTTCCATTTTTTCAGCAGAAGTACCAACACCATATCCTTTACCAGGAGTACCGTTAACAGAACCCGTGTAAACTCCAACTGGATCTGGAACTGCAGTAGTACCAACAACACCTAATTGATTACAAGAAGCTAAAATAGCTCCATCAAATAAAGTTTGAGCATTTCCTGTCAAATATCCTTTGTGAATTGCTTCAGTTTGCAATAATAAACTTTCTGCAAGAGATAACATGTAAGCATCTTGAGAAGAACCTACTAAAACACCATTTCCAAAAGATGACAAAACTGCAGGTGCAGTACCACCATTAACAACTGAATTATCTCCTTGTTTTACTCCAACTACTGAACCACCAACTAAAGAAAACAATCTACTACGTCTAGGATCAGAAGTAGAATTTAAGTTAATTGCATTTCTTTCTGAAGCTTTGTATTGTCTAAAGAAAACTGTTACAGTTCCATCTAAGTTATACATAGTTCCATAAAATGGATTTTGAGTATCAGCTCTAGCATCAGAATAACCTGGATTTAATGTAGCATCAACATCTAAAAATGAAGCACCAGCTAGAGTTGCAAATTTATCCGCAACATAAGTAGTAGTTTCACTATCTGTACCTGCAATAGCAAGGTCAGATTGACGCAATAACAATCTCAATTTCATAGTATTAGCAAATTGTTTCCATCTTGCCATATCACCACCAAAAACTGCATCTTCACCACCTACTGAATTAGCTGCAGGAGAGTTATCAATTAAGGCAATAGCCTCATCTAATTGAACATACAAATCACGATATACTGCTTTAGCGTTATCATAAGATGGTGTAATATTTGCAACACCTTGATGCGCTTCAGAATAAGGAATATCACCGTACAAATCTACTAAATATTGAAAATAATACGTTTTACAAATTTTTGCAATAGCAACGTGATTTTCATAATTTGGAAATTCTGTATTTATAATATTGCTTAAGTTAGCCGTATTTGTAAAAGTAGTATTCCAAATAGTTTGATAAAAATTATTATCAATAGCGTAAGAAAACTCAGCTGGATTTGTTACTGCGAATGAATTAACATCATATCCCCAGTTGTTCATGAATAAGTTTCCTAAAAAGTTCATACTTGTAGTAACACGAGCATAAGAACCTGTTTGTGCAGCTGCTAATGCTAAATCAGGAGTAACTTGACTTGTTAAAGGGTTATTTGGAGTATCATTTATATCCAAATAATTATCACAAGAGATTATACCTAAAAAAGCAAAAAGAGCTAAAATTTTTATTTTTTTCATATCTATTATTTTTTTTAAAATGTTGCGTTTAATGTGAATGCCATAGTTCTAGTTGTTGGATATCTACCAATGTTAGCATATCCTTTAGCATTTCCACTTGAAAAAGAAGATTCAGGATCTGCATAACCTCTGTTTTCTTTAGCTAAGAATACAAATGGGTTTCTAGCAGAAACACTGAAACGTAATGAAGAAAGACCCATTCTTTTTACAGTTTCACTAGGTAAACCGTAGCTTAAAGCTATCTCTCTAACTTTTAAAGCAGTAGCGTCTAAAACCATATTTTCAGCTATATCAGCATATTCATCTTGAAAATAAGATAAATAAGAAGAATAACTATTTCCTCCAGTTACTACACTAGTATTTTGAGTATAAACCCCTGGTGAAGTTTCAACAGAAGAGTTAGGGAAAATAAATCCAGTTCTTCCATTAACTGCAGACTCATATAAGTGACCTGACCATGATAACCAGTCTTTAGTTTCAGCATAGAATTGGTGACCAGTTCTATAATCCATAACCACAGACAATTTAACTCCTTTAAAACTAACAGAAGAACTGTAGTTAAGAATATAATCAGGTGTAGCTTTTCCTAAAATTTTTAAACCTTCAGCACGTAATGGGTTACCATTTGCACCAATAATTACTCTACCTTGATCATCTCTTTGGTAAGCTGTACCTTTAATTATAGGAAATTCTTCTCCTTTAATAGCAAAAATACTTGCCTCAGGACCAGTTAAGATAGCAACTTCATCAGCTTGGTCAGACACTTCGTCAACTACAGCCTTATAAGTAGAATAACCTAATCTGTTTTCCCAAACTAATCCTAAATTATTAAAACTAGATTTTGCAATAGGAGTAAATCCTAAATCAATTTCATAACCATTATTTGTCATTTGACCAATATTAGTTCTTAATCCACCTAAAGTAGACAAACCAGAAGCAGCCGAAGCTCCAATACTAGTAATAAGATCTGTAGTTGTAGTTTGGTAAGCAGCAAAATCAAGAGTTAATCTATCTTTTAAGAATCCTAAATTAAAACCACCTTCAACAGTAGTTTGAAATTCTGGCTTAATACCTTCATCTGTTCTAGTGATATCTTGAACGAATGAATTATTATTTCCATATGGAAAACCTGCACCACCTTGGTATGTATTATTCAAATCATAAGCACCAACACTAGATGTATTACCTACTCTAATAAAGTTAGCATATACTTTTGCATATTTTAAACCTTTATCACTTCTAATTGATTCAAACGCTTTTGTTGGAATGAATGAAAGACCAACAGAAGGATAGAAATATTTATTACCATTTGTTCCTCCAACTAGAGAAGAAATCATATCATAACGACCTGTTAAAGTTAAGAACAAATAATCATTATAATCAAAATCTAAGTTTGTAAAGAATGCAGCAGATCTAGCTCTATTTTGAAAATTACCACCTGTAGTAGCTGCAACATTTTCAACATTATCAATAGTATATAAACCAGGAATAGTTAAATTAGTTCCACCAACAGTAGTTCTTTTAAAGAATCTATCAGTAACATTATTACCTAAAGTACCATTAAAACCAATTTTGTCAGTTAATTTGTAATTGAAATTAGCTGTAAAATCTCCGTAGAAATCTCTTTGTCCTGAGTTATATTGAGAAAATGATGAAACTGTAGCAGCGTCACCACCCCCTAAATTAATATTATCTACATATTCGTTAACATAATTGAAACCATTATTTTGGAATGTTCTAATATTAGCGATATAGTTTAATTTAATATTCTTGTTAACTTCATATCCAAGAGTAGCACTACCTGTCATATAATCAGATCTATCAATAAATCTTTCATTATCAGCTCTCCAATAAGGATTTCTGTAGTAAGATGTCCAAGCACCTTCATTTCCTGAATTTTTAAATTTCTCTACAGGAATATTAGTTGCAGCTTGTAAAAGCTCTTGTAAGATATTTGAAGTAGTTTGTTCTGCTTTAGACGTAATGTAATTAACGTTGGCATCTAAAGACCACTTGCCGATTTTTTTACCACCTCTTACAATAAAAGATGATCTATCTAATTTATCACCGTCTACTACGAAGTCAGTATTTTGCTTGTTAGCAGTAATACTTACATACCCTTTCTCTAATGAACCACCACTAA
>JBLHNH010000011.1:0-34829 GCA_047622645.1 Flavobacterium sp.
AATTTTACTCCGAAGTAATGGGTTGGTACATTATTATGGAACCTTCAATAGTTAAAAAAGAAGCAGAAACTGCAATCGGTCAAATGTGTATTGATGTTTTTGGTGATGAATGGGAAACGTTTGAAATCGCTCATTTATCTACTTCGGATGGTATAGGCATAGAGTTGTTTTCTTTTCCTCATGGTGTAAAAGAAGCACCAACTTTTAATCCGTTTAACACAGGTTTATTTCATTTTTGTATTCAAGATCCAAATATTGAGGAACTTGTATCAAAAATTGTATCTTATGGAGGAAAACAACGTATGCCCATACGTTCGTATTATCCAAACGATAAACCGTATCAAATGTGTTATGTAGAAGATCCATTTGGAATTGTGTTTGAAGTATACACTCATAGCTATGAGCTTACGTACTCTTCTGGAGCTTATGCAAAATAATGTACTTTTTGTACTAAAATAAAGAAAAAATGAAAAATATATTCTATCTCGGTTTATTATTGATAGTAGCTATCGCATGTAAAGAAGAAGTAACTGAAAAAGAATATGTAGACAATGATCTTGTAAATTTTGTTATTCCAGCGAAGGCAATTAGAGTAGCAGATTTTAAAGGTCAACAAGTAACTGGGGTAACTGTAACTGATTCGGGACGCATTTTTGTAAATTTTCCTAGATGGCGAAAAGGAGTAACTAATTCAGTTACAGAAGTAGTTAACGATAAAGAAATTACTGGCTACCCAAATACTAAATGGAATTCGTGGGAAGTAGGGGAAAAGATTGTACCAAATAAATTTATAGGTGTGCAATCTGTCATTTCATTTGATAATAATTTATACGTTTTAGATACTCGAAATCCATTGTTTACTAATGTTGTTGATGCACCAAGAGTTTTTGTTTTTGATTTAATTACAAATAAATTGGTTAAGACTTATGTATTAAATGCTAAAAGTTTTCATGCTGATTCATACATCAATGATTTGAGAGTAGATTTAAAGAAAAATATGATTTATTTTACAGATTCTGGAAACTCAGGTTTAGTTATTTTGGATATGAAAACAGGTAAAACCAAGCGCGTATTAGACAACCATATTTCAACTTCAGCTGAAGTTAATTTCTTAACTTTTGAAGGTAAAAAATGGGAGCGCACTGTTCATTCAGACGGTATTGCTTTAGATAATTTATGTAATACATTATATTTTCATGCTTTAACAGGTTATAACTTGTATGCTATAGATACTAATGTTTTAATAAATGGAAATGAACAGACGATTCAAGACAATGTTAAAGTTATAGCAAAAACTGCAGCACCAGACGGAATGTTATTTAATACTAATGGTGATTTATATTTTGCCGATTTAGAAAACAGTAAGATTTTATACAGAAAACCAGACGGAACTACAAATGTTTTATTAGAAGGTAAAGATGTTAAATGGGCTGATTCTTTCAGCATTTTCGATGGTTACTTATATTATACCAATTCAAGAATTAATGAGGTTGACAGTACTACTATTTCAGAAATGGTATTTTCATTGAATAAGGTTTTGTTGCCAGTGGATGATTAGTATATAGTAAACGTTAAAAACATATTGCAAACACCCAATATTAAACTTTAAAATTGGGTGTTTTTTTTATTTTAAATTTGAATGAACAAAACTATGGTGGAAGTTTTGGTAAAAACGTCGAATAAAATCGTATTGCATTTTAAAATTATTCTTTTTCTGTCATTTGTTTAAGGATACTTACGAAAATAGTACAGGTAATAGAGTTTAAATTGCTACTTTAGATAGTAAACGTGATCGTTTACTGCTTAACTTATTTATAAAATGTCTTTTAAGTATAGATCATTCATATAAACCTAAGCGATTTTGAAGGGCTTTAATTTCTTCAAGTAATTGTTTTTCTTTTTCTTGTAAGTTTAAAATAATATCGATACCTTCTTTGTTGATATTTAAATCGTTGTGCAATCGAATAATTTTTTCGATGGTAACCAATTGGTTTTTGTCCAAATATCTTTGTTCTTGTTGTACAACGGTTTCAATTAATCCAAATTCTTCTAAATCATGGATAAAGTTAATTTCGATTTGGTATTCTTGACAAAAGACTTCTACTATGATTAATTCTTGCGTTTCCATATTTTTATTTTTTGGCAGCTTTAGCTAATTCATTGAATAATTCTATTTCTTTTTCTGATAGATTGGTTGGAATAACAATGTTATAAGTCACATACAAATCTCCAAATTGACCTTCTTTTTTGTAGACAGGAAAACCTTTTCCTTTTAAACGTACTTTTGTTCCGTTTTGATTTCCTGCTGCTACTTTTAGTTTTAATTTCGCTTGATTGAAGTCAGAAATTGTAATTTCACCACCTAAAACAGCTGTATATAAATCTAAATCTTGTGTAATAAACAAGTCATTACCAACACGTTTAAAAGCTGTAGTATTCAGAATAGAAAAAGTGATGTATAAGTCACCATTTGGTCCTTTATTAGTACCTAGTCCACCATAACCACTAATTTTAATAGTTTGTTGGTCTTCAATACCTGCAGGAACAGTGATTCGAATGCTTTTACCGTTTACCGAAAATTCTTTTTTATGGGTTGTATAAGCTTCATTTAAGTCAATTTGAAGTTGTGCTTGAATATCTTGACCACGATATTTTACTTGACTTCTTCGATTGCCACCACCTTGATTGCCAAACATAGAAGAAAAAAAATCTGAAAAATCATCTCCATTAAAATTTCCACCTGAATGCGATTGTTGTTGACCAGCATTTGAATATTGTCGTTGTTGTTGCTGTTTGTATTTTTCGTATTCCTCTCCTTTTTCCCAATCTTTCCCATACTTATCGTATTTCTTTCTTTTTTCGGGATTACTTAAGACTTCATTAGCTTCATTAAGTTGTTGAAACTTTGCTTGAGCCGTTTTATCATTTGGGTTTATGTCTGGATGTAATTTTCTAGCTAGTTTACGATATGCTTTTTTAATTTCATCACTAGATGCACTTTTAGAAGTGCCAAGAACTTTGTAATAATCAATAAATTCCATAAAAATAGTAAATTAAACGGTTTAATTAGCTTAAAAGCGTTAAGTAAATTTACGGATTTCTATGGAATTTTGTATTTAAAAGTTAAGTTTTATTTTTAATATTTTCCATTTAGTAATTCTCCACCAATTCCTGATTTAGCTTCAATTCCGATTTTTTTCATCATTTCGTAAGTTGTACAAACTGCTGCAGAAGTCACAGGAATTCCACATTCAGCCTGAATTAAATCAATAGCTTCTAAAGAAGGCATTTGCACACAAGCCGAAGCAACTAAAACATCAACATCGGTTAAATCTAATTGCTTGTAGATTTTCAATAGATTCATAGGATCTTGAGCAGCCACTTCCAAATTATCTGGAATTTCCAAAGCAATACTTTGTTTCACTTTTATACCTTGATTTTCAATATAATCTACAACCATATCTGTTAAAGGCCTCATGTAAGGAGTTATAATCGAAATTTGTTTAGCTCCTAAAATTTTCAAACCATTAATTAAAGCACCAGCAGATGTAACAATAGGAGTAGGGAAATCATTCGCCACAGTTTCTTGGTGTAAATTCACTTCCGAAACACAATGATACCCTCTTCCCATACTCATAATGGCAACTAGACAAGCATAACCCATCACGTCTACATGTGCATCAGATAATTCTTGTGCACATTTCAAACTCATCGCATCCATAGCAGCAAGTTCTTCTTTTGTTACTTTTTTCATTCGCATTCTACTGCTATGAAAAGTAAAGCGTTCTGGAAGTATAGTTTCTCTTGAACGAAATATTGCTGGTATTTCGGTTTCCATCGTTACATTTGATGATGGTACTATTTGGCCTATTCTGTATTTCATTTTTTTAAATTTTATTTAACCGCAAATACGCTAAGGTTTTCGCAAAGTCCGCAAAGTTTTAAACTGTACACTAATAACTGATCACTGAACACTTTTTTATATCTCTTTAACTGTATTCTCGATTGAACCAATACCTTCAACGGTACATTTTACAACATCACCATCTTTTAGCCATTCTTGTGGGTTTCTTCCAGCACCAACTCCAGCAGGTGTTCCTGTAGCAATGATATCTCCAGCTTCAATGGTAAAAACCGTACTTAAATCTTCAATTAAATCATTTATGTTGAACAACATGAATTTTGAATTAGAGTTTTGCTTTTCGATTCCGTTTACGGTTAGTGATAAGTTTAAGTTATGTGGATTTTCGATTTCGTCTTTGGTAACTAAAATTGGTCCCATTGGTGCAAATGTATCTTGACCTTTAGAAACAATCCATTGTCCAGAACGACGGCAATCACGAGCTGAAATATCATTAATTACAGTATAGCCAAACACATAATCCATTGCTTCAGCTTTAGGCACGTATTTGCCTTTTTTTGAGATGATTACAGCTAATTCAACTTCCCAATCTAATTGATTCGTTAACTTTCTATTTAATAGAATTTCGGTATTCGTTGCTGTAACACATGTTGGAGGTTTTGAAAAGATTACAGGTTGTTGTGGTAAGTCATTAGAAGTATCTAAAGTTCTTGCACTTTCAGCAACATGTTCTGTGTAATTTAGACCAATTCCGATTATGTTTTTTCTAGGTTTTGGAATAGGAGCAAGGAATGTTACTTCGTCCGTTCTGTATGAGATTTCTTCAAAATCAACTTCACGTGTATCCTCAATTAAGTCATTTATTTCTGCAATAATTTCGTATCCTAAATCAATTAAAGCTAGCATGTTATCTGGGAGAGGAAAATTGCAAATGTTTCCAAAGTCTTCCATGTCGATTACTAGATTATTGTGGATGAATCCTAATCTTGGTTCTGTATCTTCTGTTTTGTATGTAAGTAGTTTCATTTTATGCTGAATTTATTTCAGTATCTTTTAATTTGTCGCGTAGACATGAAGATACAAAGTTTTTTATTGATTTTTGAAATTGATATTGTTATTGAACTTGTTGATGTCCGTTGTTTTCTGTATATTCTTTTCCTTGATATAATCCTAGTTTTTCCATAACAGGTAAATCGTTGAAAGAGAACAGACAAGCGTCTTCTGTTTCTGATGCATTATGATGTTCATGCCAAGCCCACGAAGGAACACAGAAAATATCACGTTCTTTCCAGTCAAAACGTTTTCCGTCAATAATTGTGTAACCTTTTCCTTTGGCGCATTGATATACAAATGAACCTGTATGTTTATGTGCTTTTCCTTTAAAACTAGCTGGCAATAATTGCATTGATGCTCCCATAGTTTGCATAACATGCCCACCAGTCATAGGATTGGAATAGTGCATAAATACACCATCTATAGGGTTTATTTCGTTACTTGTTGAAGCTTCAACCAAAGCTGGATAGACTTTCTTCCAAGAAAACTTGAATAAAGGAGAATAAGGCTTATCCCATACTTTATCTGCTGGAATGATTCCGGCTGTACCGTAATTTATAGGTGAATAATTTAAAGGAAAATCTAATTCTTGTTTGCCATCATAAACTGCATAATCATTAGCTTCTAGAGCATTAATTAAAGGAATATCTAAACCATCTTGCCAAATGCAGGTTTTCCCATTAGCATCAACTCCATGTTCGTGCCATGTTGAATTTGGTGTGATTACGAAATCATTGACTTCAAACGTAATTTTATTGCCATCTACAACCGTGTAACCACCTTCTCCTTCCATGATGAAGCGTAGGGCAGAAGCTTTGTGTTTGTGAGCCGAAGTAAATTCTCCTGGACGCGTAACTTGTAAGCCAGTGTACAACCAACCAACAGCCGCTGAAACATCTTTACGTTTATCGTTTACTAAATAAACTACACGTCTTCCGGCTTGTTCTGGTGTTACTAGTTCTGACGATTTTAGCACTAAAGCTCGCAAATCATCATATTTCCATAACATAGGAACTGAATTTGATTTTGGTTCCCAAGGTTCAATATCGTTGGCAACTGTCCATAAGGCACCAGCACCAAGATTTTCTAAATCCTTGTAATAAGCTTTAAGTTCTGGTGAATCTTGAACTCTAGCTCTTCCGTATTGATCGTCTGACTGATTTTCGTTCATTTTATGACTTTTTTGAACCATTAAGATATTATAATCTCTCTAAATTTTTCTAATTTTCTTAGTGGTTTATTTTTTTTATTTCTTATTAAACTCTTCATGATTATCGATAAACGTAATCTTTCTTGTTGGCGCAATATTTACTCTTAAGTCAAAGATATCGAATCTATTGTAATGTCCCAAAATGTCATGCATTTGTTTGGGTTGTATGCATTTTTCTAAATCAATTTCAGCATAAACAATCCCTTCATCATCAATTAAGGGTTCACCGATTGTTGCTCCATTTGGACCAATAAATCCTGAAAAAGCTGAATTTTTTCTAGTTAAAACTTCATCTACATTGGGAACATCTTCGCGTAAAGCATCTTTTATATCTTGAGAAATGGTTGAACATGAAACGATAGTAAATAATTTTCCTTCAAAGGAATGTGCTGCAGCACGAATTTTAATAGCTTCTGCCATGTTGTAATCTGCTGGTGCGACAGGTAACGAAATATAATTAGCAATATGAACCAATTCTCCTTGAGAAAGTAGCGTAAAACGTGCTAAAGTATTCGTGTTTTCTCCACAAGCTAAAGTTCCTAATGGTCCAACTTCGGTATCGTAAACTTTTAAAGAACTACCATCACCAGAAGACCAAGTTAACTTTTCTGCCCAAGTTGGGACTAGTTTTCTATGTTTTCCGATTAATTTTCCATTGTTATCAATGATTAGATTGGTGTTGTAAATTTCACCATAGGAATCACCGCGTTCGTTAACTCCAATAACAATATGCATATTGAAATCTTTTGCTGCTTGAAACAGCGGTTGCATGGAAACATCGTCTGTTTTTACAGAACATTTGTATAGCTTTTCATACCATTTGCTGCCTTGAACTGGCGTCATGATCCAATTCCAATAAGGATAACCAGCTACAAATACTTCAGGAAAAGCAATTAATGTAGCTCCATTTTCACTAGCTTCTTTGATGAAACCAATAGCTTTTTCTATAGTCTTGTCAACATCCAGAAATACTGGTGAAGTTTGTACGGTTGCTGCTTTGAATTTTTTAAAGTCCATTTATTTTTTTGTTACACAAAGTATCACAGAGGAAACACAGAGTTTCTCACAGTTTTTTGTATTTATATTATATATTTTGAAATTTTAATCTTCATTTCTTCTGAAAAACCTTCAGCCTTTATATCATTTCTATCTTCAGTAAAAACTACGTTAACTAAAGTAACTTCGCCTTCTAGGCATGTTTTTCCTTCTTCATCTTCGAATTTAAATCCACATAAGATAGAAGCGCCACCTAGCTTTTTAATCCAAAGTTTTTTGGTTAGAATTTCTCCTAAACGAGCTGCTTTTTTGAATTGGACTTTTAAGTCAACAGTCGGAATTCCATTGGTTTCGTGCATTTTTGAAAAAGGTCTGTCTAAAGCTTCTTCAAACCAATCTTCAACTAAATCGTTTAGCATTTCTAGAAATCTAGGGTAAAAGACGATTCCAGCATAATCTACATGCTTGAATTTGATTTTTTCTTGTTTTATAAAATAGTTACTCATAGTGTACTTTTAAAATTGATTTGTAGTTGCTTTTCTCCAAAATATTGAAAATTCCTTTGGAACTGTACTTTCATTTAAAAGACAACCTTTGTCTAATTCTGGATATATTTCGTAAAATGTTTTAATTTGTGACGCATCAATACGAGTACTGACAACGGTTCTGTCTACTTTGTCTGGATGATCTAAACCAGCTGAAGCCATTAAATCAACAGCGCTTTTTACGGTTTCATATTGAAAACGAGCGACACGAATGCTTTTTTCTTCTGGAACTAATCCTTTAGTTAATTTAGGGTTTTGTGTGGCAACACCTGTTGGACAAGTATTTGAGTGACATTCTAAAGCTTGAATACAACCTAAAGCAAACATCATTCCACGAGCTGAATTACATAAATCGGCTCCAATTGACAGGTTCCTAATGATATCAAATCCTGAAATTACTTTTCCAGAAGCAATAATTTTGATTTGGTCTTTGATTCCGAATCCATTTAAACAATCATAAACAAAAGCTAATGCATCTCGTAAAGGCATTCCCACATGATCTGAATATTCTGGAGGAGCAGCGCCCGTTCCTCCTTCGCCACCATCAACAGTAATAAAGTCTAAATAGGTTTTAGTTTCGACCATCGCTTTACAAATTCCTATGAACTCTGATTTATTTCCAATACAAATTTTAATTCCGATTGGTTTTCCACCTGACTTTTCTCTTAATAATTTTACAAAATCTATCAATTCTAAAGGAGTTGAAAAAGCAGAGTGGGTTGGAGGTGAAATAATATCATGTCCTTTGTTTACTAAACGAATAGCAGCAATTTCATCGGTTACTTTTTCTTTAGGTAAAATTCCACCGTGTCCTGGTTTTGCACCTTGAGAAAATTTAATTTCAATCATTTTTACATTATCCAAAAGGGCTCTTTTTTCGTATTCATCTATATCGAATGTCCCATCAAAATTTCGACAACTAAAATAACCTGTTCCAATATTCCAAACAACATCACCACCTTTTAAATGATAAGGAGAAAGTCCACCTTCACCAGTGTTATGATAAAAGCCCCCTTTTTTTGCACCTTCATTTAAGGCAATAATAGCATTCTTACTTAAAGAACCATAGCTCATTGCACTAATATTAAACATACTAGCTTCATAAGGTTTAGTACATTGTGAAGATCCTATTTTAACTAATGGCTTGGTATTTATATTTTGAAATGATATTGCTCTAATACTGTGATTTATCCATTCATAACCTGGTTTATAAGTGTTTTTTTGTGTTCCAAAAGGCTCCATGGCTGTTTCTTTTTTACTACGTGCATAAACCATACTACGTTGTAAACGGTTAAAGGGCCTTCCTTCTGTGTCAGTTTCAATGAAATATTGACGCATTTCTGGACCCATACTTTCTAATAGATACCTTAATCTTCCTAATAAGGGAAAATTTCGTTTAATTGTATGTTTAGATTGATACATATCATATAGCCCCATTAAAATCAATGGTAAAGAGATTAGTAATAGAAAACTAAATTTCCAATTCACATAAATTAATATGACTGTTATGGATAATATGGTTATGCTAAATACTAGGAATGCTTTTCTCATAAGAGGTTATAAATTTTTGATTCTGTTTACATTTAAAAAAAAACGCTACATAATAACAATTTGGCGTTTATTTTAATTTAAATCGTTGTATTTTTCCTGTTTCTGTTTTAGGTAAAATGGCTGTATATTTGATGACTCTTGGGTATTTATATGGTGCAGCTACTTGCTTGAACCAATGTTGAATAGCTTTAGTTAATTCATCTGAAACTTTATTCATGTCTTTTAATACAACATGTGCACAAACTAACATTCCTCGTTCATCATCAGGAATTCCAACTACTGCACATTCTAGAATTTCTTCATGTGTTAAAAGTACTGATTCTACTTCAATTGCTGCAATATTATATCCAGAAGAAATAATCATATCATCACCACGAGCTATAAACCAGAAATAACCATCTTCATCTTTTTTGAAGATATCTCCTGTAATGTTCCAACCGTTTTGTACGTAAGCTCTTTGTTTTTCCTCTCTGTTTAAGTATTTACAACCTGTAATTCCTCTAACAGCTAATTTACCTATTTCGTTTGTAGGAACTTCATTTCCATTGTCATCAATAATTTTAGCTTCATACCCAAGAATAGGAACACCAGTTGCACCAGGCCTAATGTTTTCTTCATTTGATGAAATAAAAATATGTAGCATTTCGGTTGCTCCAATTCCATCAATGATTTTTAAACCAGTTGCTTCGAACCAATCGTGCCAAACTTTTAAGGGCAGAGTTTCACCAGCTGAAATGCATTTTCGTAAGCTAGAAACATCAAACTCATTCAATTTTGTAGTTAGTACTCTCCAAGCAGTTGGAGCAGTTAAACAAACACTTATTTTGTGATCTTGAATTGCTTTTAACAATAAATCTGGACTTGGTTTTTCGATTAAAAAGGTGGAAGCTCCAAAATACATTGGAAATAAAACTAAACCTCCCAAACCAAAGGTAAAACCTAACGGTGGGCTTCCAATAAAAATATCTTCTTTTTTGGGTTGTAATGAGTATACTGGAAATGCTTCGCAAATATTTAAAATGTCTTTGTGATAATGAGCTGTCATTTTTGGCAAACCTGTTGTTCCAGAAGTAAATCCAATTAAACAAACACTGTCAGCTTTTGAATTATAATTATCGAATGTCTTAGGTTTGAATTGCATGAATTGCTCTAAATCTCCATTTCTGTAAAAACTTTTTTGTTTTAAGAATTTAGATTCAACTTGATTCATGTCTTCTGCCAAATCACTATCTGAAATGGCAATTGAAATTTCAGCACAATCAATAACTGTAGTTAATTCTTTAGCACGAAGTAGCGGCATTGTTGCAACTACAATTCCACCTGCTTTTAAAATAGCAAACCAACAAGCGACCATCATTGGGTTATTTGCTGATCTTAATAAAACTCTATTTCCAGAAACTAAACCTAAATCATCTACTAAAACATGAGCAATTTGATTGGCTTTTTCGAATAAATCTTTGTAAGACCAAGTTTCTTCAAATGTACGAATACAAACCGCATCACCTTTTCCGTTTTTTATATGATTATCTAGCAAATGTTCGACACAATTTAGCATTTCTGGATGTTGAAATTGAGGTAAATCAAACAAATAATCAGGTTGCAAGTGAATGCTAGGCAAATTATTGTGAGCGAAATTGTCTTCGTAATGCTTCATATATAAAATTCCAATATTAAAAATTCCAAATTCCAATATAATTTTTATCTTGAAATTTGGGTTTATACTTTGTAATTTAATTCTTGTTACTCTTCGGTTTCAATGCTTTTTTCATACCTTCAGCTTGTTTTCGTTCGGATGCTTTTAAAGGATATAAATGAGAAATTCCCATTTTGTATTGATTTGAAATATCTTCTGGTCGAAAACCTTCATAAGCTTGAGCGTTTCTTACGAAATTTGGATCTAATAGTAAAGGCCTTCCTAAGGCTACTAAATCAGCTCTTCCGTTAAGAATTATGGTGTTAATTTGATCAATATCTTGGATATATCCTGCAGTTATTGTTGGAATGTTTACTGTATTTTTAATAGCATCTGAAAAAGGAGTTTGCCACATTCTACCGGTTTGAGGTTTTTGATGTGCAACTGTATTTCCTGTTGAAACATTAATAATATCAGCTCCAGCGTTTTTGAAAGCAGTTGCAATTGTTAATACATCTTCTTCTGAAATTCCGTTTTCTGCCCAATCGGTTGCCGAAATTCGGACAGACATTGGTTTTTCTTTTGGAAAAGCGTTTCTCATTTCATTGAAAACTCTCAAAGGAAACTTTAATCGGTTTTCTATACTTCCTCCAAATTCATCTGTACGAACATTTGTTAAAGGAGAAAGGAAAGAAGCTAATAAAAAACCATGATGCGCTTGTAATTCAATCATGTCAAATTCAGCTTCATTGGCATTTTTAGTTGCCTGAACGAATTGCAAACAAACTAAATCCATTTCTTCCAAAGTAATCTCTTTTGGAGTAGTAAAATTTTCATTAAAAGCAATTGCTGAAGCAGAAAGCAACTTCCATTTGCTTTGTAAATCTTCGGTTTCCCAAGGTTTTTTTGTAGCACCTTTTCTACCCGAATGGCCTAATTGAATTCCTATTTTAGTTGCTGTATTTTTATGAATAAAATCATTAATTTGTTTCCATTTAACTATTTGATTATCATTATATATACCTGCACAACCTAAAGTTATACGTCCTTTTTCAGAAACAGCGGTCATTTCAGTTAAAATCAATCCTAAACCACCAATAGCACGTGAAGTATAATGTTGAAAATGCCAATCATTTACTAATCCGTTATCGGCTGAATATTGTCCCATAGAACTCATTACTATTCGGTTTTGGAGTATTAAATCTCTTAACTTAAAAGTTGAAAAAGCTGCTGATTGATTTTTATTTATGCTATTGACATTGAACTCCTCTAAGACTTTATCTGTAAATGATTTATCTCTAATTTGAAGATTTTCATAAGTTACTTTTTTAGAACGTGTCATACATCCAAAAGCAAATTGATAAAATGGATGTTGAATGTGTCTATCCATGTTTTCAAACCAATCCAGAGAAACGTTGGCTGCATACTGAATCATTTCTACGATATTTCTTCTCGATTTATCATAGTTTTGAAAAGCAGTTTGTATATTTTTTGGGTTTTCTATAATAGCATCTGACAAAGCAATCGCACATTCCATCGCTAATTTTGTCCCAGAACCAATAGAGTAGTGGGCTGTTGCTTTTGAATCCCCTAATAAAACAATATTGTCTTTATGCCAATTTTCATTGGTTACGTGAGGAAACTGTCTCCAATGTGATTTATTGGTAATTAATGAATGTCCGTCTAATTCATTTTTAAACAATTCTTGTAGTTTTTGAACTGTATCATCTTCGTTGTACGTATCAAAATCGAATTTTTCCCAAGTTTCTGGGGTACATTCAAAAATCCAAGTACTCATTCCTTCTTCGTATTGATAAGTATGAGCTGCAAATGCACCGTGTTCTGTCTCTTTAAAGAAATAAGTAAAAGCGTCTAATGGCTTAGTTGACCCCATCCAAACGAATTTATTTTTTTTGAGTTCGACTTTTGTTCCAAAAACACTTTCAAATTGTGTCCTAATTTGACTTGAAATTCCGTCACAAGCAACAATTACATCTGAATCAGCAAATTGGCTTACATCTTCTATTTGAGCTTCAAAATGTAGATTTACCCCTTCTTCTTCACAACGTTGATGTAATAGTTGTAAAAGAGTTTTTCGAGCACAACCACAAAAACCATTTCCAGCAATGCTAACTTCTTGTCCATCGCGAGCAATGATAATATCATCCCAATAGGCAAATTTACTTCTTATTAACTCGTAAGATTGCATGTCACGTTTTAAGAATTCACCTAAAGTTTCATCTGAAAAGACCACTCCAAAACCAAAACTATCATCTGGACCATTACGTTCATAAACATCAATTTGGCAATCGGGCATTGCTTTTTTTGTTAATATCGAAAAATATAATCCACCCGGACCACCACCTATTACTGTAATTTTCATTTTATGCTGAATTTATTTACTTCACTAACTTAATTGATAAAAAGTAATCAGTGAAATTTGTTTCAGAATTTCTTCTAGAATTTTTAATCTAAATTTTAAAAGAACCTATATTATTATTTTTCTAAAGAACATTGATTTTCTTCTCTCATAAAATCAAATGCACCTTTTCTTAATTTTATCCTGTATTCTAAATATCCTTTTAAACAAGTTAAAAAGTTAGCCCAACCAAAGGAATTTCCTGAAAGCCATTTCAGTCCTTCTAAGTCATTATCTCTACTTTTTTCAGTAATGGTTACTAAAGTTGAATTGTTTTCTTTTTCGGTCAAGGTCATTTCAACTAATAGTTCAATTTCATCTACTAACCAATAAAATGAGATGTATTTGTCTTTAATAATTTTTCCAACTCTAACAGGGTAATCCAATTCAAATTCTGGAAAATTCCATATCAATTCACTTCCTTCTTCCATTATTCCAGTACTTTTAGAAATAAAGTAATAGCTCATCGTGTCCGGATTAATAATAGCATCAAAAACCAGATGAACGGGCTTCTGAATTTGCATTGCTACTTCAATTTCTAATTTCTCTGTTGTCATTTTATGCTCTTTTTATTGAAAAAATTTCTCCTAATGTTCCGTAATTTGAACCTCCTAAACGTGCTACAGGTTTGTATTTTTCTAAATCAATGTAATTGTTTTCCATTAATATAGAGTCATCGATATGAATGGTTTTTATTTTGCCTATTACAACACAAACGCCACCATTGGTTTCGTTGTTAATAAAATAATGATGAATTTTTTCACACTCAAGATGTACTAAACTTTCTTTAACTCTTTTAGGTTTTACCAGAATTGAATCAATTGGTGTTAGTTTTGCTAATTCAAATTCATCCGTCAAAGCATCAACTGAAGCAGAAGTTGCATTCATTTGCTCAACAACATCAAGTGATACTAAATTTACAACAAACTCATTATTATTTAATACGTTATTTAAAGTGTCTTTGTACTTATTGTTATCTCTACGCGTTGAGAACATAACACATGGTGGATCACTGGAAACCATATTAAAATAAGAAAAAGGAGCAAGGTTATTAATTCCGTTTTCATCAATTGTAGAAATCCAACCTATTGGTCTTGGAATTATAGTTCCTGTAAGTAGTTTGTATAATAGTTTTTCGTCTGTATCTTGTGTATTAAATTGCATTATAATTAAATTAGTTCTACAAATTAAGTGAAAATATAGATTATTACTATAACAATTACACAATTATTATTAATAATATTACATAATTTCATTTGTAAAATTTATATAAGCTCATTTATAAACATTTTAATATAATTATTGATTTGCTATTATTTTGTTATTATTTTTTTTAATGTTGTAAAAAAAAACATTTATTGTGTATATATCAATATATTGTTGCAAAATTAATATATTTATGCAAATTTTTTATATATGGAAATAATTGCTTGCCCAAAATGTCAAAATAGTGACATTGTGAAAAGTGGAATCATTAAAGAAAGACAACGTTATTTGTGTAAAAAATGCAACTATTATTTTACAGTAAATAAACTTGGAAAAAGAATAGATGATTATTATGTAACTAAGGCTTTACAGTTGTATTTAGAAGGATTAAGCTATAGGGAAATTGAGCGTATAATTGGGGTCTCTCATGTATCTATTAGTAATTGGGTAAAAGAATTTAAAATTAAGAAACCACCACACCCAAATTATCACCCAACCTATAAAATATTTAAGCATAATGAGTTGATTGAATACCTTCAAAACAAGGATTCGTTATCAGGTGCTGGAATGATAATAACTGAGTTAGGAGATAAGTTTATGCTTATTAAGTGGGAACGCTTTAAAGATTAACTATACTACTTTACACATATATATACCATAATTTTTTTCATATATAAAATTTTAGACTTTGGTCAAGCGAAAACAAAAAACTAACCAAACTAACCAAACTAAAATTATGAAAAAAATATCCTTTTTAGGTTTATTTTTATTGACAACATTTGCTTTTTCACAAGGTTCACCTGATTATGGTGGAGGTTTAAAAGTCAACATCAATGAAGATGGCTCAAAGTATTTTAGAATTATTTCATGGGCTCAAGTGCAGGCTCAATATAATGATGATGTACCTGTAACAGACAGTAAATTAAATTTTAATGTAAGAAGAGCACGTGTTTTAATGTATGCTCAAATAAATAAAGATTTTTTAATCTTAACTCACTTTGGGTTAAATAGCTTAAATGCAAATAACCTTACTCCAACAGGAAAAGGGGAATCCTCTCAATTTTTTCTTCATGATCTTTGGACCCAATATAGTTTAGGTACTGATCATGCGATTGGTGGTGGATTGCATTATTGGAATGGAATTTCTCGTTTAAACAATCAAAGTACTTTAAATATTATGACATTAGACAACCAACGTCAAGCTTGGGCAACTTTAGGTTTGTCTGATCAATTTGCTAGACATATTGGTTTTTATGCAAAAGGAGCTATTGATAAGTTTCAATATAGAGTTTCTATAAATGAAGCAATGACAAATAATTTGCAAGCTGCTACTGTTCCTGTAAATGGAGGCGCTGCAACTTATACAGGTAGACGCTTATTAGGTTCAAGAGATGCTGGAAAAAACTTTGCAGGATATTTTGAATATGCTTTAAATGATAGTGAAAGTAATTTTCTTCCTTATAAAGTCGGAACCTATTTAGGAAATAAAAAAGTATTTAATGTGGGTGCTGGTTTCTTTGTTCATCCAAATGGTTCTGTAGTTGCAGATGCTTCTGGAAACTTAAGCGGTCAAGATGTAAAAATATTTGCTGCTGATGTTTTTTATGATGTTCCTATGGGTGCAAATGGTGGAGCTTTTACAGCTTATGCTTTATTTCAAAACAATGATTATGGAAAAGACTTTACTTTAGGAACAACTTATGAAACTGGAACATTATTACACGGACACATTGGTTATGTAGTTCCATCAAAGAAAACTACTAAAATTCAACCTTATTTGTCTTATGATGCTAGAAAAATTGATGCTTTAAATGACAACGCTAATCAAATTGGTGTTGGTTCTAACTTCTATTTTAGTGGACATAACTCAAAAATAACTTTAGAATATCAATCTTTAAAATATGCTTCAAACAAAGCAGTTAATACTATCACACTTCAAGCAATGATTTATCTATAAAAAACAACTATTAACAAATACTATTAACAAACACTATTATGAGCGATAAACAAAAACACGCCACAGCGTATTGGAAGGAAAATTTAAGATACCTTCTAATCTTATTAAGCATTTGGTTCGCGGTTTCTTATGGAGCTGGAATCTTGTTCAAAGACGTTTTAAATGAAATTAAATTAGGCGGTTTTCCTTTAGGATTTTGGTTTGCCCAACAAGGTTCAATCTATGTATTTGTTGTATTGATTTTTGTCTATGTACGATTAATGAACAAATTAGATAAGAAATACGGATTTGACGAATAATTAATTTTAACAAACTAAACAAAAAATATCATGGATGTACTTACTTGGACCTACATAATCGTAGGAATTACATTTTCTTTATATATCGGAATTTCAATTTGGGCTCGTGCTGGGTCAACAAAAGAATTTTATGTTGCTGGTGGAGGAATATCTCCTTTAGCTAACGGAATGGCAACGGCTGCCGATTGGATGTCTGCTGCTTCTTTTATCTCAATGGCCGGAATTATTTCCTTTGCGGGATATGACGGTGCGGTTTACCTTATGGGTTGGACTGGTGGTTATGTATTATTAGCCTTATTACTTGCTCCTTATTTAAGAAAATTTGGAAAATTTACGGTTCCAGATTTTATTGGAGAAAGATATTATTCAAATACAGCAAGAACTGTAGCTGTATTTTGTGCTTTAATTGTTTCCTTTACTTATGTAGCTGGACAAATGCGTGGAGTAGGACTAGTGTTCTCAAGATTTTTAGAAGTAGATATTAACACCGGTGTTATAATTGGAATGATTATCGTTCTTTTCTACGCTGTTCTTGGAGGAATGAAAGGAATTACCTATACGCAAGTAGCGCAATATTGTGTTTTGATTTTTGCTTTTATGGTTCCTGCTATCTTTATATCTATTCAAATGACAGGAAATGTAATTCCACAACTAGGAATGGGTGGAACAGTTGTTGGTGAAGGAAATGTTTATCTATTAGATAAATTAAACGGACTTTCTACAGAATTAGGATTTGCAGAATACACAAGTGGTTCAAAATCAATGATTGACGTGTTTGCAATTACTCTAGCTTTAATGGTTGGAACGGCAGGTTTACCTCACGTAATTGTTCGTTTCTTTACCGTAAAAAAAGTTAAAGATGCTCGTAAATCAGCAGGTTGGGCTTTATTATTAATTGCTATTTTATACACAACTGCTCCAGCTGTTTCTGTATTTGCTAAAACAAATTTAATTGAAACAGTTAGCAATAAAGAATACGCAACTATGCCAGTTTGGTTTACAAATTGGGAAAAAACAGGTTTATTAAAGTTTGAAGATAAAAACGGTGACGGAAAAATTCAATATTATAATGATAAATCTAAAAATGAAGAATTCTTAGCGACTCAAGCTGCAAAAGGGTTTAAAGGATCTGAATTAACGATTGATAATGATATTATGGTATTAGCAAATCCTGAAATTGCTCAATTGCCAAATTGGGTTATTGCATTAGTTGCTGCTGGAGCTTTAGCCGCTGCTTTATCAACTGCTGCTGGATTGTTATTGGTAATTTCTTCTTCTGTTTCTCATGATTTAATCAAGAAAATGATTAACCCTAATATATCTGAAAAAGGAGAATTATGGGCTGCACGTGGAGCTGCTGCGGTAGCTGTTGTAATTGCAGGATATTTTGGAATTAATCCACCCGGATTTGTAGCTGCCGTCGTGGCACTTGCTTTCGGATTAGCTGCTGCATCATTCTTCCCAGCTATTATTTTAGGGATTTTCCATAAAAAAATGAATAAAGAAGGAGCTGTTGCTGGAATGATAGTTGGCCTTTTATTAATGCTTTTCTATATGCTAAAATTCAAATTTGGTTTGTTTGATGGAGGAAAAGAAGCAGTCGATGGACTAAAAGCTAGTTGGTGGTTTGGAATTTCTCCAGAAGGATTTGGTTCTGTTGCTATGGTTGTAAACTTTATTGTTGCTTTTGTAGTAAACAGTTTTACACCGGCTCCACCACAAGATGTTCAAGATATTGTAGAAAATATCAGAATACCATCAGGTGCAGGTGAAGCAACTGGACATTAAAATTTAATTGCTAAACTAAATTAATCCCTACTCTTATGTTTTTAGAGTAGGGATTTTTTTAAATTTAATTTAAAATTTATAAATTTATCAATATATTTACTTAAAAGTATATGTATTCTTCAAAATGAAAAAAAGACACCAACAAAAATTAATTGTGTTAAGTATTGGATTATTAATTGCCTTTAATATTCCCATTTTATTATTATTTGATAGTTCTGCACCACTTTTTGGTTTTCCAGTTATTTATATTTATATATTTTCACTTTGGTTAGTTTCAATATTAGTTTCAATGTTAGTAGTAAATCGTTATTATGAGTAGTATTGTTCTAATCATCATTTTATTAATCTATTTAGGGTTCTTGTTTTTTATTGCACATTGGGCAGAAAAAAAAGGAAATATCAAATGGACAAATAATTCATATATTTATTCATTGTCCTTAGCTGTTTATTGTACAGCTTGGACTTATTATGGAAGTATTGGTGTTGCTGCTAATTCAGGTTTAGGTTTTTTACCTATTTATGTTGGACCTATAATAATTATTCCGGCTTGGATTATTGTTCTTCGAAAAATTATTAAAATTTCTAAAGTGAATAAAATTGCTAGTATTGCCGATTTCATCTCTCTTCGTTATGGAAATAGTCGTTTCTTAGGGGCTATAGTTACTTTAGTTTGTGTTTTTGGAATTTTACCCTATATTGCCCTTCAATTAAAAGCTATTTCTGAAACTTTTCATATTGTAACCAAAACAAATTCTAGTTCCTTAATTTTTAACGACACTACAACTTATGTAGCCATTGCTTTAGCCTTATTTGCATCCTATTACGGAACAAGATATGTAGATGCCTCAGAAAAACGCAAAGGAATTGTAACCGTTGTTGCCATGGAAAGTATTTTAAAACTAGTCTTCTTTGTGATGATTGGGGTTTATGTTACTTTTTTTGTATTTGATGGTTTTGATGACATTTACAAACAAGCATCACAACTTACAAGGTTCAAAGAAAAAAATACTATTGGTGGTTTAACACAAGGAATCAATTGGTTCTTTTTATGCATGGTTTCTCTATTTGCAATTTTTTTGTTACCAAGACAATTTCACATGTCAGTAGTCGAAAATAATAGAGAAAAACACATTAAAACGGCTATTTGGTTATTCCCTTTGTATTTGTTAATATTTAATTTATTTGTTTATCCAATTGCTTGGGGCGGAAATGTACTTTTTAAGAATACAACTGTAAATGCAGATACCTATTCCTTGTTAATTCCGCGATTATTTAACAATGAATGGTTGACAGTTTTGGTTTTCTTGGGAGGATTTTCGGCAGCCATTTCTATGATTATTGTTTCTAGTGTAAGTTTAGCTACAATGTTAAGTAACAACTTATTAATTCCTTATACTTTTTTAGGAAAATTAAATACAGAAGAACAAGTTATTAATAACAAGAAAATTGTAAACATTAGAAAAATCGGAATTTTTTCACTTATTATTTCTGCTTATTTTATTTATAGGTTCTTTGCTTTAGATTATAGTTTGGTTTCCATTGGTTTAATTGCTTTTGTTGTTATCGCTCAATTGGCACCAGCTTTCATGGGTGCTATTTTTTGGAGACGAGGTTCGAGATTAGGAGCAATTTGGTCCATATTAATTGGTTTTTCAATATGTTTATATACTTTACTAATTCCATATGCTATCGGAATAACCAATTCTTCAAGTACGTTTGTAAATAAAGGATTGTTTCAAATAGAATTGTTAAAACCCTTCGAATTGTTTGGATTGGATTATCTAGAACCAGTTCCTCACGCTTTATTTTGGAGTTTGCTAATCAACACATTTCTGTATTTTGCAATTTCTGTTAGTTTTAAAGGAAATTATAGAGAAAGAAATTATGCCGAAATGTATGTGGATATTGATAAATATAGTACCAATCACGAAAACGCATTTGTTTGGAAAGGAACTGCTTATACTAGTGACATTAAAAAAGTGCTAATTCGTTTTTTAGGAGAAGATCGGACAAAACGTGCTATGCATATTTTTAATACTAAATATAATGTCGCTTCAGATCAGGAATTAGCTGATGCTAGATTAGTTAAATTTGCCGAAAACCTTTTAACCGGTCACATTGGAACAGCTTCTGCTCGAATATTAATTTCTAGTGTAGTTAAAGAAGAGAAAGTCACTTTACCCGAAGTTTTAAAAATTTTAGAAGAATCAAAAGAGAATATAATTATTAATAAAAAGTTGATTGAAACTTCTAATGAATTACAAAAAATATCATCACAACTTAAAAACGCAAATGATAATTTAATCATTAAAGACAAACAAAAAGACGATTTTTTAGACACAGTCACACATGAATTAAGAACACCAATAACTGCAATTCGTGCAGCAAGTGAGATTTTACACGATGATGATGAAATTCCTGAAGAATTAAAAAAGCAATTTCTACAGAATATTATTTCAGAATCTGATCGATTGAGTCGCTTAATTGATAAAATATTAGATTTAGAAAAATTTGAAACAGGAAAACAATCTATCAATCCACATACTAATAACTTAATACAAACTATTAAAAACTCAATTAAACCTTTGCAACATTTAATTAAAAATAAAGCAATTAATGTAACGATTATCAGTAATGAAAAAGTTTATTGTTATTATGACGACGATAGAATAGTACAAGTAATTACGAATTTATTATCGAATGCAATCAAATTTTGTTCTGAAAATAACGGAAAAATTACCATTCAATGTGAAGTAGAAAATAATTTTGTAAAAACTTGCGTTATAGATAATGGAAAAGGAATTGATAAAAATGATTTTGAAGCCATTTTTGATAAATTTTATCAATCCATCAATCAAAACATTAAAAAACCAGTGGGTAGTGGATTAGGATTAGCCATTTGTAAACAAATAATTGAACATCATAAAGGAAATATTTGGGTAGAAAACACTATGAATGGTGCAAATATTTCATTTACTTTGCCAATAGAATCAACAGTAGAAATAGAGTAGAAATGAAGAAGATATTAATCGTTGACGATGAGCCAAATATCGTAATGTCACTAGAATATACATTTAAGAAAAATAATTTTGAAGTATTTATTGCTCGTGATGGACAAGAAGCACTGGATATTTTAAAATCAAATTATCCAGATGTTATTATTTTAGATGTTATGATGCCTATGGTTGATGGTTATGCTACTTTAGAACAAATTAAAAAAGATAACAATTTAAACCACACCAAAGTTCTTTTTCTATCTGCAAAAAATAAACCTTCTGATATAGAAAAAGGTTTATCACTTGGAGCTGATGCTTATTTAACAAAACCTTTTTCAGTTAAAAATGTAGTTGATAAAGTTTTTGAATTAGTTTCCTAACAAGTTTATTTAACAGCTATACCTAATTAGCAATTTTTTTTTCTATTACATACTGATTTTCTTTATA
This sequence comes from Flavobacterium sp., assembly GCA_047622645.1. GTDB lineage: Bacteria > Bacteroidota > Bacteroidia > Flavobacteriales > Flavobacteriaceae > Flavobacterium. Next base: position 21,963 of record JBLHNH010000011.1, read on the forward strand.
TTTACTATATAAAATTAACACAACCACAAAGTAGTATTTAGTAATGAATTATAATGAAATATATTCCCAAAGTATTGATTCTCCTGAACAATTTTGGGAGAAACAATCGAAACAATTAGATTGGTACAAACAGCCAAAAAATATTTTATCAAAAGATAAAAACGATTATCCGCTTTGGTTTGAAGATGGAGAATTAAATATGTGCTATTTAGCGGTAGACAAACACATTGAAGACGGACTTGGGGATCAAATTGCTATGATATTTGATTCACCTGTTACTCAAACTGTAAAAAAGTATACATATAATGAAGTTAAAACTGAAGTTGCTAAATTAGCTGGAGGCTTTTTATCATTAGGATTAAAAGAAGGTCATACGGCTATTATTTACATGCCAATGATTCCACAAGCGGCTTTTGCCATGTTAGCTTGTGCACGAATTGGAGTAACGCATTCAGTAGTTTTTGGAGGATTTGCACCTCATGAATTAGCCATTCGAATTGACGACTGTAAACCAAAAGTAATTATTACAGCTTCATCTGGTATAGAAGTAGATAGAGTTATTGCCTACAAACCAATGGTTGATGAAGCCATAACTTTAGCAGCCTATAAGCCAAAAAAAGTAATAGTATTTAACAGAAAACTAGGTGCTAAAGTGCCTTTTAAAAAGTATGATGTAGATTATGATGCTTTAGTTTATGGTTCTGACGAAGCAGCTTGTATCTCTTTAAAATCAACACACCCATTGTATGTTTTATACACTTCTGGAACAACAGGAAAACCAAAAGGAATTGTAAGAGATACAGGTGGTTATGCTACAGCACTTAAATTTTCAATGCGAAAAATTTATGGTGTAAAAGAAAATGATGTTTTTTGGGCAGCATCTGATGTTGGTTGGGTTGTAGGACATAGTTTCATTGTGTATGGCCCATTATTAAATAGAAATACTACTATTATTTTTGAAGGAAAACCTATAAAAACGCCTAATGCTTCTACATTTTGGCGAGTTGTTGCTGAACATAAAGTAAATGTCATGTTTACTGCTCCAACTGCTATTAGAGCTATAAAAAAGGAAGATCCAAATGGTGAATTTATAAAACAATATGATTTAAGCAGTTTAAGAACTCAATTTTTGGCTGGGGAACGTTGTGATGTTGCTACTTTAGAATGGTATCAAAAACATATTCCAATTCCGGCAATTGATCATTGGTGGCAAACAGAATCTGGTTGGCCTATGATTGCTAACATGATGGGAGTTGAATATTTACCAATAAAACCAGGTTCGGCCGGAAAAGCTGTTTCAGGATATGATATTAGAATTTTTAATGAAAAAGGAGAAGAATTAAGGCCAAATGAAGAAGGATATGTGGTTATAAAATTGCCTTTACCACCAGGTACATTATTAGATTTGTGGAAAGATAATGAACGATTTAAAGCTGGTTATTTAAATAAATTTCCAGGATATTACTTTTCTGGTGATGGTGGGTTTATTGATGATGATAACTATATCTATATCACAGGAAGAGTAGATGATGTAATCAATGTTGCTGGTCACAGACTTTCTACTGCAGAAATGGAAGAAATCGTGTCTTCTCATGAAACTGTTGCTGAGTGTGCTGTTATCGGAATAAATGATGAACTAAAAGGTCAAATTCCATTAGCATTAGTAGTCACAAAATCTGGTGAAGTAATGGAAAACTTCCAATTAGAGCATGAAATAGTGCAACTGGTTAGAGCCCAAATAGGAGCTGTGGCTAGTTTAAGAAATGTAGTTGTTGTAGAACGATTGCCTAAAACTAGGTCAGGCAAAATTTTGCGAAAATTATTAAGAAGTATTGTTGATGGAGACAATTATCAGATTCCTTCCACAATTGATGATGAAGCAATTATTGATGAAGTAAAAGAAGAATTTCAAAAATACAAAATAGGATCATTCAAATAAAAATGGTCTATATTAATTTAGCAATAAAATATTTATCAAAACAAACAGATTTCATATATTTACATTTCATAAATTATCAAAAGCTAATTACTGAATACTAACAACTAATCACCGAAAACTAACAATATGAGTTACTATAAAATAAAAGATTTAGAAAACTATTTTAAAATGTATAAAAAGTCGGTTCGCGAACCCAGAAAATTCTGGGACAAGATTGCCGATGAAGAGTTTACTTGGTATCAAAAGTGGGATAAAACCTTTGAATTTGATATGCAAGAAGCCAGTTTTAAATGGTTTGTAAATGGAAAATTAAATATAGTAAAGAACTGTATTGATAGACATTTAAACAAAAGAGGAGACAAAACGGCTATTATTTTTGAACCAAATGATCCAAAAGAAGAAGCACAACATATAACTTATAATGAATTGTATGTCAGAGTAGCAAAAATGGCCAATGTTTTACAAGAACAAGGAATTCAAAAAGGAGATAGAGTGTGTATTTATTTACCTATGATTCCAGATTTAGCTGTAGCGACTTTAGCTTGTGCTAGAATTGGAGCAATACATTCTGTTGTTTTTGCAGGTTTTTCTGCTTCTGCTGTTGCAACTCGTATTAATGATAGTGAATGTAAAATGGTTATCACATCTGATGGGGGATTTAGAGGAAATAAAACCATAGATTTGAAAGGAATTGTTGATGAAGCCTTAAAAAATTGTCCCTCTATTGAAACTGTTTTAGTTGCTAAAAGAACAAATGTTGAAATTGCAATGAAAGAAGGGCGTGACAAATGGTTACAGCCTTTATTAGACAGTGCAATGTCTTCTCACGTAGCTGAAATTATGGATGCCGAAGATCCTTTATTTATACTTTACACTTCAGGTTCAACCGGAAAACCTAAAGGAATGGTTCACACAACTGGTGGTTATATGGTTAACACTGCTTATACTTTTAAAAATGTATTTAATTATGAAGAAAATGATGTGTATTGGTGTACAGCTGATATAGGCTGGATTACTGGACATTCTTATATTTTATACGGACCATTGTTAAACGGTGCAACAACAGTAATTTTTGAAGGTGTTCCTTCTTACCCTGACTTTAGTCGTTTTTGGGAAGTTATTGAAAAGCATAAAGTCAATCAGTTTTACACTGCACCAACAGCAATTCGCGCTTTAGCTAAAGAAAATATTGCTTTTGTTCAACGTTTTAAATTAGAATCTTTAAAAGTTATTGGTTCAGTTGGCGAACCTATTAATGAGGAAGCTTGGCACTGGTATAATGACCATGTAGGAGGAAAGCGATGTCCATTAGTAGACACATGGTGGCAAACTGAAACAGGAAGTATAATGATTTCGCCAATTCCGTTTGTAACACCCACAAAACCAACATATGCTTCATTACCTTTACCAGGTGTTCAGCCTGTTTTAATGGATGAATTACGTAACGAAATTGAAGGCAATCAAGTAACAGGAAGTTTGTGTATTAAGTTTCCTTGGCCATCAATGGCTAGAACTATTTGGAATGATCATCAACGTTATAAAGAAACCTATTTTACAGCTTTTCCAGGTAAATATTTTACTGGAGATGGTGCTTTGCGCGATGAAGTAGGATATTACAGAATTACAGGTAGAGTTGATGATGTAATTATTGTTTCTGGGCATAATCTAGGAACTGCTCCTATTGAAGATGCGATAAACGAACATCCAGCTGTAGCTGAAAGTGCTATTGTAGGTTTTCCTCACGATATTAAAGGAAATGCTCTTTATGGGTATGTAATCCTTAAAGAATCTGGTGAAGGTAGAGATAGAGAAAATTTATCAAAAGAAATTAACGAAATGATTTCTAATCAAATTGGACCAATTGCTAAACTAGATAAAATTCAATTTGTATCAGGTTTACCTAAAACACGATCAGGAAAAATTATGCGAAGAATTCTTCGTAAAATTGCAGAAGGAGATTACTCGAATTTTGGTGATATATCTACACTTCTAAATCCAGAAATTGTAGAAGAAATCAAAGAAGGTAAGATATAATATTTATTTTTTAATTTAAAAAGAAGAAACTGTTTCATTATCGAAGCAGTTTTTTTTATTCCAAATCCCTATATTTGAAATTCTAAAAAACAATAATGCGAAAGATTACTATACTATTGCTTGTAAGTTTGTTTATTCAAACTAACTATACTTATTCACAGTCTAAAAGAAAGTTAAGAAAATTAGAAGAAAAAGCACAATTGCTTAAAAAAGATTCTCAATCTGAAAAGAAAAAAGAAACTAAAATTAAGGAGTACGATCAAGTAATAACCAAGAAAGCAATTACAGACGATGGTTTATTTAAAAGTCATAAAGTTGATGATAAATACTATTTTGAAGTTCCAAATTTACTTTTAAACAAAGAAATGTTATTGGTAAGTAGAATTGCTAAAATTCCTTCTGGACTTGGTGGTGGTTATGTAAATGCTGGTTCATCCGTTAATGAACAATTAATTGTCTGGGAAAAATTTCAAGATAAAGTACTACTTAAAGTCAAATCTTTTGAATCTATAGCTAATGACAGTTTGCCAATTAATGTATCTGTAAGAGCCAATAACTATGAACCCACTTTGTTTGCTTTTGATATTGCTGCTTTTTCTAAAGATTCGTCATCAATAGTAATAGATGTAACAAAGTTTTATGCTTCTGATGTTAAAGCATTAAGTGGATTATCATCTAAAATGAGAGAAACTTATAAGGTTAAAAACTTAGATGATTCAAGAAGTTTTATCACTTCTGTTAAGTCATTTCCAATGAATATTGAAGTAATTCAAGACTTTACTTATAATGCCTCTAATCCTTCAATGTTAGAGAATACAGAGACAATTAGTTTACAAATGAATCAATCGATGATCTTGTTACCAGAAGAACCTATGCAACCAAGACTTTTTGATAAGCGTGTTGGATGGTTTACAGTAAATCAATATGACTATTCTAGTGAAGCATTAAAATCAGATAAAAAGACGTTTATTAAAAAATGGCGACTAGAACCAAAAGACTTAGAAGCTTATAATAGAGGTGAATTAGTAGAACCTATCAAACAAATTATCTATTATTTAGATCCCGCAACTCCCGAAAAATTAAGAAAATATATTAAAGCTGGTGTGGAAGAATGGCAAAAACCTTTTGAAGGTGCGGGTTTTAAAAACGCCATAATTTGCAAAGATGCTCCAACTCTAGAAGAAGATCCCGATTTTAGTCCAGAAGACGTTCGGTATTCGGTTATTAGATATGTTGCCAGTGCAACTAGAAATGCTATTGGACCAAGTGTTTCCGATCCAAGAACAGGTGAAATTATAGAAAGTGATATTATTTGGTATCACAATCATTTGCGTTCTTATAGAAACAGGTATTTGTTAGAAACTGGTGCAGCCAATGAAAAAGCAAGAACTCTAGATACTTCTAATGAAGATATGGGAGAAATGATGCAAATGGTTATTGCTCACGAAGTTGGTCACGCTTTAGGTTTTCCACATAATATGGGTGCAAGTTGTGCTTATGATGTAGAAAGTTACAGACAACCTGCTTTTACCAAGAAGATGGGAATTTCAGCAAGTATAATGGATTATGCTCGCTATAATTACATTGCACAACCTGGAGATAAAGATGTGCGTTATATTCGTCAAATGGGACCTTATGACTATTATGCTATAAATTGGGGTTACAGAAAAATTCCTGATATTTTATTACCAGAAAGTGAAGTAAATACGCTTGATAAATGGATTGAAGAAAAAGCCAATGATAGACTATATAAATTTGGAAACCAAGGCAGTAGTTTTGATCCAAGTTCGCAAACAGAAGATATTGGAAATGATGCAATGAAAGCTAGTACTTATGCTTTAAAAAATTTAAAAATTGTTTGTGATAATCTAGAAAATTGGACTAGCGAAAAAACCAATAATTTTGATGATTTAGAAGAATTATATGACGAATTATTGAGCTGCTGGAATAGATATATAGGACATGTTGCCACAAATATTGGAGGTGTTTATGAGACATACAAAAAACCATCACAAACAGGAGATATTTATAGTAATGTTCCAAAAGTTAAACAACAAGAAGCGTTAAAATGGTTGCAAGAAAATGCTTTTAATAGTCCAACTTGGTTAGTAAATATTTCAATTCTTAAAAATACTGACTATACAGGTTACTTAGATAAATTTAGAAACCTTCAAGTTCGTGCATTAAATCGAATTTTGAGTTTAGAAACTTTAGGAAGACTTCAAAATGCAACAATTATAGATACGAACTGTTATAAGCCAATTGTATTTTTACAAGAACTTAGAACCGGAATTTGGAACGAATTAGCAACTAATGAAACTATAACTATTTATAGACGAAATTTACAAAGAGCTTATATTGAAAGAATGGCGTTTTTAATGATAGAAGAATTTAAAAAAACCGATTCAAAAGAAAGTTATAATGTCTCACAATCAGATGTAAGGGCTTTGGTTAGAGGAGAATTAACTTCACTTCAAAAAAACATTCAAAATAAAAAAAGCTTACAAACTTCAATAGAGAATAAATATCATTTGGAAGATTGTTTGTTTAGAATTGATGCTATTTTAAATCCAAAATAGTAAAGTCTACTTAATTTAATAAAAACTGTTTCAGCAATGAAGCAGTTTTTTTTTCGTGAACAAGTGTTAATTTAGAATTATTCCTAAAAAATTATAGAATAATTCATACATTAGTAAAATGATATTAACAAATGAAGTTTCTATAATTGGTGGTGGTTTAGCTGGCTTAACAGCTGCTATAGATTTACTAAATAGAAATTATGATGTTGTTGTATTTGAAAAAAATGAATATCCAAAACATAAAGTTTGTGGAGAATTTATTTCCAATGAAGTTTTACCTTATTTAAAAGCGTTAGGATTAGATATTCAATCACTTCAACCCACTAACATTATTAAAACACAATTATCTACGCATTCAGGTAGAACAATTGATTCTGAATTACCTTTAGGTGGTTTTGGTATAAGTCGTTATAAATTAGATAATTATTTATATAAAAAGGTAATACAACTTGGAGGTAAGGTAGTTAGAAATTCCGTTACTTCAATTGATTTTTTAGATGATGTTTTTACTATTTCAACACTATCTAGTGAAACATTTACCTCTAAAATTGTTTTAGGTGCTTTTGGAAAAAGATCTAATTTAGATATTGAATTAAAACGCAAATTCATTCAACAGAAATCTCCTTGGTTAGCTGTAAAAGCTCATTATTCGGGTAATTTCCCTAATGATTTAGTAGGATTGCATAATTTTAAAGGTGGTTATTGCGGTGTTTCAAAAGTCGAAAATAACAGCATTAATATTTGTTATTTAGTTCAATTTGAATCTTTTAAAGAATTTAAAAACATTGATGATTTTCAAGAGAATGTCATGTGTAAAAACCAAAACCTTAAAATCATTTTTAAAGAAAGTAAATTGCTGTTTGAAAACCCATTAACTATAAGTCAAATTTCTTTTGAAGATAAACCCAAAATTGAAAATCATGTCTTAATGATAGGTGATTCAGCTGGTTTAATTCATCCTTTGTGTGGAAACGGAATGGCAATGGCTATTCATAGTGCTAAAATTGCAAGTAATTTGGTAGATGATTTCCTTCAAAATAAGATTTCAAGAGTTTCAATGGAATCAAATTACATTACAATTTGGAACAAAACGTTTAAAAAAAGACTTCAATTTGGAAAATTTTTATCCAAACTCTTATTGAATTCGTATCTTTCTAAGATTACAATGAATCTGTTACTAGTATTTCCTTTTTTGCTACCCATAATTATTAAAAAAACACACGGAAAACCTTTATAATGATAATAAATACCAAATATAGAACAGAAGAAGAGGAAATCATGGATGATTTTTCATTAGAAGGAGAAGAACTTCGAGATGCATTAGACAAGATTGCATCCATTAATCAATTATTAGGTGGAAATCAACTAACTTTACAAGGTGTCAAAAAGTTAATAAATTCCAATGATGAAATTACAATCGTTGATGTTGGTTGTGGAAATGGTGACATGTTGAGAACTTTATCCGATTTTGGTTCTAAAAACAACTATAAATTTAATTTAATCGGAATTGATGCTAATGCTTTTACTATTGATTACGCAACTAAACTTTCAAAAGAATATCCAAATATCAGTTATAAATGTGAAGATATTTTTAGTAAAGTGTTTAGTCAATTAGAATACGATATTATGCTGTGCACCTTAACATTACATCATTTCAAAAATGAACAAATTAATTATTTAATTGAACTCTTTAGTAAACAAGCAAGAATCGGAATTGTGATTAATGATTTACATCGAAATATTATAGCTTACAGAGCTTTTCAAGTTCTTTGCTTTATTTTTAGATTAAATAGAATGTCTAGAGAAGATGGTTTAGTTTCTATTTTAAGAGGATTCAAAAAACAAGAATTAATTAATTTTTCAAAAATAAATAAACTAGAGAATTATACTATTAATTGGAAATGGGCTTTTCGTTACCAATGGATTATTAAAAAATAAAATAATGAATTGCCTTTGGCTTTAGCCAATGGTTAAAATATAAAAAATAAATGTCTGTTAAAATAATAAATGTTGCTACTCAATTGCCTGAATTCTCTAGAGAAACTAAAGATATTCTACCCTTTTTAGATATTTGGTTAGCCAATCAAGATGATCGATTTAAACGTAAAGTCAAAAAGATTTTTGAAGGAGCAAACGTAGATAAACGTTACACGATAATGCATCCAGAAGAAGTGTTTTCTTTACATTCATTTGAAGAACGAAATGCAATTTATGCACGAGAAATGATTGTTTTAGGTGAAAAAGTACTTAAAAAAGCATTAGATAAAGCCAATTGGCAACCAGAAACCATAGATTTTATTATAACTGTTAGTTGTACTGGAATTATGATTCCGTCTTTAGATGCTTATTTAATCAATAAATTAAATTTACGTCAAGATGTAGTTCGTTTACCAGTTACAGAAATGGGTTGTGTTGGTGGAGTTTCCGGAATAATTTATGCCAAAAACTTCCTAAAAGCTAATCCTAATAAAAGAGCAGTTGTTATTGCTGTCGAAAGTCCAACCGCTACTTTTCAATTGGATGATTATTCGATGGCAAATATTGTCAGTGCTGCTATTTTTGGTGATGGTGCTGCCTGTGTTTTGTTATCATCATATGAAGATGAAGTGGGTCCAACAATTGTTGATGAATCGATGTATCATTTCTACGACAAAGAAAATATGATGGGTTTTGAGTTGACCAATAATGGCTTAAAAATGATTCTAGACATAGAAGTTCCTGACACTATTGAAGAACATTTTCCTGCTATTTTGCATCCTTTTTTAGAACGAAACCAATTAGAAATAAAAGACATTGATCATTTGATTTTTCATCCAGGTGGCAAAAAAATAGTTAACTTAGTAGAAGGTTTATTTTTAGATTTAGGAAAAAATATAGATGACACGAAAGAAGTACTACGTTTATATGGAAATATGTCGAGCGCAACAGTTTTATACGTTTTAGAACGAATGATGAATAATCAACCAAAAGCAGGTGAAAAAGGAGTAATGTTGAGTTTTGGACCAGGTTTTACAGCTCAACGCGTTTTATTAGAATGGTAAAATGACGAAACAAGAAATCATAGAAAAATTACCTTATTCAAAACCTTTTTTGTTTGTGGACGAAATTTTGTCTGTTGATGAAAATAGAGTAGAAGGTACATATACTTTTGATGAAAACTTAGATTTTTACAAAGGTCATTTTAAAGAAAATCCAATAACACCTGGAGTTATATTAACCGAGACAATGGCTCAAATAGGTTTAGTGTGTTTAGGAATTTATTTGAATGAAGGTAAAGGAATTCAAAATATTGGATTCACTTCATCAGAAATTGAATTTTTAAAACCAGTTTTTCCAAATGAAAAAGTAACAGTTATTTCAGAAAAAATATATTATCGTTTTGGAAAACTAAAATGTAAAGTCAAAATGCTAAATGAAAAGGATGAAGAGGTTTGTTCAGGAACTTTAGCAGGAATGATTCTCTAAAAGGTTATACGTTTAAGAGTTTAAAAGGAAAAAATACAGTTTGAAAAAAAGAGTAGTCATAACAGGTTTAGGAATAGTTGCACCAAATGGAGTAGGACTCGAAGCGTTCACAAATGCTATAAGAAACGGAATTTCTGGAATTAAGTTTGATGCTGAACTAGAACGATTAAAGTTCTCATGCCAGATTTCAGGAACACCTGATATTTCAGATGAACTTAAAAGTCACTATTTTACCGATTTAGAATTACGTAATTTCAATTCAACAGGGATTTTATACGGAGTAATTGCTGGATTAGATGCTTGGAAAGACGCTGGTTTATCAATCGAAAACAATGAAAATCCAGATTGGGATAGTGGTACAATTTTCGGCACAGGAACATCTGGAATTGATAAATTTAGAGAATCTATTTATAAAATTGATGATTTTCAAACCAGAAGATTAGGAAGCACAGCCGTTGCTCAAACCATGAATAGTGGAATTTCAGCTTATTTGGGAGGCAAATTAGGTTTAGGTAATCAAGTCACCACCAATTCATCAGCTTGTACAACTGGAACAGAAAGTATTTTAATGGGTTTTGAACGAATTCAACAAGGAAAAGCCAAACGAATGTTAGTAGGAAGTACAAGTGATTCTGGTCCATACATTTGGGGTGGATTTGATGCTATGAAAGTTTGTACCTTTAAGCACAACGATTCACCAGAAAAAGGATCAAGACCAATGAGTACAACTGCTTCTGGATTTGTGCCAAGCAGTGGAGCAGGAGCTTTACTAATTGAAGACTTAGAATCAGCTTTAGCTCGTGGAGCAAGAATTTATGCAGAAATTTTAGGTGGAAATATAAATTCTGGTGGACAAAGAGGTGAAGGAACTATGACAGCACCAAATTCGGTTGCCGTTCAAAAATGCATTACTGATGCGTTAAAAGAGGCTAATATAAATTCAAACGAAATTGATGCTATAAACGGACATTTAACGGCAACTTCAAAAGATGGTTTAGAAATTAAAAATTGGAGTGAAGCATTAGGTCGAAAAGGAACTGATTTTCCATATATAAACTCATTAAAATCAATGGTTGGACATTGTTTGTCTGGTGCAGGAAGTGTTGAGTCAGTAGCAACTGTGCTACAAATTTATAACGATTTTATTTTTCCAAACATAAATTGTCAAGATTTAAATGAAGAAATTAAAACAATAATTTCGGAAGAAAAGATTCCACAAAAAATAATAAATACACAACTAAATATTGTGGCTAAAGCTAGTTTTGGTTTTGGTGATGTAAATGGTTGTATTATCTTTAAAAAGTATTAAGATTAGAGTATTAAGTAGTAAGACAAAAAAATAAAAATGAATAAAGAAGAAATAATTGAAAAGTTAAAGCCAATCGTTAAACCATTTGTTAAAGATGAAGATGCTTTTAGTTCTATAAATGAGAAAACACATTTTATAACTGATTTAAATATTAATTCCGCTAATTTAGTAGATATTGTTTTAGATGTGGAAGAAGCATTTGATATCGAAATTGATAATGAATCTATGGAAAAAATGTTAGATTTAGAAAATACAATTGCTATAATTCAAGCAAAATTAGCAGTAAAATGATAGGAAATGATGTTGTAGATTTAGTTTTAGCCAAAAAAGAAAGTAATTGGAAGCGAAAAGGTTTTTTGGATAAACTATTTACACCATTTGAACAAGGTTTGATTCAAAAAAATCCAAATCAAGAGGAAATGGTTTGGATGCTTTGGAGTATTAAAGAAAGTGTTTACAAGGCTTATCAGAGAATTCATTATAATGAAGGTTTTTATCCTATCAAAATTGAAGTAGTTGAAATAAACCCTAAAAATGAATCAGTTATTCAGTTGTTTGGGACTTTATTCTACGGAAAAACTACTATTGATTCCGATTTTGTAAAAACAATTGTAGTTTTAGATAAATCAGACTTTAATAAAATTAAATATTTGGATACTTCGATTTATCATAAGAATGAAAAAGGTTTGCCAATTGAATTATATTCAAACAAACCAATTTCTGTCAGTCATCACGGAAGAATTAGAGAAGTTGTTGGGTTTAAGTCAGCATAAATACAATTAAATTTAACCAAGTTAAATTTTAAATAAAACAACAACGTTACGAAATATCCCTATTTAAGTTTATTATTTATGAACAAATTAAAAATACAACCTACTGAAATAGAGCTTTGGCCAAACGAAATTCCAAATTCTATTCAAAATGATAATTATGAGGAAATCAAATTCTATGAAAATTCTATTTTAGTTAAAGTTAGTCAAGTAAAAACTCCAACGCTTACTCTATTTAAACCAAAAAAACCAAATGGAACATTAGTTATTATTTGTCCTGGCGGAAGTTACACAACCTTATCTATTGATAAAGAAGGGTTTAAAGTAGCAGAATGGTTGAATACAATAGGAATTACGGCTATTGTATTGAAATATCGTTTGCCTTCAGACGAAATTATGGAAAACAAAGCATTTGGCCCTTTACAGGATGCTCAAGAAGCAATTAGATATGCAAGAAGAAATTCAAAAAACTGGAATTTGAACGAAAATAAAATAGGTTTTATAGGATTTTCTGCTGGTGGTCACTTAGCTTCAACTTTAGCAAGTCATTATGATGATTTAATATACAAACCTACAGATTCAATAAGTGCTAAACCAGATTTTACAATTTTAATTTATCCAGTTATATCCATGGATAAAAAAACTACGCATAAAAAATCTAAAAAATGCTTGTTGGGTAAAAATCCATCTAATAAATTGATAGAAAAATATTCTAATGAAAAGAATGTTGATTCATTAACTTCTCCTGTATTTATTGTACATGCTAGTAAT
>JBLHNH010000012.1:0-33673 GCA_047622645.1 Flavobacterium sp.
TTAGAATAGAATGAGAAACAACGTATAATTTATCTAAAAAATTGACTTTTAATGTTTCATCTTTAGATTTAGCAATAAAATCCTGAACTTTATAAACAAAAGCACTCATTCCCAAAATCATTCCTTGGTTAATCAACTTTTTGAAAGGTTCTTCTGTTGGAGCAAAACCTCTATCTTTTAAGAATTTGTTCCAAAAACGAGCGTACAATAAATGTCCAGTTGCGTGTTCGCTTCCACCAATGTATAAATCTACATTTTGCCAATAATCTAAAGCTTCTTTGCTTGCGAAATCTTCTTCGTTATGTGCATCCATATAACGCATCCAATACCAAGAAGAACCAGCCCAACCTGGCATTGTGTTCAATTCTAATGGGAAAATGGTCTTATTATCTATTAACTGATTACTAACCACTGAACACTGAACACTATCCCAAGCCCAAACTGTAGCATTTCCTAAAGGTGGTTGTCCATCTTCTGTTGGTAAATACTTTTCTACTTCTGGTAAAGCAATTGGTAAATGTTTTTTGTCAATCATTTGTGGCAAACCGTTCACATAATAAACTGGAAATGGTTCGCCCCAATATCTTTGTCTTGAAAAAACAGCATCACGCAAACGGTAATTTATTTTTCCTTTTCCATGTTTAATATTTTCTAAAGCTTCAATTGCTTTTTTTGTGCCTTCTTTATAACCTAAACCATTTAAGAAATCAGAATCTACCAATTTAAAACCTTCTTTAGCTCCAAAAGCTTCTTCCGAAATATCTTGGTCAAAAATGGTTTTGATTTCAGGCATTCCGTTTTTTCCTTTGAAGTAATTCGCGAAAGCATAATCACGTTCATCACCACAAGGAACAGCCATAACTGCACCTGTTCCGTAACCTGCTAAAACGTAATCTCCAATCCAAACCGGAATTTGTTCTTTCGTAAAAGGATGTTCTGCATAAGCTCCAGTGAAAACTCCAGAAATGGTTTTTACATCGGCCATTCTTTCTCTTTCCGAACGTTTTGCAGTTGCATGAACATAAGATTCAATAGCTTCTTTTTGTTCTGGTGTTGTAATTTTAGCAACCAAATCGTGTTCTGGAGCCAATGTCATAAATGTAACTCCGAAAATGGTGTCAGGTCTTGTCGTAAATACTGAAATTCTGAATTCGGAATTCTGAATTCTGAACTCAACAGTAGCTCCAACCGATTTTCCAATCCAGTTTCTTTGTGATTCTTTTAAAGATTCTGTCCAATCGATTTCATTTAAACCTTGTAATAATCTTTCTGCATACGCTGAAATTCGCATCGACCATTGCGTCATTTTTTTACGAATTACAGGATGCCCACCACGTTCTGAAACTCCGTTTACGATTTCATCATTGGCTAATACCGTTCCTAATCCTGGACACCAATTTACTTCCGTTTCAGCTAAATAGGTTAATCTATATTGTAATAGTATTTTTTGTTGTTCATCTGATGAAAATGCTTTCCATTCGCTTGACGAAAAAGAAACGATATTGTCATCGCAAACTGCATTTACATTCGCATTTCCATTGTTTTCAAACTCTTGAATTAAGGTACAAATACTTTCAGCTTTGTTTGAATTGTTATTATACCAAGATTCAAACAATTGAATAAAAATCCATTGTGTATGCTTATAATAATCTGCGTTTGATGTACGAACTTCTCTGCTCCAATCAAATGAAAACCCGATTTTATCTAATTGTTCTCTGTAACGCGTAATATTTTCTTTAGTTGTTTTATCTGGATGTTGTCCGGTTTGAATTGCGTATTGTTCTGCTGGCAATCCAAATGAATCATACCCTTGTGGATGCAACACATTAAATCCTTTGTGACGTTTGTAGCGAGCCACAATATCTGAAGCTATATAACCTAGCGGATGACCAACGTGTAATCCTGCACCAGAAGGATAAGGAAACATGTCGAGAACATAATATTTAGGTTTTTCTGAATTGTTTGTTGCAGCAAATGTTTGGTTTTCTGACCAATATTTTTGCCAATTGGCTTCGATTTCGTTTGGATTGTATTTCATTTTTGTTGTCTGAGAATCTGTTTTCTGTAAAAAATCAGTTGCAAATTTACATTTATTGTACGAAAGTTAAAACTTTAGCCGTTATATTCTATGTAAACCAATTTTCTTTTTTATTTTTACAACTTAATTTAACATGTACTATGGCTTCATCATTTGAAAAGTATAACAAAAGAAGGCTAATTTCATCATATTTTTCGGTAATTTTAAGTATATTTTTGGTGCTTTTTCTTTTAGGAGCATTGGGTTTATTTGTGATTAATTCAAAGAAACTTACGAATGATTTTAAGGAAAACATTCCTATGACTGTGTTTTTTAAAAACGAAGCAAAAGACAGTTTGTTGAGTGCTTTTGATGTGGAATTAAAAAACTCTACGTTCATAAAAGAGTACGCTTTCATTCACAAAGACAGTGCTGCAAAAAATAATGTTGATATTGTTGGAGAAGATTTTATGGAATTTTTAGGAGTTAATCCGTTACAAAATTCATTTGATATTAATTTAAAAGGAGATTACGTTCAAGCAGATAGCATCAAAAAAATTGAAACAGAAATTAAGAAAAACGAAATGGTTTCTGAAATTATATACGACAAACAATTGGTTGATTTGGTAAACGATAACATTAAAAAAATAAGTCTTTGGATGTTAATTATTAGTGGTGTTTTAGCTTTAGTTGCGATGCTTTTAATTAATAGTTCTTTACGATTATCTGTTTATTCACATCGATTTATCATTAAGACCATGCAAATGGTTGGTGCAACAAAATCGTTTATTAGAAAACCATTTATTTGGAGAAGCATAAAATTAGGACTAATTGGTTCTACTTTAGCGGTTGTCGGATTATTAGCATTAGTATATTATGCTGATTCCAAATTACCTGATTTAGGAATTTCAAAAGATTATCTTTCTTTAGGAATAGTAATAGGAAGTGTTTTTCTTGTTGGAATTGTAATCACATGGATAAGTACTTATTTTGCTACACAACGCTTCTTAAATTTAAAAACTGACGATTTATATTAGTATTATTATGAAAAACGAAGACAACAAACCTGCTTTTTTATTTGAAAAAGTAAACTATAAAATTTTATTTATTGGAGTTGCTATTATTGCATTAGGATTTATTTTAATGACTGGTGGCGGAACAGATGATCCAAATACTTTTGATGAAGAAGCATTATTCAGTTTTAGACGAATTAGACTAGCTCCAACTTTAGTTTTAGCTGGTTTTGGCGTTACTATTTATGCGATAATGAAAAATCCATTTAAAAAATAGTTTTCAGCGCTCATCACTTATTCGGCAGATTTCTACTAATCACTACTTACTTATCACTAATACATGAATACACTTCAAGCCATAATTCTAGCCATAATAGAAGGATTAACCGAATTTCTACCTGTTTCTTCAACAGGTCATATGATAATAGCATCCTCTTTCTTTGGTATAGCTCAAGATGACTTTACTAAACTTTTTACGATTGTAATTCAATTAGGGACGATACTTTCTGTTGTCGTTTTATATTTTAAACGCTTTTTTCAATCTGTAGATTTTTATTTTAAATTATTTGTTGCCTTTATTCCAGCTGTTGTTTTAGGTTTGCTTTTGAGTGATTTTATCGATTCCCTTTTAGAAAGTCCTATAACAGTTGCAGTTTCATTAGTAATTGGTGGAATTCTACTTTTAAAAGTTGATGATTGGTTTGGAAATACACCAAAAGAAGAAGAGCCAGAAGAAATAAGTTACCCAACAGCTTTTAAAATTGGACTTTTTCAATGTATAGCTATGATTCCAGGAGTTTCTAGAAGTGGCGCAAGTATTGTTGGTGGTATGACTCAAAAATTATCACGAACAACTGCGGCAGAATTCTCGTTTTTTCTTGCTATTCCGACAATGTTTGGAGCAACAGTTAAAAAATCATATGACTTTTATAAAGCTGGATTTGTTTTGACACAAGATCAAATTAATTTATTAATTATTGGAAATGTCGTTGGTTTTATTGTAGCTCTAATTGCTATAAAATCATTTATCGGTTATTTGAGTAAACATGGTTTTAAAATGTTTGGATATTATAGAATTATTGCCGGAATAGCCGTTTTATTGATTCACTTTTTTGTTCAAAAATTAACTGTGATTTAATGACTAAAGAAGATATCTTAAACGGACAAGTTCTATTGATAGACAAACCTTTAAAATGGTCATCATTTCAAGCTGTAAATAAGCTAAAATACGCTTTAAAAAATCATTACGATTTACCAAAAAAATTTAAAATTGGTCATGCCGGAACTTTAGATCCTTTAGCAACTGGACTTTTAATTATTTGTACTGGAAAATTTACAAAAACAATTTCTGAAATTCAAGCTCAAACCAAAGAATATACTGGAACTATTACGGTTGGAGCCACAACTCCTTCTTACGATTTAGAAACTGAAATTGATGCCACTTTTCCAACAGAACAAATTACGGAAGAATTAGTTTTAGAAACTGTAAAACAATTTTTAGGCGAAATTGATCAAAAACCTCCTGTTTATTCAGCTATAAAAAAAGACGGAAAACGTTTATATGAACACGCAAGAGCTGGAGAAGAAGTTGAAATTCAATCCAGAAAAACAACTATTTACGAATTTAAAATCACAAGAATAGCTTTACCTGAGATCGATTTTAGAGTGCAATGTAGCAAAGGAACATACATTCGTTCATTAGCATATGATTTTGGATTAGCTTTAAATTCTGGTGGACATTTAACAGCTTTACGCAGAACAAAAATTGGTGATTATAATGCATATAATGCAGTTTCTCCTGATGACTTTGTGAGCAACCTGAATCAATGAAACAATTAATAGCTTTCTTTTTGCTATGCATTACTACTCTAGGATTTTCTCAAGAAGAGAAAAAATCATTACTTTTTGGTCATTTTACACAGTTTGAAATTTCAGTTCCATTACAAGGAAATAAAAATCGTGGTGAAGTTTTTCCTGATGGAAGCACTAATAACAGCTGGTTTTTACCCGATGGAGTAAATGCTAATTTTGGTTATGGTTTTCATTTTAATAAATGGATTGGAATTTCTGCAAATTCTGGTATTGGAATGAAAATTTCTGAAAAATTAGTTATGAGTCCTGTCTTTTCAAATCTAAGATTTATGCCTAAAATAGGAGCAGATAGTAGAATAGGAATTGATATTGGACTAGGAAAAACATTTGCAATTGGTCGTGGTGATTTAACTGGAGATTTTAAAAGACTAAAAGTTAATGTTGAAAATGACGACATTCAAATATTTATAGAGATTGTAAATTACGGAATAAACATTCATGACTCTAATAAAATAGGCAGTATTTCTATTGGCATTGCCACAATAAATTTTTAATGAAAAACATAATTTTACTATTAATTCTATCAATTTTCACAGTCTCATTTGGGCAAAAAAAGGTTACATTAAAAGAAGGCGACATCATTTTTCAATCTATGAATTGTGATTTATGTAAAGCTATAAATGCCGTTACAGAAGGATTTGAAGGAAAAGATTTCAGTCATTTAGGAATGATTCACATACAAAACGATTCCATTTATGTAATTGAAGCTGCAGGAAAAAATGTTAAATTGACTCCTTTAGAAGTTTTTAAAACCTATACTTCCGAAACAATGTATGTAGGACGATTAAAAAGAAAATACAGAAAATATATTCCTATTGCTGTAGAATTCTCGCTTTCTCAAATGGGTGTTTCCTATGATGAGGCTTATCTATATGACAATGGAAGTTATTATTGTTCAGAATTAATTTATGATGCTTTTTTAGAAGCTTATAAAAAACCATTTTTTGAATTAACTCCAATGACGTTCAAAGAGCCAAATTCTAACGATTATTTTCAGGTTTGGATAGATTATTATGGCGACTTAAAACAAGAAATTCCAGAAGGAGAACTAGGTTGCAATCCTGGTGGAATTTCGACTTCTAATAAATTGAAGATTATTGGAATTGTAGAGTGAAATTTCATAAAAACATCTTCGACAAGCTCAGACTGACATCTCGGATTTTAATTGTCCTTATTCTAAATGATTACATTGGTTTCTAATTTTACGTATAATTAATCGATTGCTTAAATGTCACACTGAGCTTGTCGAAGTGCTTAAACCAATTCTTTATTTTTCATCAATTGCATGATTTCGTTTTGGGTAGAAACTCCTTTATCATGCAAATACCATTTTTGTAATTCTACTTTAATAGGTTCATCCACAACACCATTTGCTGCTTTATAAGCAGCAATAAGTTCTCGAGCTGGTTCTGGTCTAGGACCAAAATCTCCTACTATATTTTTTTCTTTGTCTAGAATAATTAATTTTGGTATTGCCATACCACCATTAGTTAAAAAATCATTCATCAACGCTTCATTTTTATCTCTTAAAACAATTCTTAAATCAATGTTTTCAGATAATTCTGCCATTTTATTAATAATTGGTAAAATTTGTGCAGCATCACCACACCAACCTTCACTAATTACTAACCAAGTATATTTGTTTTCTAGTTGATTTAGTTGTTCTAAAACTTCATCTGTGATTTTAATGGTTTTCTCTAAACGGTTCATTCTGGTTTCATTCAATTCTGAATAATGTAACAAATCATCAGATTGAGTATTTCCGGTAGACTTTCCTTCTTTAATTAATTGAGAAACGATTTGTCTGTAAGCGTTGTATGTATAACTTTCTGCTAAAGCGTTTATTATATTTGTGTTCATGATAATTTAATTATTTATTATGCAAAAATACCACTAAATTTGATACCTGAAAGTAAGCTACGTTACATAACATTTAAATATAATGGATTTCTCGTCAAAATCAATAGGTTTAGTATTATCTGGTGGAGGTTCTAAAGGGATTGCACAAGCTGGAGCTTTAAAGTTTTTAGAGGAACAAAACATAAAGCCTTCTCACGTTGCAGGCACAAGTGCAGGTGGAATTATTGCAGCTTTATATGCTTATGGCAAAAAACCAGAAGAAATTTTAGAATTTTTTAAATCAATTTACTTCTTTCACTGGAAGCATTTTACCTTTAAAAAAGCAGGAATTGTCGATTCAGAATCTTTTAAAAGTTATTTTAATCAAATTTTTAAAGACACGACGCTTGGAGAATTGGCTATTCCAACTTTAATAACTGCTACTGATCTAGTAAAAGGAAAACTAAAAATTTTTAGACCTGAAACAAAAATAACAGATGCCGTTTTGGCTTCATCAGCTTTTCCTGGAATGTTATCTCCTTATGAATTAAACGGAAACCTTTATAGCGATGGTGGAATTTTAAATCATTTTCCAACGGACCTATTACAAGTAAGATGCGATTATATTATTGGTGTTTATGTAAGTCCCATTCAAACTATTGAAGCAAAAGATTTAAGATCCATAAAATCAGTAACCACTAGAGCTTTTGACCTATTATCTGCTCAAGGAAATTATCAAAAATTCAACTTGTGTGATTGGATAATAGAACCTAAAGAATTAGCCAGTTTTAGTACTTTTGAAACCAATAAACTAAAAATGGATAAGATTTTTGATATTGGTTATCAAGCTGCAAAAGCTTCATTTGAAGATTTGAATCTATAATTATAAACTAGATTTTTTTTAATTTAGATTATAACTATATTTGCAAGAAAAAAAAACCAACACAATGAAATATCAAAGAATTCTTCTAAAGTTAAGCGGTGAAGCCTTAATGGGTGACAGAGCTTACGGAATTGATCCAAAACGTTTAGCTGAATATGCTGCTGAAATTAAGAAAATTCACGAAAAAGGCATAGAAATTGCTATTGTAATTGGTGGAGGGAATATCTTTAGAGGTGTTGCTGGTGCGAGTAACGGAATGGACAGAGTTCAAGGGGACTACATGGGAATGCTTGCAACTGTTATTAACGGAATGGCTTTACAAGGTGCTCTAGAAGAAGCTGGTATGCAAACTAGATTACAAACAGCTTTAAAAATTGAAGCTATTGCTGAACCTTACATCAAAAGAAAAGCTACTCGACATTTAGAAAAAGGTAGAGTTGTTATTTTTGGTGCTGGAACAGGAAATCCTTATTTTACAACAGATACTGCTGCAGTTTTAAGAGGCGTAGAAGTGAGTGCTGATGTAATTTTAAAAGGAACTCGTGTTGATGGTGTTTACACATCTGATCCAGAGAAAAACAAAGACGCCGTAAAATTCGATTCTATTACATTTGAAGATGTAATCGCTAAAGGATTAAATGTAATGGATTCAACAGCTTTTACATTAAGTCAGGAAAACAAATTACCTATTATTATTTTTGATATGAATATTGAAGGAAATTTATTAAAAGTATGTGAAGGACAGGCAATAGGAACAACGGTAACAATATAAATAGATTTTTAGATATTTTATAAATCTAACAATCCTAAAATCTAAATAAAAAATGACTGAAGAAATTAACTTTATTTTAGAAACAGCAACAGAATCAATGAATGGTTCAATTGCACATTTAGAAAAAGAATTTTTAAATATTAGAGCAGGAAAAGCTTCACCTCAAATGTTAGGTGGTATTTTTGTAGATTACTATGGTTCACTAACGCCGTTATCTCAAATAGCTAACGTTAATGCTACCGATTCAAGAACTTTAACCGTTGCTCCTTGGGAAAAAGCAATGATGCAACCTATTGAGAAGGCAATTCAAATTGCTAATTTAGGGTTAAACCCGATGAATAATGGAGAAAACATCATTATCAATGTTCCTGCTTTAACAGAAGAACGAAGAAAAGACTTAGTAAAACAAGCTAAAGCTGAAGCTGAAGATGCAAAAATCGGAATTAGAAATGCTCGTAAAGACGCTAATAACGACATTAAAAAAGAAGAAAAAGATGGTTTAGCTGAAGACATTGCTAAGTCAGCCGAAGATGAAATTCAAAAATTAACAGATACTTATATCCGAAAAATAGATGAGCATTTAGTTAACAAAGAAATTGAAATAATGAAAGTATAAATTTTAAGTCCTGGTTAACATCAGGACTTTCTATTTTAAATATCTTTGTATTCAATCGAACGAAACTTTTAAAATGCGATATTCATATCTCTTATTTTTACTTTTACTTACTAACTTTATTTTTGGTCAAACAAAAATCAAAGGACAAGTTATCGATTTTGATACTACAATTCCAATTGCATTCGCAAAAATAACGTACGAAAAAAAAACTGTTTTTGCTGATTGGGAAGGCAAATTCTCATTAGAAATTACGGATTTTAAAAAGCCTTTATACATTCGATATAAAGGATATTATGAAAAGCCTACTTATGTCGTAAATGATGGAAAATTATTCATCATTAAATTAACACAAGACATCAATAAAATAAAAAACGAATATTATTCTCTTAACAAAGTAAATCATATCGTTAAAAAAGTAATCGAAAACAAAAAAAACACGCAACCAGAAAAAGCGCTTGATTCTTACGAATATAAAAACTACGAATATCTTCAAGTAACTGCAAATCCTGATAGTATTTCTGGAGAAATTGATAAAATATATAAAAAAAATATTTTTGGCAAACAGATTTTAAAACTTGATTCTACAAACTACAAATTCAAAAAATTAGTTGAAGAAAGTCATATTTATCAAACCGAAAAAGTCAATTTAATTCAACACAATCAAAATACTAGCAAAGAAACTGTTTTGGCAACTCGTATGGCTGGTTTTAAAGAACCTTTGTATGAGTTTTTGGGTCTAAAACTAATCTCCTATTCAGTTTATGATAATCCTTTTGAACTTTTAGAAATTCCACTTCAAAATCCGATTTCTAATTACGGTAGAAAATTATATACTTATCATTTGTTAGATTCAACAGAAATTCAAAATAGAAAAGTATATCGTATTTATTTTGAACCAAAAAAACTAAGAGCCAATAGATTAAGAGGATTGCTTTATGTTGATGCAGAAAATTTTTCGGTTGCAAAAGCTTATTATCGAATTTATGGAATTGTAAATGTAAACGCTAGTTATACTTTCAATTATCTAAAAAAGGAAAATATTTGGTTTCCTGAAAAACGAAAAATTATTATAAGTAAAGGTAGTAATTCTGAAGACTTAAACATTCTTGGTGGAACAATTAAATTTCGGTCTAGTTTAGAGCAAGGATTAGACAATAATACTTCTGACAGAACTGTTTTAATAATAGAGTCAACTCCTTTTGATATAAAAATAAATCACCCTGTAAAACTAAAATTTGACGGAATAAAAGTATATGTTCCTGAAAGTAGTTTAAAAAAATCTGAAAAATATTGGACTTCAATTGCAAAAGACACAATTGATATTCGAAAGATGAAAACTTATATTTCATTAGACAGTTTATCACAATCGAGTAATATTGAGCGTAAAATATTTTTAGGAAAAAAAATAATTAATGGATATTTGCCTATAAGTTATGTTGATTTAGATTTGAGAAGTCTTTTAAAATACAATAATTATGAAGGTTTTAGAGTAGGATTAGGAGTTGTTACAAACAATAAAGTATCTGAAGAATATAAAGTTGCTTTATATGGTGCTTATGGATTTAAGGATGAAGGTTTTAAATATGGCATTACTCCATCATATTTATTAAATAAATTAGACGAAACATGGCTTAGTCTTTCTTACATAGATGATGTTAGCGAAATTGGTCAGACTACTTTTGCAACGGATTCAAGAAGATTTCGTGTTTATGATCCAAGGCCTTTTAATATTTCTACTTTTTATAATAATAGAATTTCATCTGCTTTTATTGAAAGTAAAATTTTACCTAAGACTTCTGCTTATTTCTCCATTTCTCAAAACGAGATAACTCCTTTGTTTGATTATACTTTTATCAATAACGGGCAAAGTTTTTCTAATTACAACCTAACTTCTGCTCAATTTTCTATTCAATGGAACCCTTTTAGTAGTTATATGCAAACACCATTGGGTAAAATTGAAATTGAAAAAAGACATCCCAAATTTTCTTTACAAATAACACAAACAATCCCAGAAATATTAGGCAATAATTTTAATTTTACTAAAGTTGATTTTAAAACTTTTTATGAAATTCAGTTTTTATCTGGTCAAAAAAGCTCCTTTCTTTTTCAAACTGGTTTAGCTTTTGGCGATATTCCATTGACACAATTATATGCAATTGCACCAAATAATTTGAATAAAGATGCCATTTTAAAAAGAATTACTTTCGCAGGTAAAAATAGTTTTGAAACTATGTATTACAACGAGTTTTTCTCTGATAAATATGTTTCAATGCAACTAAAACACACTTTTAATAGAGTTAATATAGGCTATAAACTAAATCCTGAATTTACAGTTGTAACACGAATGGCTTTTGGAACAATAGATAATCCTGAAAACCATATTGGTTTGCCTTTTAAATCTTTAGAAAAAGGCTTTTTTGAAAGTGGTGTTGAATGTAATAAATTGTTTAAAGGGCTTGGGTTGGTTGCCTTTTATCGCTACGGAAATTATCAATTAGCTAACTTTGACGACAACATCGCTATTAAGATTTCTTATAGTCTCGATTTAGGACTATAAATTATTGCATTTCTTTGGTTTGAAAACAAACTATTTAATCAATAATACGTAACTTTGCAGACTAAATTTTAGAACATGTTTAAATGGCTAAATGGTCGTTTTTGGAATTATATTGCAGGACGAATTTTACGAAATAGAGTTGGACTACTAATATTAGTTGGCCTTTTTACCGTTTTTATGGGTTTTCAATGGAAAAACATGCGTTTTACCTTTACAGAAGCCAACTTACTTCCGGATAATCATGAAGTAAACAAACAATACCAATCCTTTTTAGATAAATTTGGTGAAGAAGGAAATTTAATTGTAGTAGGTTTTAAAGATTCTACGTTTTTTACAGCTAAAAATATAAAAATTTGGGAAGATTTTGTTGCTGAAATTAAAACCGACAAAGCTGTTGACTTAACACTTTCTATAGAAGATTTACAAATTCTTGAAAAAGATACAGTTGCTCAAAAATTTAAATTAGTTCCTTTTATCAATAAACAATCTATTACTGATTCTTATATAAAAGAAAAGGAAAAAGAACTTTTTAATGATTTGCCTTTTTATGAAGGTATGTTATTTAACAAAGAAACTGGAGCTGTTCGTTTTGCCATTTATATCGATAAAAAAATAGTAAACACTTCCGCTCGTAAAGATTTTGTGTTTAAGCACTTTAGCCAAGAAAAAATTGATGCTTTCGAAAAGGAAACCGGTATAGACATGCATGTTTCTGGAATGCCTTATATACGAACCTTAAACGCTCAAAGTATAATTGATGAAATTGGATTGTTCGTTTTATCGGCCTTAGGAATAACTTCTTTACTGTTTTTCTTCTTCTTTAGAAGTTTTAGAGCCACATTAATTTCTATGTGTGTAGTTATTATTGGTGTAATGTGGTCATTTGGAACATTAGGATTATTGCATTACGAAATCACGGTTTTAACAGCAATTATTCCACCATTAATAATTGTAATTGGAATTCCAAATTGTATTTTCTTAATTAATAAATACCAACAAGAAATAAAACTTCACGGTAACAAAGCAAAATCTTTGCAACGTGTAATTTCAAAAGTAGGAAATGCTACTTTGATGACTAACTTAACTACTTCAGCTGGTTTTGCTACTTTCATGTTTACTGATAGTAAATTATTGACAGAATTTGGTACTGTTGCATCATTAAACATTGTTTTCTTATTCATTCTTTGTTTAATTATTATTCCGATTATCTATAGTTATATGCCTTTACCAAAGGAAAAACACTTAGAACATTTAGGAAAAAGTTATATGAATTCATTCATCAAATGGATTGAAAATGTAATTAAAAACTATAGAATTGCAGTTTTCGCTACGGCTATTATTGTGTTAGTTCTTGGGGTTATTGGAATAAATCAAATAAAAGTTTCAGGAAGTATTATTGAAGATATGCCTAAAAAAGCTCCTTTCTTTAAAGATATATTATTCTTCGAAAATGAATTTGACGGTGTAATGCCATTGGAAATCATGATTGATACCAAGAAACCCAAAGGAGCAATGAAATCGGTTACCCTTAAAAGAATTAATAAACTTCAAGAAGAAATTGAAGACATACCAGAGTTGTCAAAACCAGTTTCTATTGTGAATTTGGTTAAATATGCGAAACAAGCCTACTACAACGGTAATCCTGACTATTACGAATTACCAACTAGCAAATTAGAAGAAGGTTTTGTGTTGACTTATGTTAAAAATTCAACAAAAGAGAACAGTCAGAATCTTTTAAAAAGCTATGTAGACAGCACAGGACAATATGCCCGCGTTACTACTTTCATGAAAGATATTGGAACCGATAAAATGGCTAAGATTGAAGAAAGACTTCAAGAAAAAATCGATAAAATATTTCCGAAAGAAAGATACAATGTTACCTTAACAGGAAAAGCATTTGTGTTTGAAAAAGGAACTCATTATTTGGTACATAATTTAGTTTTATCATTATTATTTGCCATTATCTTGATTTCTTTATTAATGGCTTATTTGTTCCGTTCCTTTAAAATGATAATTGTTTCGTTGTTACCAAACATATTACCTTTGATCATGACTGCTGGCTTAATGGGTTTTTTAGGAATTCCAATTAAACCCTCAACTATATTAGTATTTAGCATTGCTTTCGGAATTTCCGTAGACGATACCATTCACTTTTTAGCAAAATACCGACAAGAATTAAAACAAAACAATTGGCGCATTAAAAAATCGGTTTACAACTCAATTAAAGAAGCAGGTGTAAGTATGTTCTATACTTCAGTAGTTTTATTCTTTGGCTTTTCGGTATTTACGTTATCTAGTTTTGGAGGAACAATTGCTTTAGGTAGTTTAGTTGCTCTAACATTATTATTTGCTATGATTTCTAATTTGGTCTTATTGCCAGCATTATTACTATCTTTAGAAAAAACAATAGCTAACAAAGAAGAATTTATAGAACCAACAATAGATATTTTATCAGAAAATCGTGAAGATGATGAAATAATAAATCAAGATTAATTTTTATATTTATAATTAAATTAGAAAAAGATGAAACATACTAAAGTTATAGACCTCTTAAATAGTACAAAAACATTACATGAAGTAACGGCTAAAGGTTGGGTTAGAACTTTTAGAAACAATCAATTTATAGCGCTGAACGATGGTTCGACAATCAATAATATTCAATGTGTTGTAGATTTCGAAAACACAGCAGAAGAAACGTTAAAAAGAATTACAACTGGTGCAGCTGTTTCAGTAACTGGAATTTTACAAGAAAGTCAAGGAAAAGGACAAAGCATTGAAATTCAGGTTACTAAAATCGAAATATTAGGGGATTCAAATCCAGAAGAATATCCTATTCAACCAAAAAAACATTCTCTTGAATTTTTAAGAGAAAATGCACATTTACGTGTAAGAACAAATGCTTTTGGAGCTATCATGAGAGTTCGTTCTGTGCTTTCTTTTGCAGTACACAATTACTTTCAAGAAAAAGGATTTGTTTACGTAAACACACCAATTATTACAGGAAGCGATGCTGAAGGTGCTGGTGAAATGTTTAAAGTAACGGCTTTACCTTTTGATAAAACACCTAGGACAGAAGAAGGAAACGTAAATTATAAAGAAGATTTCTTTGGTAAAGAAACTAACTTAACCGTTTCTGGTCAATTAGAAGCTGAAACGTATGCAATGGCTTTAGGTCAAGTGTACACTTTTGGCCCAACTTTTAGAGCAGAAAATTCGAATACATCGCGACATTTAGCTGAATTTTGGATGATTGAACCAGAAGTTGCTTTTAATGATTTAGATGCAAATATGGATTTGGCTGAAGACTTTATTCAAAATGTAATTAAATATACAATTGATAAATGTGGTGATGATTTAGCTTTCCTAGAACAACGTTTATTGGAAGAAGAAAAATCAAAACCTCAGGCTGATCGAAGTGAAATGAGTTTATTGCAAAAATTAAACTTTGTTTTAGAAAACAACTTCAAACGTGTTTCTTATACTGAAGCAATTGATATTTTAAGAAATTCGACACCAAATAAAAAAGGTAAATTTAATTATATTATTAAAGAATGGGGTGCAGATTTACAAAGTGAACATGAACGTTATTTAGTGGAAAAACACTTTAAATGTCCTGTAATTTTGTTTGATTATCCTGCAAACATTAAAGCATTCTACATGAGATTAAATGACAATACTGAACCAGGTAAAGAAACCGTTCGTGCTATGGATATTTTATTTCCAGGAATAGGCGAAATCGTTGGTGGTTCTCAAAGAGAAGAGCGTTATGATGTTTTAGTAAAAAAAATGCACGCTTTAGGAATTGAAGAAGAAGAATTATGGTGGTATTTAGATACTAGAAAATTCGGAAGTGCAGTACACTCAGGATTCGGATTAGGATTTGAACGTTTGGTTCTTTTCGTAACCGGAATGTCGAATATTAGAGATGTAATTCCTTTCCCAAGAACGCCACAAAACGCAGAATTTTAAAAATTTAGTTTAAAGGTTTATAAGGTAAAAAGGTTATAAGTTAAGTGTGAAAATAGTTTCATATATTTGGTAATGAAAAAATATTAAAATTATTATGTATAATTTTTTCTAGCGCAAACACTTTTAAACTCATAACCTTTTAACCATAAAAAATAGTTAAACAAATAAACATTAATGCTTAAACACAGTTTACAATTTAAATTATCTCAGAAATTATCTCCACAACAAATACAGTTGATGAAGTTAATTCAATTGCCTACGCAAGCTTTTGAACAACGTTTAGAAGAAGAATTAGTTGAAAATCCGGCTTTAGAAAATGGAAAAGAGGAAGTTGATGATTATGACGAAGATTATAATGAAGACAATTCAGAGGACTATGATGATGACAACGAAAGTATTGAAACTGACATTAACATTGATGAATATTTAAGTAATGACGAAACTCCTGATTACAAATATCAGGCAAATAATTATAGTGATGATGATGAAGACAAAAGCAGACCAATTGCTGCAGGTATAAGTTTTCATCAAGATTTAATTAACCAGTTAAATACGTTTATCCTTAATGATGATGAACGAAATATTGCCGAATTTCTTGTAGGAAGTATTGATGATATGGGTTATATCAGAAGAACTATTCAAGATATAGTAGATGATATGGCATTTACGCAAGGGGTGTACACGGATGAAAAAACGGTTGAACGTATTTTACATATTGTTCAAGAATTAGAACCTTCAGGTGTTGCAGCGCGCGATTTACAAGAATGTTTATTGCTTCAATTAAAGCATAAAACACCAAACGAATCTATCGATTTAGCAACACATATAATTGAAAACCAATTTGATGCTTTTTCCAAAAAACATTATGAAAAATTACTACAAAAATTTGATGTTTCAAAGGATCAATTGCGAAAAGCTATTGATGAAATTGAGCGACTAAATCCAAAACCAGGTGGTTCTTATGGCGGAAATCTTAAAATGGTAGAACATGTTGTGCCAGATTTTACTATTAGAATTATCGAAGGTGAATTGGATTTAACTTTAAACGGAAGAAATGCACCAGAACTTCATGTGTCTAAAGATTATCAAGACATGTTGAACACGTATAAAGACACTAACGATAGATCAAATTCTCAGAAAGATGCTGTTCAGTTTATCAAACAAAAATTAGATTCTGCTAAGTGGTTTATTGATGCTATAAAACAACGTAGCGAAACTTTATTCGTTACTATGAATGCTATTATGCATTATCAAGAAGAATTCTTTTTAGATGGTGATGAAACCAAACTTCGTCCAATGATTTTGAAAGATATTGCTGATTTAGTTGGTTTAGATATTTCAACAGTTTCTCGTGTTGCCAATAGTAAATATGTTGATACACCTTACGGAACAAAACTTATTAAAGATTACTTTAGTGAATCTATGACTAATGATCAAGGAGAAGAGGTTTCAACAATTGAAATTAAAAACATCTTACAACAAGTTATTGAAAACGAAGACAAAAAGAAACCATATCCAGATGATAAATTAGCTGAATTATTATTAGAAAAAGGGTATCCAATTGCTCGTAGAACTATTGCAAAATATAGAGAGTTGTTAGATATACCTGTGGCTCGTTTGCGTAAGAAGATATAACTTCAACTATGGATTTAAAAAAGATACTCCCATTATTTTCTTATATATTTCATCCCATATTTATAACATTTTATGGTGTTTTACTCTATATATGGTTATCTGATTTAGGTCTTAATTCATTGTCTATAGTATTATTAATTCAAGTTGTAATATTGACTATTTTATTACCATTGTCCATTTATTATTTACTAAAGGCAACTGGTTATATAAAGTCATTTACAGAAGCAACAATAAATGAAAGAAAACTTCCCATATTATTGCAAGCACTTTTTTTGTTTCTATTAATAACTTTTAGTGGTTTTATTAAAGATTTACCAGCAATTTACTATTTCTTATTAGGTGGTTTAATTACTTCTATAATAGCTTTTATATTAACTTTTATAAACTTTAAGGTTAGTTTACATATGATTGGAGTTAGTTCATTGTTAGCCTTTACAGTAAGCTTATATGTTTATTTAAATATTCCAATCATTTGGCTAATTGCTTTAATGATTGTATTTGTTGGAACTGTAGCTTCATCAAGATTATACATGAAATCTCATAATTATATAGAACTTTTTGCTGGCTCTATGATAGGTGTACTTTCTCAAATAATCTTGTGGCAATTTTATTTATAAAATATAGAAAACAAACCCGATATTTAAAGAACTAATTTCTAATTTTTTATCGTTCAACTGAACATCTTTAAAAATTGGAGAAAGCGAGTATTGCACATAAATGTTTCCGGTGTTATTCCCCACAGCCAAATAAGTTGCATATTTAATTTTAGATAAGTCATTATTATTTCTAACAATTATATCTTCAATTGGTGAGTTAAAAACAGATTTGTCAGCAAATAAATATGAAATCTTAAACCCGGAATAAATTCTCCAAAATTTATGACTATCATAAGTAGAGTTTCTCCATCGAATTTCGATTGGTAATTCTAATTGATGTAAAACTAATTTATTTTTATCAAAGGTATTATCTATAGTATAATTAAAATCGTTGGCTGAGTTATCAACCTTAATATTATTCTTTAAATTATTGTACGAATACCCTAAACCGGCAGCAATTGCCCAAGTTCTCTTTTTATTAAAAGGCATATCGCGAAGAAACCCAACAGATAATCCTGAAGATAAAGAGTGCTTGCTAAAACCAGCAGGTCTATTCTGAATAAGATTTAGAGAGAATGTTGCATACATTTGGTCTTCTCTATATAAAGAATCGACTACTATACTTTTCTCTTCTTGAGAAAAAGCAACAATAGTAAAGAGAATAAAAAAAGGCAACAATAGGTTTTTCACTTTCTAATTTTTTATAAAAATAATAAAAAAAGGCATCCAAATGGACACCTTTTTATTTTAATACAGTAAAAATGATTATTTATTTGTTACACTTCCTTGTGTAGTTGTATAATTAACTTTCAATTGTTCTGCTTTTCTTAATTCTTGTTTGATATCTGTTACTAATCCCATTTTAACATCTTTATCAATTTTTAAAGATGCTGTTAAATACGGTTCTGCTTCAGAGTTTCTAGATGCCCTTTCTGATGTTACAAAACTTTGAATTTCGCTAGTATTAGACAATCTATCATTTAATTGTATTCTAGCATTGCTACCATAAGTACTTTGATATCGTTCACTAGGCTTTCCAGCATAGATGTACATTACAAATTCTTTTTTAAACAATTTTGAGGTTTGATCTGCTTTTGGCAATTTATTCTCTATCATTAAATCACTATCTTTCATAGTAGTAGCAACCATAAAGAAAAACAATAGCATAAATACAATATCTGGTAAAGATGCTGTTGAAATTCCTGGCATATCGCCCGATTTTTTCTTGTTAAATTTAGACATTTTCTAAAATTTATTAGTTACGTTTAGGTTCTGCTTCTGAAAGTCTTTGAGGAAATAACTCTTGTATATACTTAACCTTTTCCCCCAATTCTTCTAATTCCTTATCTGAATACTCCCCTTTTGAGGCTGGATCACTATATATATATTCTAATTCCGAAAAAGTAATACCATACTTCTTAAAACTTTCTCTATTTCTTAAAATGTTATAAGCTGCAACTAATTCATTTTGAACAGCAATATAAGTTTCATAAGTAGTTTCAGCATCATTAGATAATGAAATAACAGCCTTTGTAGGATTGTCAGAAGACGTTGCGTCTTTTGCTCCTTCGCAATAAGAACAAGTTCCATCACCATTATTCTCTAAGAAATTAACGGCTTTTTCTCTTAAATCTTTTAGCTCCATAAGCTCTTCGTTAACCAACAATTGATTGTTCATATTAACTAAGACCGTTAAAATATTACGCTTGTTAATAGGCGGAACATCCGGTTCATCTTGCATTGGTGGCAATTTTCTATTGATACCTTGATCCACTCCAATAGTTGTAGTAACTAAAAAGAAAATAAGCAATAAGAAGGCAATATCTGCCATAGAGCCTGCATTTACTTCTGGTGGCGTACTTCTTTTCTTTGCCATATTATTATTTTTTTGCGTTTTTAAACATGAAAAAGAATAAAGATCCTATTGAAAATAACCCTAAAAAGTAAGACATATTTAAGCCAGTACTTACCATTTTAGAAGCGTTACCAGAAACTAATAATTCTTTTTTAACATTAAACACATCCGAACTATCTGCTAGGACGTATGACAATAGTAAAACTCCTGCAAAAATTGCTAACGTTATCATTGCTCTTTTTAATGTAGCTTTGTTTGACAATAAATTCTTAAATACATATATTAAAACTACAGCAACACATGCAAATAGAATTACATAAGATAAATATATAAGAGGTGAAATCCAACTGCTGTTAACTGCATCACTACTAGACATAATTAGTGCTAGAAAAACTAAACTAAGTACTGATACAATAAGAGCTGCTATTTTGGTTACTTTATGTAAATTCATAACAGTTATATTATTTATAGGTTATTATTTTTTATAATCTGATAACATATCAATTAAACTGATAGAAGCATCTTCCATGTCGTTTACAATTGAATCAATTTTTGCAGTAATGTAGTTATAGAATACTTGAAGTATCATTGCAACAACAAGACCAAATACCGTAGTTAATAAGGCAACTTTAATACCCCCAGCAACTAAAGATGGCTCCATAGAACCCGCAGATTCAATGTTGTCAAAAGCTTCAATCATACCAATTACAGTACCCATGAAACCTAACATCGGTGCTAAAGCAATAAACAATGAAATCCAAGAAACGTTTTTATCAAGTTGTCCCATTTGAACTCCACCATAAGCTACAACTGCTTTTTCAGCAGATTCAACACCATGTACATGTCTATCTAAACCTTGATAGAAAATAGATGCTACTGGACCAGCAGTGTTTCTACAAACTTCTTTTGCAGCGTCGACACCACCAGATTTTAATGCGTCTTCAACTTCTGAAATTAATTTTTTAGTATTTGTAGTAGATAAGTTTAAATAGATAATTCTTTCGATAGCAATTGCTAAACCTAAAATTAAACATAATAATACAATTCCCATAAATCCGGGCCCACCTTCTACGAAACGTATTTTTAAACCTTGAGTAAACGATGGTTCTGCAGCTGGTGCGTCATCATTTACAGTAGTTGCTACTGCATTTGTTTCTTCTGCTTGAGCTGCAACGTCTTCAACTTGTGTTTGTGCTGCTGCTGCTGTAGAATCTGGAGCTTCTTGTGCTTGTACACTTCCGAAAGCCATAATCACTGTGATTGCTAAAATAGAAAATAATCTTTTCATTGCTCTTGTTCTTAAATTTTAATTAGTTAATTTGGTTAAAAGTATAAAATATTTATTGATTTACAAATTGTTTCTGCGGAGAGGAAGGGATTCGAACCCTCGATACCCTTTTGGAGTATACATACTTTCCAGGCATGCTCCTTAGACCACTCGGACACCTCTCCAATGGAGAACTGAATTTGAAGATGCTAAATAACATAAAATATTTCACGTGTGAAAATTTTGTTGGTTATTTTTATGTCATTTCTCCTCTTAATGATGTTTCAAAAATGGTTTTGAACACTTTAGGCGCAACCTTTTGACCTAATAAGTACATTAATTTTGTTATAGCTGCTTCAGAAGTAATATCTTTTCCTGAGACTATTCCTATATTTTTTAATTGTGTACTAGTTTCATATAGTCCCATGTTAACACTTCCTCCACTGCATTGTGTAACATTAATAACGCAAATATTATTTTTTATTGCATTTTCTAACTCAGAAATAAACCATTCTGATGAAGGAGCGTTTCCTGAACCATAAGTTTCTAGAATTATTCCTTTCAAATCTGGTGTTTTTAGAACTGATGACAAAACATTTTTACTAATTCCAGGAAAAAGTTTTAAAACAGCAACATTATCATCAAATGATTTATTCACTTTTAACTTTTTATTACTCTTATTTTTCAGAAGAATACCTCTATTTACTTTTAAATGCACACCCGATTCAGCTAATTCAGGAAAGTTTGGTGATGCAAATGCATTAAAATGTTCTGCACTTATTTTTGTTGTACGATTCCCTCTGTATAATTTATATTCAAAGTACAGACAAACTTCAGTAAAAACTGGCTTCCCTTTTTCTTGTAGAGAAGCTATCTGTATCGCTGTGATTAGATTCTCTTTAGCGTCAGTCCTTAAATCACCGATAGGTAGTTGTGAACCCGTAAAAACTACAGGTTTTGTTAAATTTTCGAGCATAAAACTTAAAGCTGATGCGCTATAAGACATCGTGTCAGAACCATGTAAAACAACAAATCCATCAAAAGACTCGTATTTACCTTCTATCATAGAAGCTATATTTTGCCAATCCTGTATGCTAATGTTAGATGAATCTAAAGGTTTTTCAAAAGAAACTGTATCAATATCACAATCTAATAATTGTAATTCTGGAATTCTTTTTAATAATTTTTTAAAATTAAATGCTTTTAAAGCTCCAGTTTCATAATCTTTAATCATACCTATTGTTCCGCCAGTGTATATAAGTAAAATTTTAGGTTTAGACTGTTGCATTATTATATTTCAATTTGTTTACAACTGGGTTAGCATACATCGCCAAAAAACCTTCTTTTAAAACAGTTGAGTTATCATCTATTCGTAGTTCTAATCGTCTTTGAAACAATTGTTTTTCTTCTAGTGTATATTCCTTTTCAAACTGATTAGTGTTATGTAATATATCATAAGCAATATAATTAGTAGGCCATAATTTATAAGACTTCAAAATTGAATCATCAACCTTTTGGGTTAACAATTGAATTTGTTTATTTGGATTTTGCTCTAATGCAGTTATTTCATCAATTTCTGCATCCAAAATATCACCTATATGAATATGAATTCTTTTCTTTTGTCCAATAATCCCACTTAATAAGGTTATAAAATCTTCGTTTTTTTCCTTAATATAAATCTCTTGTTTTGCTTCTGCTAAAAACTGTGGCATTTTCAATGCATCTGTTGGGTCATATTCATACGAAAGTGAAACCGGAACAATTTTAATTTTCTTAAAATAGCTCATAATGTCATTTTCGTCAGAACCCATTGAAAGCATCTTTAAAACTCCTGAATTAGTAGCATCGTTACCATCTTTTGTTCTTCCTTCTCGTTGAGCAATCCAAACCGAGCGATTTTCATGTAATAATAACTGTGCAATATATTCTGACAAGTTTTTGGAACTTACCAACAATTCCCTTGGAGAAAGTCCTCTTTGAACAACAAAATTTCTATTTAACCTAGAAAGTAAAAGTAAAAATGCTTTTTTGACTAAATTATCTCCGATAGCAGAAGCCGTCATCACTAAACCATGATCAAATAATGCAAGATTTAATAATGATGTATCTAAAATTATGTCTCTATGGTTTGAAATAAAAAGATATGAAGTATTTGAATCTAGTTTTTCAAATCCTGATGTGGATAATCCATCTGAACTTTTTTCTAAAACCTTTTGAACAGATTTATATATAAAATTACACTGAAAATCTCTAATAGAATGAGTTTCAATCAACTTAGCTTTCCAAACTTCGTCTTCTACTCCAGGAAACGTAAAGTCCATTAACGCTTTCATCATAGGATGATTTAATGAAGATTTTAAAGCATTGTTTACTTCACTATCATAAAAAGGTCGAATTGCATCAAACTTTGACATGTATTAATTTTAAATTTAAGAAAACAAATTAACAAAAAAATAATGAATTTTAAAGCAATTTTTAGTTAAATCCCAAAAACAGCTTTTGAATTTTCAGTAGTAATATTTGCAATTTCTTCAACAGAAACATTATAAATTTCTGCTAGTTTCTGAGCTACTAACAATGTATAACTACTTTCATTTCTTTTTCCACGAAAAGGAACTGGCGCTAAATAAGGCGAATCGGTCTCCAAAACAATATACCGTAAGTCTATCTGATTAAGAAATTGGTCAATTTTTCCGTTTTTAAAAGTTGAAACTCCACCAATTCCTAATTTCATTCCAAGTGAAATAGCTCGTTGGGCTTGTTCTAAACTTCCAGTAAAACAATGAAAAATTCCGAATAACTTTTCATCCTTTTCAGATTCTAATACTTCGAAAACTTCATCAAAAGCATCACGACAATGAATATTTATTCCTAAATTATATTTTTTTGCTAATTGAATTTGATGTTTAAAAGCATGTTGTTGTTGTTTTAAAAAAGTTTTATCCCAAAACAAATCAATTCCGATTTCTCCAATTGCGTAGAATTTACTTTTTTTCAATTCAGCTTCCACATGAGCTAATTCTTCTAAATAATTTTCTTTAACATAAGTAGGATGCAATCCCATCATTAAAAATACATTTTTAGGAAATTGACGTTCTAAATCATACATTTTTAAAGTATAACTAGAATCAATAGATGGAATAAAAAAACGAGAAACTCCGGCATCAATTGCTTTTTGAATTACTTGATTTCTATCTTGGTCAAATTCTTCTGAATATAAATGAGTATGCGTATCTGTTAATATCATTATAATTGGCTTATTACTATTTCAAGTTGCAAAAATACAATTAATCTAACTCATTAAATAATTCTTGTGCTTTTTCAAATAAAGGAATTGCTCCTTTATAATTTGTATTATTAAAAGCATCTTGAGCAGCTTTTAAAGATTCAATTACCGAACCTCTTTCAGTAAAATTAGTGTTTTCATGTTGATTGTAATCTGCATACAAAGTATTTCCTCTACTATTTATAAGTCAACCTTCAACAAAAACAATAACAATGTTGCAATAGCAAACCATTTTAGTTGCAATGAAATAACTTTAGATTTCTTTTTTGACGGAATAACTTAAATTGAAACAAATTCGCAACAGATAATCGATTATTATTAGTTGAGTTTTTATGATAGTAATTTGATAAAAGGTAATATCGTTTCGCAAGAATCATTATTTATTCAGCAATTTGATGACAGAAGACGAAGCAAAAAATATTTGCGAATTTTCTGGAAAGAACATCAGAAAAGCGACTTCAGTATATCAATTTTTTTATGTGTCTTTGTGTTTCAAATAAATTAAACAAAAATTTTTATTTACTTTTGATGTATGCAAGAAATTCAAGATTTTCTAAAAGGAAAAAAATACAAAAAGATAAAGTTTAAGGTTTTAAAAACGCAACATTTATTAGTAACCGCCAAAATAAATGATGTAAAAGGAACTTTCATTCTAGATACTGGAGCAAGCAATAGTTGTGTCGGTTTAGAAGAAATTATAAAATTCGAATTACTCGCCGAAAATTCAGAAACCAAAGCGGCTGGCGCTGGAGCAACTGGAATGACAACTCAATTATCTAAAAAAAACAAACTACAATTAGGCAGATGGAAATCAGAAACGCTGAATTTAGTAGTTTTTGATATGAGTCACGTAAATGAGGCTTTAATAAGTTATAAAACCAAACCTGTAAATGGTATTATTGGAGCTGATATTTTATTAGAAGGAAAAGCTATTATTGATTACAGTAATCATTGTTTATATTTGAAATAAAAAACCCAAATTCAATTAAGAATTTGGGTTTTTTCTATTTAAATAAATTTAACATCTTTTGAAAACCTATTAGATTTTATATTATAACTCTAAAGCTTTTTTAGGATTGTTGTCCAATAATAATTCCATTGGATTTTCTAATGCTTCTTTTACAGCAACTAAGAAACCAACAGACTCACGACCATCAATAATTCTGTGGTCATAAGATAAGGCAACATACATCATTGGATGAATCTCAACTTTACCATTTACTGCAATTGGACGCTCAATAATATTATGCATTCCTAAAATTCCAGATTGTGGAGGATTGATAATTGGAGTTGATAACATACTTCCAAAAACACCACCATTTGTAATAGTAAATGTTCCACCAGTCATGTCGTCAACCGTAATTTGACCATCACGCGCTCTTATTGCTAATCTTTTAATTTCTGCTTCAACACCTCTAAACGTTAAGTTTTCAGCATTACGAACCACAGGAACCATTAATCCTTTTGGACCAGAAACTGCAATCGAAATGTCAACAAAACCATAAGCTATTTTATAATCACCATCCATCATTGAGTTCACATCAGGATATAATTGTAAAGCTCTTGTAACTGCTTTTGTAAAGAATGACATATATCCTAAACCAACACCATTATGTTTCGCTTTAAATTCCTCTTTGTATTCGTTACGAATTGTGTTAATAGGTGTCATGTTAACTTCGTTAAAAGTCGTTAACATAGCTGTTTCATTCTTCGCAGTAACTAAACGTTCAGCTACTTTTCTTCGCAACATAGATAATTTTGTTCTTTCAGAACTACGAGAACTACCAGTTGGTGTTCCCATTGATGGTACAGCATTTACAGCATCATCTTTAGTAATTCTTCCATCTTTACCTGTTCCAGGAATATCAGAAGGTTGAATAT
The DNA here is from genome assembly GCA_047622645.1 of Flavobacterium sp. Classification (GTDB taxonomy): domain Bacteria; phylum Bacteroidota; class Bacteroidia; order Flavobacteriales; family Flavobacteriaceae; genus Flavobacterium. The sequence goes on from JBLHNH010000012.1 coordinate 26,059, forward strand.
TTTTTTCGTCTAAAATTTTTCTTGCTGCTGGAGAAGGAGTTTGAGAAGCATACGTTTTTTCTGCAACTGGTGCTGCTTTTGGCGCTTCTGGTTTTTTCTCTTCTACTTTAGCTTCAGTTTTTGCTGGCGCATCACCATCACCTGATGGTTTTGCTGCACTTGTATCAATTAAACACACAACTGCTCCAACGGCTACTGCATCACCTTCTTCTGCTTTAAGTGTAATAATTCCACTTTCTTCAGCAGGTAATTCTAGTGTAGCTTTGTCTGAGTCAATCTCAGCAATAGCTTGATCTTTTTCTACATAATCGCCATCTTGTACTAACCAAGTTGCAATTTCTACTTCTGTAATTGATTCTCCCGGTGATGGGACTTTCATTTCTAAAATCATATTCTTTTAGTTTAAAAGTTTACCCTTTAATTAATTAAGGGCGACGTTTGTGTTGTTGTTTTTATTGAAATAATGTTTTATCAAAAATCATTGCGATAGCATTTTTCTGACGTTTTTTAGAACGCTCATAACTTCCTGCTGCTGGTGCACTATAAGCTTTTGGTGATGCCAAACGAAGTTTAACTAAGTCAAAATTCATTAACATAAAACTATAAGCTCCCATGTTTTTAGGTTCCTCTTGAGCCCATACATAGTCATCAGCATTTGTATAACTTGCAATAATATCTTTTATCTGTTCTGTTGCCAAAGGAAACAATTGCTCTAAACGTACAACAGCAACATCATTTCTTTCTAATTCTTCTCTTTTAACGATAATATCGTAATATACTTTTCCTGTACAAAAAACCAATGTTTTGATATTTTTCTTATTCGCTACATTTGGATCATCAACTATTTCTTGAAAATGACCATTTGCCATATCGTCAACTGTTGAAACTGCTAAAGGATGACGCAACAAGCTTTTTGGTGTAAACACAATTAATGGCTTACGGAAATTCGTTTTCATTTGTCTTCTCAACAAGTGATAAAAATTAGCAGGAGTAGTACAATCTGCAATATACATATTATGTTTTGCACACATTTGTAAATAACGCTCCATACGTGCTGATGAATGTTCTGCTCCTTGATTTTCATAACCATGAGGTAATAAAAGTACTAATCCATTTTGGTTATTCCATTTATCTTCACCAGCAGATATGTACTGGTCAATCATAATTTGAGCACCGTTAGAGAAATCTCCAAATTGTGCTTCCCAAATAGTTAATGTATTTGGCGATGCTAATGCGTAACCATATTCATAACCCACAACTCCATATTCAGAAAGGTGTGAATTGTAGATATAAAAGTTTCCTTTTTTATCTTTTATTTTGTCAATTAAAACTACTTCTTCTTCTGATTCTTCAACTTTTAATACAGCATGACGGTGAGAGAATGTACCTCTTTCTACATCTTGTCCAGTGAAACGTACATCGTATCCTTCTGTAACTAAAGATCCGTAAGCTAATAACTCACCCATAGCCCAATCCAAGTTATCCGATTCGAAAAACATTTTCTTTCTATCGTTGATGATTTTCTTGATTTTACTAATGAATTTTTTATCTTCTGGTAATTCTGAAATTGTTTTAGCAATCTCAGTTAATTTAGCTTTATCAAAAGTTGTATCATATTTTTTAAGCATTCCATCATCAGAAACTTGCTCAAATCCTGTCCACTCATTTTGCATAAATGGAGTAATAACAGTTAAATCTTTCTTACGAGATTCTTCTAAGCTTTCGTCTAATTTTGCTTTATATTTTGCTTCTAATTCTTTAACATATCCAGCATCAATAATACCTTCTTGTCTTAATTTTTCAGCATAAATATCTCTTGAGTTTTTCTGTTTTGCAATGGCTTTATATAAAATTGGCTGGGTAAATTTAGGTTCATCACCTTCATTATGACCATATTTTCTATATCCTAATAAATCGATAAACACATCAGAACCAAATTCCATTCTATAATCTAAAGCAAATAACATCGCGTGAACCACCGCTTCTGCATCATCTGCATTAACATGAAGTACTGGAGACAATGTTACTTTTGCAATATCTGTACAATAAGTTGATGAACGAGCGTCTAAATAATTTGTAGTAAATCCAACTTGATTGTTTATTACAAGATGAATAGTTCCGCCTGTTTTAAAACCCTCTAAATTAGCCATTTGAATAATTTCATAAACAATTCCTTGTCCAGCAATTGCAGCATCACCATGAACGGCAATTGGCAATACTTTTGAAACATCATTTGGATATAATCTATCTTGCTTAGCTCTTGTAATTCCTTCAATAACTGCTCCTACTGTTTCAAGGTGAGAAGGATTTGGTGCTAAATTTAAGTTTATTTTTTTTCCTGAACTTGTACTTCTTTCCGAAGTTAACCCTAAGTGGTACTTAACGTCACCATCAAACGAATTGTCCTCATCATAGTCTTTACCATCAAATTCAGAGAAGATGTTTTGTGTGTTTTTTCCAAATATATTAGCTAAAACATTTAAACGTCCTCTATGAGCCATTCCCATCACAAACTGCTCTACTCCTTTCTCAGCCGCAGCTTCAATTAAAGCATCTAAAGCAGGAATAACAGATTCACAACCCTCTAAAGAAAAACGTTTTTGTCCTACATATTTTGCATGTAAGAAAGTTTCAAAAGAAACTGCTTCATTTAATTTTCCTAAAATATTTTTCTTTTGATCTGGAGAAAAATTAGGTTGATTGTCATTTATGTCCAATCTGTTTTTTATCCAACTTAATGCTTTTGGCTCTCTAATATACATGTACTCAACACCAATTGATTGGCAATATACATTGTCTAGATGTTTTAAAATATCTGTTAAAGAACTTGGTTGCATGTTAATCATCTTCGCTGCATCAAAAACAGTGCTTAGATCAGCGTCTGAAAGACCAAAGTTTTCCAAAGCTAAAGTTGGACTATAAGTTCTTCTGTCTCTAACAGGATTGGTTTTAGTAAATAAATGACCACGGGTTCTGTAGCCATCAATTAATCGTAAAACATTAAATTCTTTTTCTGTTTTACCAGAAATAATAGTCTCAGAAAAATTACCATTAGTAATTTCTTGAGCTACATTTTCGGTGCCGTAATTTGCTTGTGCAAAGTCAAATCCTTGGAAAAAACTTCTCCAGCTTGGCTCTACACCATCAGGATTTTTTAAATATTGTTCGTATAAATCGGCAAAGAAAGCCGTATGTGCAGCGTTTAAAAAGGAAAACCTATCCATATTGTGGTCTTAAAAGACGTTTTGGTTAAATAATTAAACAAAAGTACAATAATTGCAAATATATTTTACTTATTTTTGGATACTTTTATGAAATAATTTGCAAATTAAGTATAGTAATCCTTTATCAGAAGATATAATTGCTGAATCATTAAAAAAATACAAATGAAATTTAAATCACAAAAAATCATTGGTTTATTTGCCCTAATAATTACATTATTTGCATTTCAGGAAAATTTCGCACAAGAACCTGTTTTGAAAAGCAAATTTTGGAGTAGAGTTCAATTTGGAGGAGGACTTGGGTTGGCGTTTGGAAACAATTCAACTAATATTTCGGTTTCGCCAAGTGCTATTTATAACTTTAATGAAAAAGTAGCTTTAGGTGCTGGACTTCAATATAGCTATATCAATCAAAAATATTTTTATACAAGTCATTTATATGGAGGAAGTATCATTGGCTTAGTTAACCCTATTTCAGAAATTCAATTATCAGCAGAATTAGAAGAATTAAGAGTAAATACCGATTTTAATGATCCTAGCTTTATTAATGATAATTATTGGAATACTGCTTTGTTTTTAGGTGCTGGTTACAGAACTAATAATGCAACGATTGGAATTCGTTATAACGTTTTACATAACGACAGAAATAATATTTATACGACTGCTTTTATGCCTTTTATTAGGGTTTATTTTTAATACTTATTCCTAAACCAAACCTTCTGCCATTCTCTTTTTAAGATTAAAAAAGTGACTTGTTCGGCTAATTGAATTAAATCTGAACCATCTAGTTTTTTGATTTCAGATTCAGAAACATCTATAATATATAATAGGTTTAAATATTCTGCGAATTTGAATTGAATTAATTTAAGAATTTTTTCGTGAACTCTTTCTTTAAAATGCAATGGAAAAATATCTAAAGGAATATCTATAGCTTCATTGGCCAAAGCAAAATCTTTATTGGTTTGTTCGATTAATTTAAAATACAAATGCTCCTCCTCTGCTTGAGAAATTAAAGAGTCAATATTTTTTGGAAATTCAAACATAGAAATCTAAACGTTACGATTCATTAATTTTTCTCCAAAAACATATAAAATTTGCTTCTTTTCTTTTGAAATTTCCATTTTTTGAAGTGTTTCAAATGCTTTTTGAGTGTATTCTTTTATTGCTTCTTGTGTGGCGTTACTTGCTCCAGATTCATTAAAAACTGTTTTTACAGTTTCTATCTTATCCGAATTATCTGTAGGTTGAATTGAAAACAAATGCATTAACTGTTCTTTATCTTCCTTCTCCCCAAATTCCAAAGCTTTTAAATATAAAAAGGTTTTTTTATTTTCGATAATATCACCCCCAATTTGTTTTCCAAAAGTATCCGGATTTCCAAAAGCATCTAAAAAGTCATCTTGTAATTGAAATGCAATTCCTAAATTCAATCCAAAATCATAAATTAAATCAGTATTTTCTTGAGATGTTTCGGCTACAATTGCTCCCATTTTCATAGCTGCACCAACTAAAACAGCTGTTTTATATTGAATCATTTTAAGGTATTCTGGGATTGTAACATCATCGCGCGTTTCAAAATCCACATCATATTGTTGTCCTTCACAAACTTCCAAAGCTGTCTTACTAAACAATTTAGCTAAAGCTCTAAAAACAGTTGGTTCATATTCTTCAAAATATTGATACGCCAAAATAAGCATAGCATCACCAGATAGAATTCCGGTATTGATGTTCCATTTTTCATGAACCGTTTTTTTACCTCTCCTTAATGGTGCATCGTCCATAATATCATCGTGAATTAATGAAAAATTATGAAAAACCTCAACAGCTGTTGCTGCTTGTAATGCTTTTTTATAATCACAATCAAAAATTTCTGCAGCCATTAGTGTCAAAACTGGACGCATTCGTTTTCCTCCTAAACCCAAAATATATTGAATTGGTTCATATAAGTTTTTAGGCTCTTTTGCTATTACTAATGAATTAAAATGAGAAGAAATAACATCTTGATATTCTGAAATGGAATGCATCTTTTTGATTTAGGATTATAAAACGCTACAAAAGTAAAATATTTATAGCTAATATTCACCTAATGAAGGAATCAATAATTTGAATGTATCCAAAATGTTAAATTTTGTTAAAAACTTTGGAAACTTTTTCTGTATTCAAAGTTTCCTTTGTAAGTTTGCACTCGAATTAATAAAAATAAACCTTTAAACAGATTTACCAAAAAATGAACTCACACTAATGAAAGACCAAATTTTAAATAAAGCAACAGAAATGTTTCTTACACTTGGGTTTAAAAGTGTAACGATGGATGATATTGCTAGCGAAATGGGTATTTCTAAAAAAACAATTTACCAACATTTTTCTAATAAAGACAATTTAGTTAAAGATGCTACTACTAACTTATTCGAGAACATCTCTTGTGGAATTGACGAAATTATTTTAGCTGACAAAAATCCAATTGAAGAACTTTTTACCATTAAAGAGTTTGTGATGCAACATCTAAAAGATGAAAATACTTCACCTATTTATCAACTGCAAAAATATTACCCAAATATTCACAAGTCATTAATGATCAAACAATTTGATAAAATGGGAACTTGTGTAATTGATAACTTAGAAAAAGGAATTCAACTTGGATTGTTTAGAAAAGATATTCACAAACAACTAATAAGTAGATTTTATTTTGCAGGAATGACTAGCATAAAGGATGCTGAACTTTTTAACCCTAAAGAATTTAGTTCAAAAACAGTTCAATCATGTTACTTAGAATATCACTTAAGAGGAATATGTACACCAAAAGGAACTTCACAATTAGAAACAATAATAAACACCAATAAATAACAAACAATACCTAATGAGACAAACAATAATAATAACGTTTTTATTATTTGCAAGTTTAATGAATGCTCAAGACAAAAAAGAAACCTATTCTTTTACATTAGATCAAGCTATTGAACATGCTCTTAAAAATAATTACAAAGCTATAAATGCTTCCAAAGACATTGAGTCTGCCCAACAAAAAAAATGGGAAACAACTGCTGCAGGTTTACCGCAAATTAGTGCAGGTTTAGATTACATGAACAACTTTAATTTTCAAAAACAAGGTATTACAGGAAATGCTTTTGGACCTTCAACTGGTGGTGATCCAAATGCTGTTTCAACTATTGCTTTTGGAACTAAACATAGTATGAACGCTAGAGCAACATTAAGCCAATTAATTTTTGATGGTTCGTATATTGTTGCATTACAAGCTTCAAAAACGTATTTGCAATTTTATCAAAATTCAAAATTAAAAACGGACAATGATATTCGCGAAATGGTTACAAATTACTACGGAAATGTATTACTTGCTCAAGAAAACATTATAATTCTTAAAAAGAATAAAGCTTCATTAGAAAAAAACTTATTTGAAACAAAAGAAACCTATAAAAATGGTTTGATAGAAGAAGAAAGTGTAGAACAACTTCAAATTACTTTAGCTTCGGTAAACAGTAGTTTAAGTAACGTAACTCGTTTAATAGACCTTTCTAATAAAATGCTGAAAATAACGATGGGAATTGATATCGATGATGAATTAACTTTAACCGAAAAGCTAGATGATCTAACTACAAAAAATGTTGATTTATCTTTTGGTGGAGATTCATTTAACGTTACAAATAACATTGATTATAGAATTGCTGAAAACTTTAAAGATCAAAGAAGGTTAGAATACAAGTCTCAGAAAGCAACAGCATTGCCAACTTTAGGTGCAAATTTCAATTTCGGATACAACTCTTTTGCTAATACTTTCGATTTCTTAAAACAAAATCAGGCTTGGAATAATTATTCGAATTTAGGCATAAGCTTAAACGTACCCATCTTTAGTAGTTTTGGAAGAAAAGCGAAAAATCAACAAGCGAAAATTGCTTTTGAACAAGCAGAAACACAATTGACTGAAGCAGAACAAATGCTAAAACTTCAGTATGAATCTTCGAAAAGCGAATATGAATATAGTATTGAGCAATATGCAACTTCAAAATCAAATCTAAATTTAGCCGAACGTATCGAAAACAAACAACAAATTAAATTTAAAGAAGGAATTTCAACTAGTTTTGAATTCACTGAAGCGCAAAGACAACTTTATTCTGCTCAACAAAATTATCTTCAATCTATGATTGATGTTATCAATAAAAAAACAGTACTAGACAAATTAATAAACAAATAAATAGCAACTAAAATGAGAAAAATATATTTAATCCTAATCACTTCACTTTTAATGCTATCATGTGGTGGTGATAAAAAAAACTCAACTGCATCTGTAATTGAAAAGGGAACGCTTGAAGATATGCGTACCAAAAGAACTGAACTTGTATCTAAATCAGATGATTTAAGAAAAGAGTTAGAATCATTAG
>JBLHNH010000013.1:0-33586 GCA_047622645.1 Flavobacterium sp.
CTAATTGAAAGATCTTTTCTAGATAAAATTATTTTACCTGTTAAATCATATACTTCAATAGAAGTTGGTTCTATGTCACCTAATGATATGTTAAAAACTCCTTCTGAAGGATTTGGGTAAACAGAAACATTATTTAATTCAAAATTGTCAGTTGATAAAACTCCAGTTATAACAAAGTCATCAATATTAACACCTAATTGATTTACAGCGTCATCACTATGAAAAACAATTCTAAAAATTACGTTTGATTGAGAACTAAGCGCATTTAGAGGATAAAAATAAGTTGTTAAATTAGTGTTGGTACCAGTCCATTGTCCTCCTGGGCAATTTTGACAATCATTTGATGAACCAGATGAAGCATTAGTTCTGTTACTATTATACCAATTTGGTCCCTGTTGTCCTAAAAGCGACCAATTTTGACCGAAATTAGTTGAATATTCTACATAAACTATATCCCAATTTTCCTCCAAATGATGTTTCATCGTGAATTGAATTTGAGGATTTGTTATGTTTGTTAAATTATAGCATTGAGAAACTATGTACGATTTTACTCCGTCAGCATAATTACCAATTAGATTTGTTGTATATGCTGTGTCTCCTCCGGTAGACATTGGACCTATACCTCTCACTCCTCTAACCCATTGTGAACTATTTGAACCTGCATCATAGGTTATTAATTCGTCAGAAGTATTGGTGAACTGATTTGTTTGGCCAACAATTCCAGCATCATTAATGTAAAAAGTAACTAGACTTGAATTGTTGTCAGAATAGGCATCATTTGGAGTTGTTGAAGTTATACTTAAGTTGTGAAGTCCTCTTGATAAAGTCTGAGAAGGCAATGAAATTAACGCTGTTTGACTAGACGTTATATTTCCATTCCAAGTATATGTAGCAGCACTTCCATCAATGTCATAATTAATATTAATTACTGTGATTGCGTTCGTTCCATTGTTTTCAACCTGTAATTGCGGAACAACTGTGTTTCCACAATTAATATCGATATTGTTAGGGTTTTGAATAGCAACAAGTTTAACATCAGTTGCTGGTATTTGAACCGGAATGTTTGTTTGCCAAATACCTCTTCCATAAGTTGCTGCAATTAATTTATTGTCTTCTAAATTAATTTCTAAATCTGTAACTGATACGTTTGGTAAATTTGTGTCAAATGGTTCCCAAGCCGTCATGGTGTCATCAATATAATAAACACCTAAACTTGTTCCTAAATATAATGGATTATCTGTATTACGACCTTGATGAACAATAGTGTTTTTTCCAATGTTTGGTAAACCTGTTGAAAAATTCGTGAATGTACTTCCTCCATTTGTTGATTTGAATGCCTGCCCAAAAGTTCCAGATGTTAACGATGTTGTAAGATAAATAAAATCACCATTAGTTGAGTGAACGTCAATTGCAGTAATTGTTCCTGGTGCTGAGTATGAAAGTGTAAAATTGATTCCTTTATTCGTGCTTTTATACAAAGATGAACCGTTAGTTACATACATGATGTTATCATTTGAAGGGTCAATGGCAATTAATTCCATATTTCCACTTCCTAAACTACTTGTGTTTTGTTGAACCCATGACGATCCATTTAGTTTATATAATCCATTAAATCCTGAGAAGACTTCACCTACTGAATTAATCATTAATGGAGTAACCCAATTTCCGTTTACACCAGCAGGTGAACTTACACTTGATCCAAGTGAGTTACCAGCATTGCTACTAATATACATGCTACTTCCGCTTTGAATAAATCCATAATATAAATTTTGGTTAACTGGACTTATAGCGGCATCCATTCCATCAGCGCCATAATAATTTTTCCAAACACCATTACTAAAGGCATGACCACCGTTATCTTGTAAACCACCCACAATATTTGCAGAAGTTTGTTTAGAAACCGCAACTTTATAAAACTGACTTATTTGTGCTCCTGCTGTTTTGTCTGTAAAAACAATACCTCCATTATCTGAAACATAAACGCCTCCGTCACTGCCACAATATAATTTTCCACCATGAAAACCTAAATAGTGAATGTCAGCATGTGTATAAGAAGCTGAGTTAGGAGAGCTCCAATTGTTGATCTTAGAAAAACTAGTTCCTCCATTGGAAGATTTCCATACATTTAAACAACCTGTGTATATTTCATTTTCATTGGTGTTTGACACAGCTAAAGCCAAGTCATACCAAGACTGTGTAGACTCAAATATATTTGTTGATGTTCCAGATACGTTTGTCCAACTTGTTCCTCCATTAGTGGATTTATATAATCCTTGAAAAGCAGATGAACTTGTTGAACTTAAAATATAGATGTAATTTGAATTTGCTGCTGTGACATCTAATAATAGTCTTCCTGATGTAAAAGGTAATCCTGAAGTAATTACACTAAAAGTACTTCCTGTATTAGTTGATTTAAAAAATCTATTATTAGAAACTGCATAAACTGTTGAAGGGTCATTAGGTCTTAATCTTATTGAGCCTTGGGAGAAGTTTCCTGACTGAACAACAGTCCAACTTGTTCCTGCATTTGTTGATCTATATAAACCCACACTTGTAGCGCACCATAAAATTTGATTATTTGTTGGGTGTATTAAAATGTCTCCGGCTAAAGTAGAAGTATTTGTAAAAGTTAAACCTGTAGTATTCCATGTTAAACCTCCGTCAACTGATTTCATAACACCAATAGAGTAGGTGTCTGAAGAATCTTTATCACCAGTTGCAATATAAATGGTGTTAGAATTAGAATAATCAATTGCAATACCAGAAACTCCAATTTGAGGTAAATTATCTGATAAGGCTGCCCAAGTAGAACCACCGTTGTTAGACTTCCATATCCCACCAGCAGGTGTGCCAATATATATAGTGTTAGGATTTGAAGGATCAACATGTACAATGTTTACTCTTCCTTGTCCAGACGACCAAGAACCTGTGTTTAAATGAGAAAAGGGACCAACAGGTTGCCAATCACTTACAGGTAAGGATTGTGCGTTCTTATTTGTTTGAGCTATTTTTTTTTGATTAAATGCAGCCCACATTTGTTCTGGAGTTATTTGATTTCCATTATCATCAACTTTATTTTGCCAATGATATTCCCATCGCATAAAAGGTTTATAACCTGACCCTTTTTTGCTTTTATCATGTGTTAACCAGTAGCTTTCAAAAGACTGTTTTAATTCTTCTATTGATAAGTTTCCTTGTTTTGCACGTTCATTGTTTTTAAGCCATGGTGCAGAAGCATTATACTGTGAGTATCCTAGTAAGGAAATTAACATTGTAAATAGAGTAATTGTTTTTTTCATTGTAATATTTTGAATAGTTAACAAATATATATAAAGAAATTAAGAATAATTAATTTTTAACATCTGTTTGTTAGATATATAACTAAGTTTTCTAAACGTTTTGTATTTTTGTAAAAAAAATGATTTCAATATTTAAAAAATATAAAACGTTTATAATTTTATTTTTGGGTGTATCAATCCTCATTTTCATTGGAATTTACACGCTACTTCAACCTCAAAAAACTTTACCAATTTTTACACCAAGAGATGTAAACCCTCAGTTAGTAGATACAACCATTCAACATGTTGGTTACAATCATACAATTGCTGACTTTAAATTTATTAATCAAAACGGAAAAACAATTTCTCAAGAAGATTATAAAGATAAAATTTATGTAGCTGATTTTTTCTTTACTACTTGTCCAACAATTTGCCCAATTATGACAGATAATTTGGTTTGGCTTCAAGATAAAATAAAAAACATGCCTGATGTTATGTTTCTTTCACACAGTGTAACTCCAGATATTGATAGTGTTTCAGTTCTAAAAAAATATGCTATTGAAAAAGGAGTTATTGATAGTAAGTGGAATTTAGTCACAGGAAATAAAAAAGACATTTATTATATCGCTAGAAAATCTTATTTGGCTGTTGAAACCGGAAATCCAGAGGAATTATATGATATGGTTCACACAGAAAATTTTGTACTTGTTGATAAAAAAGGCAGAATAAGAGGTTTTTATGATGGTACAAATCTTTATAAACCAACTGAAGACGGAACAAAAAATGTTACTCAACTTCTTGAAGACATTAAATGGCTTTTAGAAAAAGAAAAATAAAACCTCACAGAAAGTTAAAATATGATAATTATCAGTATTAATCAGTTATAAATTTTTACTTTTGTATTTTAATTCAATCTAAATAAGCGTGGAAATTAATTTGTCACAACTTAAAAAAGGTGAAAAAGCAACTATTATAGACTTTAACATTGAAGAAATACCGTTGAAGCTACTAGAAATGGGATGCTTGCCTGGTAATAGTATAGAATTAATTCAAATTGCACCTCTTGGAGATCCATTATATTATTGTATTAATGATGCTCATGTAGCAATTCGCTTAGAAACAGCTCTAGAAATTCGCATTTTAAAAGAGCAAATTTAATATGGCTCAAAAAAACATTAAAGTTGCTTTAATAGGAAATCCAAACGTAGGGAAAACTTCTGTTTTTAATCAACTAACAGGCTTAAATCAACAAGTAGGAAATTATCCTGGAATTACGGTTGAAAAAAAACATGGTTTTGCTAAATTATCAAATGATGTTAGAGCAAAAATCATTGATTTACCTGGAACATATAGTTTAAATGCAAGTTCGATTGACGAAAATGTAGTCATTGAATTATTACTAAACAAAAAAGATGAAGATTTTCCTGATGTTGCTGTTGTAGTTTCAGATGTAGAAAATTTAAAACGTAATTTACTTCTTTTTACCCAAATTAAAGATTTAGAAATTCCTGCTATTTTAGTCATCAACATGAGTGACAGAATGAAACTAAAAGGAATTGAACTTGATATTCCTTTTTTGGAACAAGAATTAAAAACTAAAATCGCTTTAGTAAGTTCAAGAAAAAAAATCGGAATTGATACTTTAAAAAACTTAATCCTAAATTACGAAGATTTATCTGGTGAACCTTGCTTAAATGCATCTTCTATAGATCCAGAATATTTTGATAAATTAAGAAAAACATTTCCAAATCAATTGTTATACAAACTTTGGTTAGTGATTACACAAGATGTAAATTTCTTGAATTTGGAGCGTAATGAAATTAAAAGTGCTTTTACTAAATCGCATTCTGATTTAAAACGATTACAGCAAAAAGAAACTATAAAAAGATATCAATTTATAAATGATACCTTAAAAATTGGTCAAAAAATAGACAAATCAAAAGCATCAGGTATTCAAGCAAAATTGGATAGAGTACTTACGCATAAAGTATTCGGATATGTAATTTTCTTCTTTATCTTATTTGCAATTTTTCAATCTATTTTTGAATGGTCAACGATTCCAATGGATTTTATTGATGAATCTTTTGCCCATTTTTCAAATTATGCTAAGACACATTTACCAGTAGGAAAATTTACTGATTTAATTAGTGAGGGAGTTATTCCAGGAATTGGTGGAATCGTTATTTTTATTCCGCAAATAGCCTTTTTATTTCTATTTATTTCTGTTTTAGAAGAAAGTGGTTATATGAGTCGCGTTGTGTTTTTGATGGATAAAATTATGCGTAGATTTGGTTTGTCAGGAAAAAGTATTGTGCCTTTAATTTCTGGAACAGCTTGTGCTATTCCTGCTATTATGAGTGCTCGAAATATTGAAAATTGGAAAGAAAGATTAATCACAATTTTAGTAACACCATTTACTACTTGTTCAGCTAGATTACCCGTTTATGCCATTATTATTTCATTGATAATCCCAGAGGAAAAAGTTTTAGGTTTCTTAAGTTTACAAGGATTAGCTTTAATGTTGCTTTATTTAATTGGTTTCTTCATGGCAATTTTTTCATCTTGGTTGTTGGATAAAATCCTAAAATTAAGCTGCAAAACTTACTTTGTGGTTGAAATGCCAAGTTATAAAATTCCGATGTTTAAAAATGTTGCAATCAATGTGTTAGAAAAAACAAAAGCATTTGTCTTTGGAGCAGGAAAAATCATTTTAGCTTTATCGGTTATTCTTTGGTTTTTAGGTTCTCATGGACCAACTAAGGAATTTGATAATGCAGAGCAAATAGTTGAAAAAGATATTTTAGCAAATAATCTAGTTTTAGATCCAAGTTTGATTGAAACTAAAGTCAATACTTATAGGTTAGAACATTCTTATATTGGAATTGTAGGCAAAGCCATTGAACCAGCGATAAAACCATTAGGTTATGATTGGAAAATAGGAATTGCAGTTGTTACATCATTTGCTGCAAGAGAAGTTTTTGTAGGAACATTGGCTACAATTTATAGTGTTGGTGCAAACGATGATGAAGGCGACATGGAAAACACGATTAAAAAAAGAATGCAAGCAGAAATAAATCCTGTAACTGGTGAAAAAGTTTTTAATTTTGCTACTGGAATTTCGTTATTGTTGTTTTATGCTTTTGCAATGCAATGTATTAGTACGTTAGCAATTGTGAAGAAAGAAACCAATTCGTGGAAATGGCCAATAATTCAACTTGTGGTTATGAGTGGATTTGCTTATATTGTGGCTTTAATTGCTTATCAAATTTTAAAATAATATGCAAGAAATTTTAGTTTATATTGCCCTTTTTATAGCCGTTGGATTTTTAGTAAAAAAATTCTTTTGGAAAAAATCTGCCAAGAAATCAAAATCTTGTGGTGATGATTGCGCTTGTCATTAAGTGAAATTAGTTAATTAGCAAAGTAATATTCATATTCTTTATTATTGATGTATATTTTATCACTATTAATTTCTTTTTTGATTTTATCTCCAATATTAATTTTGTTGTAAATTGACTCATTAACATTATAATTTAAACCACCTACATTTATAGTAGTTGCATTTCTAGCTCCATAAGTTGTGTCTGTAAATTTACTAATAACAAAACCCTCTGGAATTGTTTTTTTTAATATGTTTTCATAAGCTAACTCTTTCATATCATGATGCCTTTTATCATCATAATAAAAATACCTAAACAACAAAAAAGTAAAACAAGTAAATAAAACAATAAAATGTTTCTTCTTAAAAATAAATTTCTTTACCATGATATGTTTTTAATAATTCTACACATATAATCTACTCCAACTCAACTTTCAAAACATACTCTTTCAAACCCGATAGCGCGGATTTGCAATCCGTGCCTACAATCAACTTCAAAAGAAGTTTAATAAAACGATTTCTATTTCGTTTTCTAAACCAGCATAATTTCTGGCAGAGCTAAAATAGTAATCTTCTGTTAAAATATCATCCAACCTACTGTTGTTATAGTTATAAAGTAAGCGTCTTCTGTTGTGATAGCTTTATATTTTGTTGACATTGTTAACGTTTTTCAAATTTAATAAAAAAACCATATCTTTTAAAATGTGGCTTTGTTTTTATTTAGTTTGTGGGCACGGAAAAAATTTCCGCGCTATCGTTCTGTGGACATATCCGAGCTGTTGGATTGTCATTAAATTTTATTTCCAAAGTATAAACTAAAACCTTCAAAAATTAGTGAAAAAAAAATAAAATATATTATGCTGCTTAATTCAAATTCAGCATACAATAACAACATTGAAATTGCCAAAGTTGAATATAAAAATCCAATTAATGTAAAAATGGCCTCTTTTTTATATGATTTGTATTTCTGAATAATATTTAAGGAATGTCTTTTATTTACAAAAAAAATAAAGTTAAAAATTAAAAATAAAGTTAATAAAACAAAATATATAGTTTCTGAATAAGTAATATTATAATTAAACCACATTAATATTTGAAGTGGCAGAATATAAAAAGTTAATGTCAAATAAAAAGAATTAATAATAACAGTTTTTATTTCAGCATCATTTTTATTATATCGATATAAACTCTTATAAACACTATAAAACAAAGCTTCATAAAATAATTTCATTCACTAATATTTAAATTTTTTGATAAATTATATCTACTCCAACTCAACCTTCAAAACATACTCTTTCAATTCAATATTTTGGCCTTCTTTTTTTATGGGTTGAACCAAAATATCTTTTACTTTTTTATCTAAAGAAATGTATTCAGAAAAGAACTGTTTGTTTTGTTCTAACATTTTAGAATTAATGGAAAGCGTTTCTGATTTTTCTAATTTCTGATTTTTATAAATTTCAATTTCTAACTGAACTTCTCCAGCCCAAATACATTCTACTCCTTCAGGACAACGTGAATCTGAAATTATTTTGGATATTTTCATTTCATAATCATTCCCAACTTTACTCAAGGAAGTTGCGTTGATAAGAATTTCGTTTTCGTTTGCAACTTGTTTTGAAGCACAACTTATAAAAATAAATAGAGCTATAATTGGTGTGAAGTATTTCATTTGTATAAAAGTTTATTTCTCAAAGTTACACAAAGTTTTTTATCCTAAAGCAACATCCAAAGTCATCATAACAATAAATCCACCAATAAACCCTAAAGTCGCAATATCAGTATTTTTCTCTAATTGTGTTTCTGGGATTACTTCTTCAACAACAACATATATCATAGCTCCAGCAGCAAAAGCTAACGCATAAGGCAATATTGGTGTAAAAAATATTACAGCTGCAGCTCCTAAAACTCCGGCAATTGGTTCTACTAAAGCTGAAGCTTGTCCATACATAAAACTTTTCCTTCTACTCATTCCCATTCTACGCAATGGCATGGAAACTGCAATTCCTTCAGGAAAATTCTGAATTCCAATTCCGATTGCCAAAGTAACTGCACCAGCAATGGAGGCTTCTGGAATTCCAGCGGCAACACCACCAAATAAAACACCAACGGCTAATCCTTCTGGAATATTATGTAATGTTATGGCTAATGTTAATAATGTAGTTCTTTGCCATGGAGATTTAATTCCTTCTGTTTCTTTAAAATTGATATGTAAATGAGGCAACGTTTTGTCTAAAGCAAAAATAAATAACGCTCCTAAAGCAAATCCAACAGCTGCTGGAATTACCTTTATAAATCCCTCACCATCACTCATTTCTATTGATGGTGCTAATAAACTCCAAAAACTCGCAGCAACCATAACTCCACCAGTAAAACCAAGCATTCCGTCAAAAAATGTTCGGTTCATGCCTTTAAAAAAGAATACAAATGAAGCTCCTAAAGCAGTTACAAACCAAGTGAACATTGTTGCATAAAAAGCAGCCAAAATTGGATCAATGCTTTCTAAATAAGTTAATACATCTTGAAACATAATTATTGTACGTATAAGTTAGTAGCTATTTTATCTGAAATCGTAATTGTTTTACCATTAATTTCAACTTGTAGAATATCATCAAAAGTGTCTTTTTCTAAAATTTTAAAAGTCGAACCTAAAGCAATTTTTTGTTTGTCTAAATATTGTAAAAAATCAGCTGATGAATCTTTAACACCAACGCATTTATAAGAGACATTGATTTTGGCATCAGACAAAAGTTGTTTTTGAACCTTTTTAATTTCGCCATTGGCATTTGGAATTGGATCACCATGTGGATCAAAATCGGGAAAATCAAGAAAAGCATCTAATTTATCTATCAATTTTTCAGATTGAATATGTTCTAATTCTTCAGCAATTTCATGTACTTCATCCCATGTAAAATTTAATTTTTCTACCAAAAAGACTTCCCACAAACGATGTTTTCTAACAATCATTTTTGCTTTTAAAGTCCCATTTTCTGTTAACGAAGCACCTTGGTATTTTTTGTAAATTACTAAATCTTTTTCCGATAATTTTTTCAACATATCAGTCACAGAAGAGGCTTTTGTTTCAAGCATTCCTGCAATGGCATTGGTATTTACTCCTTTTGGAGAAACCACCGATAAATGATAAATTACCTTCAAATAATTCTCTTCTGAAGTAGTCATTTTTTAAAATTTAATACAAATATATAAAATTTTATTTTGATTCAAATGATTAAATTTTTAGTTTTGCCTAAAAATTAATTTAATGCAAGTAAAAAAATATTTTATACTATCAATATTACTATTTTCTGTTTACTCATATTCTCAAACTTCTATTGTTGGAAAAGTTAAATCAGAGAATGAAAGTTTAACTTTTGCTATAGTTTTTCTTGTAGAACTCAATAAAGTGGTAACTACAGATGAATATGGTTACTATCGTTTTAATACTATTCCAAATGGAAATTATACTTTACAATTTTCTTACACAGGCTTTAAGCCTATAAAAAAAGAAATAACAGTTCTTAATCAAAAGGAACTAGTTTTGGATTGTGAACTAAAAGAATTTAGTGTTTTAGACGTAGTGGTTGTAACTGGAACAAAGACCGTTAAAAGAAAAACTGAAAGTGCTGTTATTGTAAATGTATTAGACAGTAAAACTTTAGACAACCTTCAAGTCTGTAATTTAGCAGAGGGCTTAAAGTTTCAGCCAGGTTTACGTGTTGAAACCAATTGCCAAACGTGTAATTACCAACAACTTCGTATGAATGGTTTAGCAGGTGGTTATTCTCAAATTTTAATAAATGGAAGACCACTATTTAGTCCGTTAATGGGTTTGTATGGATTAGAACAGTTGCCTGTTAATATGATAGATCGAATTGAAGTAATTCGTGGTGGTGGTTCTTCTCTTTATGGCTCAAGTGCTATTGGTGGAACAGTGAACGTGATTACAAAAATTCCTAAACGCGATTCATTCGAATTAAATTCATTTTATCAAAACATAAACGGAAAAGGAGATGATTATTCTCTAAATGGAAATGCTTCTTTTGTTTCTGAAAATCGTGATGCCGGTGTAACTTTATTTATGACGCATCGTGAAAGAGATTTTTATGACGCCAATGGTGATAATTATTCTGAAATTCCAATGATTGAAAATAACTCTGTAGGAGCAAATTTCTTTTTGAAACCAACAGAAAATCAAAAATTAGAGGTAAGTTTAAGTAATTTAAATGAATATCGTTTTGGTGGCGAAATGGTCGATAAAACAGCTTATTTAACACAACAATCGGAAGAAAGAAAACATAAAATTTGGCTAGGAAGTTTGGATTATCAGATAAATTTTAATGATCAAAAATCATCATTAATTACTTATGCAGCTTGGCAAAACACAGATAGAACACATTATACAGGTATTTTTCCTGATGCTGAACCAGAAATTCAAAACCATTTAGAAGCACCACCTTATGGGGTTTCAGATACTCAAACCATTCAAGGTGGTTTACAATTTAATTACAAATCGAATCAATTTTTAAAAGGAACGAATGTATTTACTGTAGGAGCAGAATATATTTCTGATAAGGTTTTCGATGAAATTATTTCATATAATTATCTAGTAGACCAACATACGAAGGACTTTGGGTCTTTTCTTCAAAGTGATTGGGAAATTTTACCAAGTTTAAACTTATTATCTGGTGTAAGAATGGATGTTCATAATTTAGTAGATAATATTGTTTTTAGTCCTCGATTAGCACTGCTTTATAAATACAAAGAAGAAACACAATTTAGATTAAGTTACGGAACAGGTTTTAGAGCACCTCAGGCTTTTGATACAGATTTGCATATTGCATTTGCAGGTGGAGGAGTTTCACGTGTAGTTTATGATCCTAATCTAAAAGAAGAACGTTCAAAAAGTTGGAGTGCCTCGGTTAATTATGATAAAGCAACCGAGAACTTCATAGCTGGCTTTACTTTAGAAGGTTTTTATACTCATTTAAATGATGCATTTGTTCTAGAAAACATTGGTGCTGATGCATTTGGTGAAATTTTTGAAAAGCAAAATGGAGATGGAGCTACTGTTAAGGGAGTAACTGTCGAATTACGTGCCAATTACAACAAAAAAATACAATTTGAATCTGGATTTACTTTTCAAACAAGCAAATTTAAAAGTGCAGTAAGTTATATAGATGGAATTGAACCAACACGCGATTTTTTAAGAACGCCTAATCAATATGGTTTTGCAAATTTAACGATGAATGCTAGTGAACGATTAAAAGTAAACGTAAATTATGTTTTTACCGGTTCCATGAAAATTGCTCACTTTGCTGGAGCACCAAATCAGACAGAAGATGAATTTCTACAGACAAAGACATTCTCTGAATTTAACAGTAAAATTGCTTACACAATACCAAGTAAAAAATACGACATGAACTTTGAAATTTATGGTGGATTAAAAAATATTTTTAATCAATACCAAGATGATTTTGACATAGGCAAGAACAGAGATAGCAATTATGTTTATGGCCCATCTTTACCAAGAACCGTTTTTGTAGGCTTAAAAATAAGTCGTAATTAATTTTACAAATCGTTTAATTTGTATTTTAGGGTAATAACTGTACTTTTACTTGGAATTAAATTTCTATGAAACATTACAATTACATTTTTACAGGAACAGGCTTAGCTGCTTTAATGACAGTTTACGAAATGATTTTGTCGAAGAAATTAGTTGATAAAACTATTTTACTAATTGATAGTGATGCTAAAAAAAAGAATGACAGAACATGGTGTTTTTGGGACGAAGCCTCTCTTTTTGATGATATCATTTCTAAAAAATGGCAATCTACCCTTTTTGCGAATCAAAGTTTTCAAAAAAAATTAAATATTGAACCTTATCATTATAAAATGATTCAAGGTTTAGATTTATATAAATTTATTTTTAATGAAATTTCAAACCAACAAAACATTCATTTTTTACAAGAAAAAGTAGTTGATTTTTCAGATTTAGGTAATAATTGTTTGGTTAAAACGGAAGAAACTAGCTTTACTTGCAACAAAGTTTTTAATTCAATTTTCACTCCAACTTTAGTTACTTCCCAAAAAAAATATCCTTTATTGCAACAGCATTTTATAGGTTGGTTTATAAAAAGTAAAGAACAAGTTTTTGATGAAAATTCGGCAACATTCATGGATTTTTCAGTCAATCAGAAAGGAAACACAAGATTTATGTATGTTTTGCCTACTTCAAAAAATGAAGCTTTAATAGAATATACCTTGTTTTCAAAAGACTTACTTTCCAAAAAAGAATATGAAGAAGAAATTAAATTGTACATCAAAAAAATAGGTATAACTCAATATGAAATTATTGAAAAAGAACAAGGAAACATTCCTATGACGAGTTATCCTTTTTGGGAAAATAATTCAAAAAACATAATAAACATAGGTTCTGCTGGTGGTTGGACAAAAGCAAGTACAGGTTTTACTTTTAAAAATGTCATAAAAAAATCAAAGCAATTAGTTTCATTTCTTAGTACTGAATCTGATTTTACTAAGTTTCATAAAAAAGACAAATTTTGGTTTTATGACATGTTGTTTATTGATGTTTTATATAAAAATAACGCAATAGGTTCAGAGGTTTTTTCTAGATTATTTGAAGATGAAAACTCAGGTTTAATTTTAAAATTTTTAGACGAAGAAACTTCTCTATTAGAAGATTTAAAAGTAATTTCAAAATGTCCAAAAATTTCTTTCATGAAAGCTTTACTTGGAAGAATATTTAAATAGAACACTATCTATAATGCAATAATTAAATTTTATAGTTTCTTAAAATAATTCTTTAAAAATCATTGTATATTTGCACGAGAATTAATAATCGGTAAATCTATAATTAGAATATCCGAACATCTAAATCAAAATATTATGTATCCAGAAGAAATGGTTAAACCAATGCGTGCTGAATTAAATGACGCTGGTTTTCAAGATTTATATAGTGCTGACGAAGTAAAAAACGCAATTCAATCAGAAGGAACTACTTTAGTTGTAGTAAATTCGGTTTGTGGTTGTGCAGCTAGAAATGCTCGTCCAGGTGCTAAAATGAGTTTAGAAGGTGCTAAAAAACCTTTAAAATTAGTTACTGTATTTGCAGGTGTTGATAAAGATGCTGTAGATGCGGCAAGAGAACAAATGTTTCCTTTTCCTCCATCATCACCAAGTATAGCATTGTTTAAAAATGGTGAATTAGTTCATATGTTAGAACGTCATCATATTGAAGGTCGTCCGGCAGAATTAATCGCAGAAAACTTACAAGACGCTTACAACGAACATTGTTAATCAATTTTCATTAAAAAATTTAATCCCTTTCTATATTTTAGTCAGGGATTTTTTATTTTTACGCAACCCTTTATGAATATTTACATCTTCAAATAAAACTTATATGTTATGAAGGCTACTTTTTTATTTCTGATTTTAGTTTTTACTTTGAGTTGCTCAAAACAAGAAAACAGCTCTATTGTTTACCCACAAACAATAATTCCTGTACAAATAATTAAAGGTCATTTGAATTATAACAATACATATGGAAATCAAAATATTGTAATTCAAAACACAACGGATTGGCAAACTTTAATGGATAATTTTTCAACTATAGGGGTTATAAACAACATTGCTTTTTCAGAAACTAATATAGATTTTCAGAATTTTATGATTATTTTCGTTACTGAAGTTAATAACGGAACTACAACTATTGACATTACAACTATTGAAGAAAATTTAAACAATATAGTTGTAACAGTTCAAAACCTTCAAGTTGGTGTAACAACAGATGTGGCACATCCATTTCATATTGTGAAAATTCCAATAACAACAAAGCCAATAATTTTTCAATAAAACAAATTAGCTAAACACTATGCTAGCATACTAAAACAACCTTTTTAGTGATGTTTTTTTTATTTTATAATGGTACATTTGTGAAAATTATTTTTGATGGAAAAGTTAATTTCATATCCACTTTCTGTGTTATATTATACATTATTCTTGTCTTGGTTGATTATTTTTCATCCAATACAATGGTTTTGTTATAATGTGTTTGGTTATAATGCCCACAGATGGAGCGTTGCAATTATGAATTTGTTCATAATTAGAACAACTCATCTTTTAGGCACTACTTATACTATTTTAGGTAAAGAAAACATTCCTAAAAATGTTCCTATCATTTTTGTAGCAAATCATCAAAGTTTACATGACATAACTACTATTCTTTGGTTTTTTAGAGCGTTTCATCCTAAATTTATTAGTAAAAAAGAACTTGGAAAAGGAATCCCTAGCGTTTCATATAATTTAAGTAAAGGAGGTTCTGCTCTAATTGATAGAAAAGACCCAAAACAGGCATTAAGTGAAATTAAAAAATGTGCAGAATTCATTAATAACAACAATTATTCTGTTACTATTTTCCCCGAAGGTACCCGAACTAAAACAGGGAATCCTAAGCCATTTGCTGTTAATGGATTAAAAATGTTATACAAGTTTGCTCCAGACGCATACTTTGTGCCAATTACTATTAATAATTCATGGAAAATGACTAAATTTGGACAATTTCCTTTAGGTTTAGGTAATCGAATAAATTTTATCATTCATGAGCCTTTAAAGATTTCGAATTATTCATTTGAAGAAATTTTAGAAAAAACAGAAAAAACAATAGTTGAAGCTATTAAAATATAAGATATGTCAATACAAAATGTACGATTAGAAGTAATGCAATTTTTAGAAAAAAGGATTGATAGCTTTGTGGATGAATATTTAATCCCGGTTGAAAAAATATGGCAACCTACAGATTTATTACCTGATTCTCAAAACGAAAACTTCTATGAAGAAGTTAAGGAATTAAGAGAAATTGCTAAAGATTTACCATATGATTTTTGGGTAACACTTGTTGGTGACACAATTACTGAAGAAGCTTTGCCTACTTACGAGTCTTGGTTAATGGATGTTGAAGGTATAGATAATGTAGAGCGAAACGGATGGAGTAAATGGATAAGGCAATGGACTGGTGAAGAAAACCGTCATGGTGATGTTTTAAGCAAATATCTTTATTTATCTGGTAGAGTCAACATGAGGGAAGTTGAAATGACTACCCAACATTTAATCAACGATGGTTTTGATATTGGAACTGGAAGAGATCCATACAAAAACTTTGTATATACTAGTTTTCAAGAGTTAGCCACTTATGTTTCTCACAATAGAGTTGCTCAAATGGCTAAAAAATATGGTGATAACAAGCTTTCTAAAATGTGCCGTTTAATTGCTGGTGACGAAATGCGTCATCATCATGCTTACAGTGAATTTGTAACACAAATTTTTAAAGTTGATCCAAGTGAAATGATGTTGGCTTTTCAATATATGATGAAAAATAAGATCATAATGCCTGCTGGTTTTTTGAGAGAAAGTGGACAAAAAATAAGTTCTGCTTTTGACCAATTCTCAGATTCCGCTCAGAGAATAGGCGTTTACACGGCAGCCGATTATGTAGATATTATGCAAAAGTTAATTGTTAAATGGGAAATTGATAAAATTGGAGGCCTTACTGATGAAGCTGAAAAAGCAAGAGACTTCTTAATGAAACTTCCTGCTCGTATGGCGAGAGTTTCTGAACGAATAATTATTCCAGAAGAAAGTCATGTTTTTAAATGGGTTCAACCTGCTTTAATTAAATAAAAATAAATTTTAAAATAAAAAATTCCAAATTCTGAAGAGCGTTTGGAATTTTTTAAATGTATATAAATGTCAATAATAGATAAAACGATTCTTTTTGTAAAAGAACAACTTCAAAATGCGGAAGGTGGCCATGATTGGTTTCATATTGAAAGAGTTTATAAAAATGCTCTATTAATTGCCGAAAAGGAAGAATGTAACTTAGATGTTGTAAAAATCGGAGCTTTATTGCATGATATTGCTGATAGTAAATTTCATAATGGTGATGAAACAGTTGGTCCTAAAGTTGCCCGTGAATTTCTAGAAAAAGAAAATGTTGAGGATAAAACTATTTTTCATGTTTTAAAAATTATTGAGAACATTTCATTTAAAGGTGGGAATTTTGACAAAAAATTTAGCTCAAAAGAATTAGATATTGTTCAAGATGCTGATAGATTAGACGCCATTGGCGCCATTGGAATTGCCAGGGCTTTTAATTATGGTGGTTTTAAGAATCGTCCAATTTACAATCCAAATATTGCTCCTAACCTCAACATGAGTAAGGAAGAATATAAAAACAGTAATGCTCCAACATTAAATCATTTTTACGAAAAACTATTAGTTTTAAAAGATAAAATGAATACTAATTCTGGTAAAAATATTGCTAAAGAACGTCATCTTTTTATGGAGAAATTCTTATCGCAATTTTATGCAGAATGGGATGGTGAAAAATAATATTCAATAAAAAACTATATATTTGAATTCAATTCATTACAAATGAAAAAATTAATTCTGTTATTTTTAGTCTTTCAATTTTCAACTGCTCAAACTTATGTTTCGCTTTTAGATCAAACAAATCAATGGCATTTTACTACATGTAATTTTGGATGTATTACTGATGTTTATTACACTGATGGAGATACAATCGTAAATGGATTGTCGCATAAAGTTTTAGATGGTTTTCATTATATTTCAAGAACCTTTTTACTACGTGAAGATATAACAGCTAGGAAAATTTATTTAACAAAAATAAATCAAAGTTCTACTTCAGAATATTTGTTGTATGATTTTTCTTTAAATGAGGGTTCAACAATTAATATGATTAACCCAATTAGTCCCTTTCCACAGAATGGTGGTCCGTTTATTTTAGACTCAATTAGAATGATGCCATTGTTAAACAATATTAATTATAAACATTTTTATTTTTCGCCAACTAGCTCAAATACTGTTAGTAGTGCAAATGTTGTTTGGATTGAAGGTGTAGGAAATAAATCTTTAATTAATGCAGCAGCAGGTAATGCAGATATTAATGGTGTTGGTCATTTAAGTTGTTTTTATAAAAATTCAACATTAGTTTATTCACAATTAGATTCCATTTCGGGTTGTAACTATCAAACTTTAGGGAATGAAAAATTTGAATTCATAAAATCAGAAGTTATAAAAGCTAATCAAAAAAATTATTTTTACATTACCAATTCAAACAAAATAGAAAGGCTTGAAATTTATAATTCAAATGGAAAAAGAATAAATTCTTTGAGTTATAAAAACACTACTGTAATTAAATTAAATTTAGAAGGCTACTCAAGTGGACTCTATTTTATTTTAGCTTTTGATTCAGTAAATAGAAAAAAAACATTTAAAGTTATTGTGGAGTAAAAAGTGATATTTTTAAAATTGTGATATTTACTAATGTTTACTAACTATTAACTTTATTTAATTATTTGCGATTAAATCATCATTCTTAGATTTCATATTATTGGCCAACATAACGATTACTAATTTTGAATTTGGATAAATTTTTAATTCACTTCTTGCTGCAATTGCACTTCCACCATGACCAAAGTAAAAATTTTCAAATACATCTTTACTTATTTCAAAACCTTTTCCGTATTTAGTTTTTGTACCATCATCTAAAAAAAGTGAGTTAACTAACTCAATTATAGTTTCTTTTTTTTAATAATCGATTTGTAAATAAAAAAGTATCACCTAATTTTATTAAATCTTCTGATGTTGATAAATGACAACCCCCTGCATAATTAGAGCATTTATAAACATTTATAGCTTGTTTTCTTTCTTTACTTTTTAAACTGTAAAATTTGACGGATTTTTCTTGGTCATAGTTTTTAGTTGCAACTGTATTTATCATATCTAATGGTTTAAATACGAAGAGTTCTTGTGCTTGTTCTATAGGAATATCAACAATACTTTCAATTATTTTACCCAATAATTTATAACTATAATTACTGTGTTTAAAAAGTGTTGAAGGCTCAAAATACTAAAGAATCAATTTCAAATACTCTGTAAAAATCTTTTTTAGAATATGTGTTTTCTTCTGACCAAGTTTATTCACTCGGATTTTTTATAAACCAGAAAGATGACCTGCTAATTCGCCAATTGTAAAGTCAAACCTTTTTTTTTGGTAAACTATCTAGATATAAATAAGCACTTTTATTAAAATCTATTAAATGTTCTTCATATAACTTTGCTAAAACTGCTGCAGTTACAGTTTTTGTAATACTAGCAATTTCAAACTTTGTTTTAGATGGAATGACTAAATTTTTAGTGTCCAAATCTCCAAATGCAATAGCCTCAGAAAATATTATTGTATCATTATATGAAATTGAAATTCTGGAATATCATTTTTATTAATATATTTTTGAGCCAATTTTAAATTAAACTTTTCAAAATCTATTTGAGAAAAACTTAATAAAGGCATTAATATGAAAAGTAGAATTTTTCATATTTCTATTTTCCTAGAAAAACTGCTCTTCTTTTTTCTAAAAATGCAGTTGTTCCTTCTTTAAAATCTTCCGTTCCAAAACTAGCGCCAAAATTTTTAATTTCTACTTCATAACCATCAACACCATCTTTATAATTTGCATTAATAGATTCTATCGCCTTTGCTATTGCTACAGATGAATTTCTAGCGATTTTTGTTGCTATTCCTTTTGTGAATTCTAATAGTTCAGCTTGAGGCACAACATGGTTTACTAAGCCATAATTTTTAGCTGTTGCTGCATCAATCATAGCTGCTGACATTATCATTTCCATAGCTCTACCTTTACCAACTAATTGTGGCAAACGTTGTGTTCCTCCATAACCTGGAATTACTCCTAAAGTCACTTCTGGCAATCCCATTTTTGCATTATCTGAAGCCACTCTAAAATGACATGCCATTGCTAATTCTAATCCACCTCCAAGTGCAAACCCATTAACTGCAGCAATTACAGGAGTTGAAAGATTTTGAACATAGTCGAATAAAATTTCTTGCCCTTTTGCTGCTAATAATCCTCCGTTTTCGATAGAAAAATTTGCAAATTCTGAAATATCAGCTCCAGCTACAAAAGCTTTTTCACCACTTCCGGTTACTATAATTACTTTTACTTCTTTATCTTCATTTAAAGATTTAAAACCATCGTGTAATTCTTGAATTGTAGCTTTGTTTAAGGCATTTAATTTTTCTGGTCTATTAATGGTTACAATAGCTATGTTGTCTTGTTTTTCTATTAAAATATTTTCCATTTTGAATGATTTAATTTGTTGTTATTTATGTTGTAATCGGAAAAGAAACAAAAAATTCTGTTCCTATGTTTTCTTTACTTTCAAAGGTAATGGTTCCGTTGTAATTCTCAATTATATTTTTAATTATGGCTAAACCTAAACCCATTCCGCTAGATTTAGTTGTAAATTTTGGTTCGAAAATTCGGGCTTTATTTTCTTCAGAAATTCCTTTTCCGTTATCTTTTACTGTTATAATTACGTTTCCTTCTTCTCGAAACACATCTACTTCAATCTGTTTGTTTTCTTGTTCTTCAGGAATGGATTGAATGGCATTTTTAACTAAATTAGTTATCACTCTAATTAACTGTGTTCTGTCTAAGCGAGTAATGATTTCATCTTCTAAACTAGAAAATTTTATGAAATCTTCATTAAAAATATCCAAAGCAAGTCGAACAATTTTTACCACATTTAATGTTTCGTTTTGTTGAGCTGGCATTGTGGCAAAATTAGAAAATGCATTAGCGACTGAACTCATTGTGTCAATTTGTTGAATCAATGTTTTAGAATAGTCGTCTAATTTTTGCCTTACTTCAGGATCGTTTTCATTAAAACGCATTTGAAAACTTTGAACCGTTAATCGCATTGGTGTTAATGGATTTTTAATTTCGTGAGCCACTTGTTTTGCCATTTCACGCCAAGCTTGTTCACGTTCGCTCTGAGCTAGTTTTACAGCACTTTCTTCTAATTTATCAACCATGCTGTTGTAGGCTGTAACAAGTGAGTTTATTTCGTGACTTCCTTCTTCTAAAACGATACGTTGATTTTGTTGATTGAATTCTGTTTCTTGAATTTTATCACTAATGATTTTTAATGATTTTGTAATGTAACTCGATAAGAAGTAAGATAACGCAATAGCGATTAAAAACATAAAAGCATATACCTGTCCAAACCGTAATAAAAAGTTTTTTAATTCATTTTCATAAAAATTAGTATCTTCTTCATAAGGCAAATTTAAAATTGCCAAAGGTTTAAACTTATTGTCTTTAATATAAGTATAAGAATATCGCATCTTTAAACTATCTACTGATTTGAATTCTACATAGCGTTTGTCGATCGTAGATTCAAGAATTTTAAGCGTAGATGAATTTATTTTCGGCGCTTCATTATCTTGTTTAAAAACCGCTTTTGATGATAAAAGTAATTCACCTTTTAAATCATACATATTTAATTTCATGCTATGAACATCTGAAATTTCGCCAATTTTTTCTTTAAAAATTAATGGAATATTCTTTGTAGTTAATGGATAAGTGGTGTTTTGAAGAACATAATTAATGTGTTCTACAATTGAATTTTCTTTTCGTTCTAACCTGTCTTGGTGATACTCTCTTGCTTCTTTTTTAAATTGGTATATAGAAACAGCTGCGATCAATATAGATGCAATCAACGTTAAGAATATCATAGAAAGAAATATTCTTAAGCGTAATGAAAGGTGTTTTATATTGAAGATTCTATCCATTTTTTGTTTTAGCCCAGATAGCAGTGGAAAGCTTTTTTGTGAAAAAATGTAGTTTTTGTTATTATAAAAAAGCAACCCAAGAAGCTCTTTTTATAATATAGAAAAACACATTTTTTGCAAAAAACTTGCAACGTATAGCTGGATTAGCTTCTTATTTTTTTTCTCTAATTTTTTTATATAATCGAAACCCTACCATAATTAAAATCGAAAATACAAAAATTCCGAGTACACCAAAAATCCAATTAATAGCACTTTTTAAAATTACTAAAAATACAATTGCAAATAGAATTATTGTTGCTCCTTCATTCCAAATTCTAAAAAAATTGGATGTGTGCTTTACTTCGTTTTCTTGTAATTGCTTGTATATTTGATGACACTTTGCGTGATAGATGTATAATAGCAAAACAAAAGCCAATTTTACATGCATCCAAGGTTGAGTTAACCATTCTGGATTTAAATATAATAAATAAAAGGCAAACAAACTAGCTAAAACTGCGCTTGGCCAAGTAATTATATACCAAAGTCTATATTGCATTAATTGATATTGCTTAATTAAAATGTCTTGTTCAGGTTGTGGTTTTTGTTTAGCTTCTGCATGGTATACGAATAGGCGAACAATGTAAAAAAGACCGGCAAACCATGTGATTACAAAGATTAGATGTAATGCTTTTATGTAGTTATATTCCATCTTGTATGTGTGTTAATTTGCGGTTCATTTCTCGTTTTAAAAAGAAACCTGTCACTAAAGTTGATAAAATATCAGCAATTGGAAATGAAATCCACACGCCAAAAATACCATAATAATTTGGTAAAATTAAGATTAAAGGAATTAAGAAAAAGCCTTGCTTAGTTAATGTCAATAAAAGTGCTGGAAA
Source organism: Flavobacterium sp. (assembly GCA_047622645.1). Lineage (GTDB taxonomy): Bacteria > Bacteroidota > Bacteroidia > Flavobacteriales > Flavobacteriaceae > Flavobacterium. The sequence continues at coordinate 22,222 of JBLHNH010000013.1, forward strand.
AGCTTTTCCAGCTGCCTGAAAATAAGCTGCTCCAATTAACTGAATAGCAATTATAGGTGAGGCTGCAAAAACTAATCGCAAAGCATTTGGGGTTTCCTTAATAATATCTACATCGGTTGAAAAAACAGCTACTATTGGTTCTGCAAAGACTAAAATTGTTATAAAAATAAGTGATGCTAGTCCTGCTGACCATTTAATTGAAGTAGATATAGTTTCACTTACTCGAGCATAATTTTTTGCGCCATAATTATATCCTGCAATTGGTAAAAATCCTTGTGTAACTCCCAAAATTGGAAATAAAGCAAACATTAACATTCGACTAATAATTCCGTAAACGGCCACAGAATGTTCTCCACCGTGAGTAAATAAAGTGTGATTTAATATTATAGATAAAATTGCTACTACTCCTTGTCTCGCAAAAGTTACAAAACCAAGTGAAGTGATTTCTGAAACAATTTTAAAATCTAAAGCATAATGTTTTAAATGTAAACGCAATTCACTTCTAAAAATAAAGAACCAAAGTATAAACGCAAAACACATGAAGTAGGAAATAGATGTTGCTAATGCAGCTCCAAACATTCCTAAATCCATGAATTTAATAAATATTATGTCTAAAATAATATTACTAAAAGCCGGAATTATCATGGCTATCATTGCAAATTTAGGTTTTCCTTCTGCTCTGATAACTGTGTTTCCCATCATACAAAGGGCTAAAAAAGGAACACCATATAATACAGGCATAAAAAATTCTTTGGCAGGTTTCATTATGTCGCCATTAGCTCCAAATAACAATAAGACCTCTTCAGAGTAAAAAGAACCAATTACTACAGCAATGATAGCTAAGTTAAGCGTCATCATAATCTGGTTTCCAAAAGTTTTTAAAGCTTTTTCATGATTATCAGCACCTAATGCTCTTGAAATCATAGAGCTACCTCCAATTCCTAATGCCATTCCTAAGGATGAAATTAAGAATGTTATAGGTAAAACGACTGAAACAGCTGCAATTGCTAATGAGCCAATCCATTGTCCAACAAAAATGGTATCAATAAGAATATTGACAGACATAAATAATATACCTATCGAAGCAGGAACCGATTGTTTAATCAGTAATTGTTTTATACTTAATGTGCCTAATTCTGTTGAAGAAAGTGCCATTATACGGTTTGCTCTTGATTTTGAAAAGCCCATTGATCAACCCAACGGCTTAATGTTTTTGCCCAATTATCATCGTCATTTAAACATGGAATAGCTAAAAATTCTTCACCACCATGTTCTTTAAACTCATGATTAGCTTCCATTGCAATTTCTTCTAAAGTTTCTAAACAATCTGAAACGAAAGCTGGTGTTACAACGGCTAATTTTTTAATTCCTTTTTCTGGCATTTTATTAACTTCAACATCTGTGTAAGGAGTTAACCATTTGTCACCTGCTAAACGCGATTGAAAAGTTTGACTATATTTTCCTTCCTCAATTCCTAAAAATTCTACTACTTGTTTTGTCGTTTCGTAACATTGATGACGGTAGCAAAATTCGTGAGCTGGTGAAGGAGTATTACAACAACTTCCGTCAATTTTACAGTGACTTTTAGTTATATCTGTTTTACGAATATGACGTTCTGGAATTCCGTGATATGAAAACAATAAATGGTCATATTCAAAACCCTCTAAGTGTTTTTTTATGGAATTTGATAAATCTCTTATGTAATCTTTTTGATTGTAAAAAGCTGGGATTATAGTGAAACTCATGTGGGGAAATTTCTCTTTACGCAACTTTTCTGCTAAGACTAAAATAGTCTGCGTAGAAGCCATTGCATGTTGTGGATACAAAGGAAACAACAAAACTTCAGTAATGCCTTGGTCACTTAATTTTTGCAATCCACTTTCAATACTCGGATTGCCATATCTCATTGCTAATTCAACAGGAATGCTAACTTGTTTTTGAATTTTAGCTTGTAATCTTTTTGATAAAACAATTAAGGGTGAACCTTCATCCCACCAGATCTTTGCATATGCAGCCGCTGATTTTTTTGGTCTAGTTTGTAAAATAATTCCTCTTACCAATAAAGCTCTTAATAAAAACGGAACGTCTATTACATATTCGTCCATTAAAAATTCATCTAAATAAGGTTTTACATCTTTTGCTGTTGGGCTTTCTGGTGAACCTAAGTTTACTAATAATACTCCTTTTTTCATTTTTCTAAATTATTTTTCAATCAGTTTTTTATAAAAGTAAAAAATCTTGTTCTTTACTATTTATTATTATTCTATTTTTTTTCTATTGGTGCATTAGTATAATCAATGACTTACATAGGATTAAACATTTAGGTTTAAATTCATTAAATATTTTTTAGGTGTTGTTCCAAACTTCTTCTTAAAAGCTGCAATAAAATGACTTGATGTACTATAGCCGATTTTCAAACCGACTTCATTTACATTATAAGAACCACTATCTAATAAATGTCTTGAAAATTCCATTTTGTAATCAAACAAAAAACTATAAACACTATCGCCATAAATTTGTTTGAAACCTACTTTTAATTTTTTAATGTTTAACCCAACTTGATCAGCTAGTTCTTGTAAACCTGGTGGTTCTGCCATATTTGCAATAACAATTTCTTTGGCTTTTTTGATCTTTAATACATTTTCTTCATCAATTAAAAACGGACAATGCTCTGCATTTGGATCTTCATTTCTATTAAAATACAAACTCAATAATTCATATCCTTTTCCTTTTAAATATAGGTTTTTGATTGATGTATTTTGGTTGTAATGAAAAATTTGATTCAACACAATGGCCATTGATGGACTAATATCTTCTTCGCCATAATATTTCTTATCCATGTTTTCTTCACTTAAAAACGGAATATATTCGGCCTCATTTGAAAACAAAGTATGAAATTTTTTAATTGAAATTAAAGCAGATATAATCCAAGATTTTGGAGCTACTTCCATATGAAGAGGCAATTCTTTTTGAGGATTATAAAGTAAAAGTGATTTTTCTTCTTTTAAATCTAAAGCATAGCTTCCATTGTTGAAAATAAATTTACCTTTCCCTTTTACATTAAAATGAAATTGAATTAATCCCGTTTTAACCTGTTTTTCAAAACGTTGCGTTTCATCAGTATCATTTTGAAAACGCAATAAAATAAAATCTGGTTCAATTTTTATTTCTTCTGCAGCACTCATAGCGATATTTTTTTTAGTTTTGTTTAACCAATTGTAGATTATTTTATTTAGAACCGTTCTAAACAAAAAATTCGTTAAACATTGATTTCACTACAAATTTAAACGTTTTTTAGGTTTTAAAAACTTTTTTAACGAAAAATTCTGCAATCGATACAAAAAGTACTTTTAGCGTTACTTTTATAAAATTGTTAAAACTACATTTGTATAACTTTTAGGAGAAGTTAAATATATGGATACTTTTACAATTGGAAAACATCTTTCGTTTTATGCTATTGGGTTAAGCTACAAAAAAGCTGATGCCGAGATGAGAGGTAAATTTAGTTTAGACGAAGATGCTAAATCAAATTTATTACATCAAGCTAAAAATGATGGAATAGAAAGCTTGCTTGTTACTTCAACTTGCAACAGAACTGAGATATATGGTTTTGCAGAACATCCGTTTCAATTAATTAAATTACTATGTGAAAATAGTAATGGAACTGTTGAGGATTTTCAGAAAGTTGCTTATGTTTATAAAAACAAAGAAGCTTTAAATCATATGTTCCGAGTAGGAACAGGTTTAGATAGTCAGATTTTAGGTGATTTTGAAATTATTTCGCAAATCAAACAAAGTTTTAATGAAAGTAAGAAACTTGGTTTAGTCAATTCTTATGTTGAAAGGTTAGTAAATGCTGTTATTCAAGCTAGTAAAAAAGTTAAAAATGAAACGAACTTAAGTTCAGGAGCAACATCTGTTTCTTTTGCTTCAGTTCAATACATTATGAATAATGTTCCAGATATTGGAAACAAAAACATTCTACTTTTCGGAACAGGTAAAATTGGAAGAAATACTTGTGAAAATTTAGTAAAACACACCAAAAATGAACATATAGTTCTTATAAACAGAACTAAATCTACTGCTGAAAAAGTTGCGGGTAAATTCAATTTAATTGTAAAAGACTATGTGGATTTACAATTAGAAATTCAAAAAACAGATGTTTTAGTGGTTGCTACTGGTGCTCAAAACCCAACAGTAGATGCAGAAATTTTAAAATTAAAGAAACCTTTATTGATCTTAGATTTATCTATTCCTAAAAATGTTGATGAGAATGTAAAAGCAAATGAAAATGTGACTTTAGTTCATTTAGATCATTTGTCACAAGTTACAGATCATACTATAGAAAAACGAAAAGAACACATTCCTGCAGCAGAAAATATTATTGAAGAAGTGTTGACTGAATTTTTATCTTGGTCAAAAAATAGAAAATTTGCACCAACAATTCACTCTTTAAAAGAAAAATTGGGTTCTATAAAACAAACGGAATTAAATTACCAAAGAAAAAAATTAGAAAACTTTAACGAAGAACAAGCTGAAATTATCAGCAATAGAATTATTCAAAAAATCACAAATCATTTTGCTAATCACTTAAAAAGTGAAGACACAATTGTTGATGAAAGTATTGAATGGATTAATAAAATTTTTCAAATTGAAGCTGTCGAAAAGTAATTTTTTTTTTGAACCGTTAAGAAAACCTCAAGGTTTATTAATCAATTTCAACACAATAAATAGTACAAAATCATTATAACCATTAGCAAACGAATCTTTTCTAAACTAGATGATTAAATCTAATTTCCTTAATGGTCCAAAATAAAAAAATGTCAAAAGTTATTAAAATAGGAACACGTGATAGCGAATTGGCTCTTTGGCAAGCGCACACAGTTCAAAATAAACTACACGATCTAGGGTTCAAAACTGAAATTATCGCAGTAAAATCTACTGGTGATCTTATTTTAGATAAACCTTTGTACGAATTGGGTATAACAGGTATTTTTACTAAAACTCTAGACATAGCTATGCTTAAAGGGGAAGTAGATATTGCTGTGCATTCAATGAAAGATGTACCAACTGCTTTGCCTATTGGAATTGTTCAAGCTGCTGTTTTAGAAAGAGCAAACACATTAGATATATTAGTTCATAAAGGAAATCTTGATTTTTTAGACGCTGATGGCACAATTGCTTCTGGAAGTTTAAGAAGAAAAGCCCAGTGGTTAAATAAATACCCATCCCATAATGTAGAAGATTTACGTGGAAATGTTAACACACGTATGCAAAAATTAAAAGACAACAATTGGAACGGTGCTATTTTTGCCGCAGCTGGTTTAGAAAGAATTAACTTAAAACCTGATACTTTTTTAAATTTGGATTGGATGATTCCAGCTCCAGCTCAAGGTGCAATGGTTGTTGTTGTTATGGAAAAGGATGAATTTACAAAAGAAGCCTTAGCTAAATTAAATCACAAAGAATCCGAAATTTGCACACATATTGAAAGACAATTTCTTAAAACTTTAGAAGGTGGTTGTTCGGCTCCAATTGGTGCTTTGGCAGTAAAAAACGGTAACCAAATTGATTTTAAAGGTGTTTTGTTTTCTTTAGACGGAAAAGAAAAGTATTTCATTGAAAAAAGTTGTAATTTTGACTTTTATTTAAACTTTGGTCAAGAATGTGCCAAAGAACTATTTAAAAATGGAGCAAAACCTTTAATGGAAAAACTTCGAGCAGAATTAAAAGTGAAATAACACTCCCAAATGGAAAAAGAATCATTACTCAATTACCTATACCGATTTTTTGATATCATTGTTTTATTATTTATCGTGTTTGATTTTGGATATGATTTTCAAGAAAATTACAATTCTCCACATGTTATCGGTTTAATCTTTTTGTCTTTTTTATTATTGGGATTCAATGCATTCAAATATATTAAATACAAGTTTGAAAGAAATAAAAAAGTTGCTTTAGTTAACATTGTTTTACTTAGTGCTATTTTATCAGTGTCATTTATAATCTCATTAAGTAATCTAGATTATACAAGTGGTTATATACTACAAAAAGTAAAACCTGTTTTAGAGGGAGGATTGATTTTTTACTTTTTAATAAGGCTACTCGTTTTAGTTCGACATATTTATGACATTTATTTTAACCCAGCAATTGTCTTTGTCGGAAGTTTTATGATATTAGGAATAACAGGTGCTTTTTTATTGATGTTACCTAGTGCAACTACTAACGGTATTACTTTTACTAATGCTATTTTTACAGCTACTAGTGCTGTTTGTGTAACAGGTTTGGCAGTTGTTGATACTGCAAATGATTTTACATTAATAGGACAATCTATAATTTTAGTTTTAATTCAGTTAGGTGGAATAGGGATCTTGACTTTTACATCATTCTTTGCTTTTTTCTTTAGAGGAAGTTCTTCGTTTAAAGAAGGGTTAAATACCAAAGATTTTATAGCAACAGAAGGTTTAAAAGATGTTTTTAGAGCCGCTTTAAACGTTGTTATTTTTACACTTTCAATTGAGTTTATTGGTGCTGTTTTTACTTATTTTTCAATAATTGAGAACACGAGTATTAATAATAAATTTTTCTTTTCTATATTTCATTCTATTTCTGCATTTTGTAATGCTGGTTTCTCTATATTTTCTTCAGGTTTATTTGACGAAAGCATTAGATTTAACTACTTCTTTCAATGGATAATTATGACACTAATTATTTTTGGTGGTTTAGGTCACAATATTATCTTTAATTTTTATCAATACATTAAAACTCATGTTTTAGAATTTTTTGATAATAAACGCATTCATAAACAAGTTAGAATTATAACCTTAAACACAAGAATTGTAATTTATACAACATTGTTGTTGTTAGTTGTTGGTTTTGTGTTTTTATATATATCGGAATACAACAATACACTGTTAGCGCATTCATCAACTTTTGGAAAAATCACAAATGCGGCTTTTAATTCTGTAACACCAAGAACTGCTGGATTTAATACAGTTGATTTTGAAACAATGAACGTCACATCCTTATTGTTTATTATATTTTTAATGTGGATTGGTGCTTCACCTGCATCAACAGGTGGTGGAATAAAAACAAGTACATTTGCTTTGGCTACTTTAAATATTTTTGCAGTAGCCGCAGGAAAAAGTAGGATTCAATTGTTTGGAAGAAGAATTACAACCGAATCAACTTCTCGTGCATTCGCTATTTTATGTATCTCATTAATTGTTATTGGAATTGCAATAATGTCTTTGTTAATATTCGAACCAAAAGAAACACCTTTATTAACTGTTGTTTTTGAATGTTTTTCTGCTTACAGTACAGTCGGACTAAGTTTAAACTTTACGCCTACCTTAACAGAACCAAGTAAATATGTAATTATTGCTACAATGTTTATAGGAAGAATAGGAATGCTCAACTTAATGGTCGGTTTGCTTCGTCAATTAAATCATCAGTTTTATGAGTATCCAAAAGAAAATATTTTGATAAATTAATACTATACAAAATGAAAATAATCGTTTTTGGTTTAGGAAATTTCGGAATGTCATTAGCTCTATCTTTAACAGAAACAGGGAATGAAGTTATCGGAATTGATAAAAACATGGAAAAAGTAAATCTTTTAAAAGACAAAATTTCACATGTTATTTGTATGGACTCAACCAATGAATTGGCGTTTGAAGCTGTGCCATTAAAGGATTCTGACAAAGTTGTTGTTGCTATCGGTGAAAATGAAGGAGCTGCAATTATTACTACAGCAATTATTAAAAAATTATCTGATGTAAAGATTATTTCTCGTGCTTTATCTCCAATTCACGATACGGTTTTAGAAGCAATGGGAATTCACAGTATCATTCATCCAGAACAAGATTCTGCGGATAGATTGACCAAACAAATCAACTTTAAAACGACTTTAGAAAATTATCAATTAGATAATAATCATACTATTTCTGAAGTAAAATCGAAACCTGAATTTGAAGGAAAAACATTATCACAGTTAAACGATATTGATAAATATCACTTAACATTAATAACAATTATCAGAAAAAGAGAAAAGAAAAATTTAATCGGAAAAAAAACTATTGTTAAAGAAACAATTGGTAGACCAACACCCGAAACAATTCTAAAAGAAAATGATATTTTAGTTGTTTATGGAAATAACAAAGACATCTCTTTTTATTGCCAAGACCAAGAAGAACAAGAAATAAAATTATAAGTTTTGAAGACTATCCTATCTACAAAAAAATTAAAAAAATCAGAAATTAAAAAATTAACTGATGCTAACTTTAATGTAATAGAGAAGAAATTTATCAAGACTAAAACTGTTGATTTTCAAGTTAAAAAACTTAATGAATATGTGATTTTTACAAGTAAAAATGCTGTTAAAAGTGTTTTAAAAAACCCAATCTCAAACCAAGTTAAGGATAGAAAAATATTTTGTGTTGGACAAAAAACAAAACATTTTCTTGAAAAACAGAATTTTATTATCCAAGAAAATGCAGATTATGCAAGTGATTTAGGTTTGTTAATTAAAGAAAAATATAAAAATCATTCGTTTACTTTTTTCTCAGGAAATAGAAGGAGAAATACTTTGCCTGATCTATTAAACGAAAATAGTATAAAATGGAATGAAGCTGTAGTTTATGAAACGACTCTAAATCCAAAAAAAACAACAGAAAATATCAATGGAATTTTGTTTTTTAGTCCATCAGCGATTGAAAGTTATTTGATAGAAAACAAAATAGAAAATCAAACTTGTTTTTGCATTGGAACAACAACCGCAATAGCATTAGAAAACAAAACAAAAAATATACAAATTGCATCACAACCTTTAGTTGAAAACGTACTTGATGAAGTAATAAAATATTATAAATAAACTTAGTAACTCAGTTGCTTTTAAACTTTAAACAATGATTAAAAACGACCTATTTTTAAAAGCATTAAACAACGAAATCGTTGACAGACCACCAGTTTGGATGATGCGACAAGCGGGAAGATATTTGCCAGAATTTATGGCAATCAAAGAAAAATATGATTTTTTTACAAGATGTAAAACTCCAGAATTAGCTTCTGAAATCACTGTTCAGCCTATTAGAATTATTAAACCAGATGTTGCCATTTTGTTTTCAGACATTTTAGTAATTCCACAAGCAATGGGAATTGATGTAGAATTAGAAGACGGTATCGGACCAGTTTTACCAAATCCAATTCGTAAAGCTTCTGATGTGGATAAGGTATTTGTTCCAGACATAAACGAAACTTTAGGTTATGTTATGGATGCCATTGACATGACAAAAGAAAAATTGAACAACGAAGTTCCTTTAATTGGTTTCGCGGGTTCACCTTGGACAATATTCTGTTATGCAGTTGAAGGAAAAGGCTCTAAAAGCTTTGATAAAGCAAAAGGATTTTGTTTTTCAAAACCAGTTGCAGCTCATTTATTATTACAAAAAATTACAGATACAACTATTTTATACTTGAAAGAAAAAGTAAAACATGGTGTAAACGCTGTTCAAATTTTTGACTCTTGGGGAGGAATGCTTTCACCAGTTGATTATCAAGAATTTTCGTGGTTTTATATGAACCAAATTGTGGAAGCTTTGGCGCCAGAAACGAAGGTTATAGTTTTCGGAAAAGGATGTTGGTTTGCTTTAGACGAAATGGCAAAATCAAAAGCATCAGCAATTGGAGTAGATTGGACAATTACAGCAAGAAACGCAAGATATTTAACTGGTGGAAAGAAAACGTTACAAGGTAATTTTGATCCTTCTAGATTGTTATCTCCAATTCCGGTTATCAAGAAAATGGTTCACGAAATGATTGACGAATTCGGAAAAGATAATTACATCGTAAATCTTGGTCACGGAATTTTACCAAATATACCTGTTGATCATGCAAAGGCTTTTGTTGATGCTGTGAAGGAGTATAATCAGTAAGTAGGTTTAGTAATTAGTTGGCAGTTAGATTATGATGAAAATTCGAAATAAAATTAATATTATTCCAATTACACTTTATTTTATTTGGTGTTTGTATGTAGTATTTTTTTATTTATTTAGAATGAATTCTTTTGCAAATGAAAGCCCTTGTGGTGCTGGTTACTTGATGATTGGTTTGCCTTTTTTCACTATAATTTTCACCTTATTTACTTTGCTTATAATATCGATTTTAAACAAGATACATAAGAAAAAATATTTTTTTGATTATGAATATATAGTAGTGCTATTTTTACTAATGTTATTTTTTGGGGTTATAAACATCTTATTTTAAATTTAAAAACCTTGCAGGAACAAGATACATGAAAAATAAATTTTTCGCATACATACAAAACTTACAAGATCAAATCTGCAAAGGTTTGGAAGATATTGATGGTATAGCCAAATTTCGTGAAGATTTATGGGATAGACCTGAAGGAGGAGGTGGAAGAACACGCGTAATTGAAAATGGAAACGTTTTTGAAAAAGGTGGTGTAAACATTTCTGCTGTTCATGGAAAGTTGCCTGATTCTATGCAAAAATTATTCAATGTTGGTGAAGCTGATTTTTTTGCTTGTGGATTGAGTTTAGTGATGCATCCAAAAAGTCCAATGGTGCCAACAGTTCATGCCAATTGGCGTTATTTTGAAATGTATGACGAAAACGGAAATGTAATCAACAGTTGGTTTGGTGGTGGACAAGATTTAACGCCTTATTATTTGTTTGAAGAAGATGCATCTCATTTTCATCAAACATGTAAAACAGCCTGCGATAAACATAATCCTGAATTTTATCCCAAATATAAAAAACAATGTGATGCTTATTTTTGGAATGCACACAGAAATGAAGCTCGTGGAATTGGTGGATTATTCTTCGATTATTGCAAAGAAACTGAAGAAATGAAAATGGAAGACTGGTTTAACTTTGTAACTGAAGTTGGAAACAGTTTTCTAGAAGCATACGTTCCAATTGTTGAGAAACGCAAAGATTTATCATACAATGAAACTCAAAAAAATTGGCAAGAAATTCGTCGTGGTCGTTATGTAGAATTCAATTTGGTTCATGATAAAGGAACTTTATTCGGATTAAAAACAAACGGTCGAATTGAAAGTATCCTAATGAGTTTACCGCCAAATGTGCAATGGGTTTATGACCATCATCCTGAAGAAGGAAGTAATGAAGAAAAGCTAATTAAAACATTAATGATTCCAAAAGAATGGGTATAAAAAAAGAGCAGTAATCCTTAAATTACTGCTCTTTTTTTATATTGATTTCTTCTTTTATTTTCATATTGAATATGAATAAGTGTTTTTTTTTAGGTACTACTAGTAATCTTTTCTACATCAACTTTACCTAGCATATCAATACCTCTAGTTTTTTATCCAAGAATCAGAAAA
>JBLHNH010000014.1:0-32579 GCA_047622645.1 Flavobacterium sp.
CATTTACTTCTACTACTGCATTAACTTTTTTATTTAATTCTTGTAAAGTAGTGGTTACAAACTTAATGTTTTCTGGGTAATTATCCGGCAACTTACAATCAGTAATAATCAACCAATTAATTGTAGGATTTTTAGCAATAGACAATAAATGGGCTTCAAACCAAATAGGCCATTTTCCAAAATAGGGCAATATGAGAAGTATGGATTTCAATTATTGTAATAGTTTTTTCAATGTAAATAGTGGGTTTTTTAAAAACACTTGTAATATAGTTAAACTGAAATTTTTATATTGTTTTGAATTATAATGAAGTTTACATTTACTCCAATATGTATTTAAAAGTCTCTCTTTTAATATAAAATTTATTTTTTCATTATAAGAAAAAAAAGAATTCATTAATTTTAATGAAACCATACTTTTATTTAATTGTTGTAGTTTGTTAGCACCGCTCCAAACGCCATTCTCGTGTTGTCTATAGACACCTGTTATTGTGTCTAAATATCCTATTTCTCCTTTTTGAGCTAGTAAATAAAACAAAAATAAATCTCCATTATTTACCTTCTTAAATTGTTTAGGTAATGGATTTACTAACATACTATTTCTAAAAAACAATGTTAAAGTAGGAATCCATGTATCATAGAAAATAGAAATTGCATCACTATCTTTTTTGTGTTTTTCTTTTAAAGCATTTGGTGTCAATTTCTCTTCGTTCAATAGAGCAACATCTGTAAAGCAAGCACTATAAGTACTGTTCGCTTCTAAAAAATCAACTTGTTTTTGTAGTTTGTAAAAATCTGTCCAATAATCATCTCCTTCGCAAAGTGCAATGTATTTGCCTTTAGCTTTTTCTAAAGCAAAAATAAAATTAGGCATCATACCTATGTTCTTTTCATGTTTGAAATAAATAATTTTTATATTAGTCAAATTTGAGCTAATTATATTTTTTACAACTTCATCTGTATCATCGGGTGAGCAATCATTAGCTATTATTAATTCTACCTCAAAATCAAATTGTTGCATTAAAACTCCTTCTATAGCCTGGTGAATATAATTCTCGTGACCATAAGTAATCATTACAACACTGACAATTGGTTTTAAACTCATCCTTAAAGTATTAATTTTGGTAACTCTTTTTTTATCACAGCAGGAACCCCAAACACTAAACAGTTAGCAGGCACGTCTTTCGTCACTATTGAACCCGCACCCACAATTACGTTTTCCCCTATAATAACATCAGGTAAAACGGTGGCATTTGAACCAATTTGTGTGTGCTTTCCAATTTTACATCTTCCTAATAGCGTTACACTAGGCGAAATTTCAACAAAATCTTCAATTATACAATCATGTGTAATAATAGAATTAAAATAAATAATGCATCCCTTACCTACATTTACATTATTAGAAATAATAGCACCTGATAAAATATTTGTGCCTTTTCCAATAGTATTCCCAAAATGACCAACATATGCTAGTGGACTAATAGTACTCGTATAAACACCACCCATTGCTTCAAATTGATCCGCTAACTTTTTTCTCAATACAGGATTCCCAATTCCAATTGTAAAGTCAGCATCCACCGTTTTAAAACAGTTAGCAACTGCTTCTATAGATTTTAAAACAGGAAAGTTGTCATATAAAAAATCTGGAGCATCGGCATTCACATCATCAAAAAAGGCCAAGTTATCTAACTGTTTTAGCTGATAACATACCTCTAATACTTCTTTAGCAAACCCTTTAGCTCCTACTATTAACATAAACTATCGTTTATTAATTGTACTATTTGTTCTAGATTACTTTTTTCCAAACCTACATACAAAGGCAAACACAATATAGTTGAAGCAATATACTCAGAAATAGGCATTGATTTTCCATTAAAAAAGGATATGGTATTTAAGGAAGGATAAAAATAACGACGAGGAAAAATGGATTGTGCATTCAATACTTTTTGAACGTTTAACAATTGGGCCTCCGATTCAAAAATTATTGGATAATAACTGTAATTCCATTCTGTATTTTCTCTTATCTTGATTGTTTTTAGCACATCAAAATTCAAGTAATTATCATAATAGTTATTAACTCGTTTACGTTCGTTTAAAACCGCTTCCATATAAGGTAAGACGGACAATCCCATAGCCGCTTGCAATTCAGAAATTTTCCCGTTAATACCTAAACCATGAAAGGCTTCTGGTCCATTGTGTCCAAAATTGTGACTGTAAAACAATTGGCGCTGTAAGTTCTTGTCTTTTGCAAACAAGGCACTACCTTCACCAGTGTGAAATAATTTAGTAGCATGAAAACTGCAAGTACTTACATCACCATATTCAAAAATAGAGTTTCCGTTATAGGTGACACCAAAAGCATGAGCGGCATCATAAATCACTTTTAGATCGTATTTATTTGCAATAGCCTCAATAGCTTCCACATGACAAGGATTGCCAAAAACGTGAGTCGCTAAAATAGCAGTTGTCTTATCTGTAATAGCAGCTTCAATTTTAGTTTCGTCTATCGTTAGATATTCTGGGCGAATGTCTACAAAAACGGGTGTGCAATGTTCCCAAACTATAGCTGCCGAAGTAGCTACATAACTAAAAGGCGTGGTGATAATTTCTCCTCCTTTACCTAATAATTTCAAAGCGATTTGCAAGGAAATAGTCCCATTGTTTGTAACCAAAATATAAGGCACTTGTAAATACTTTTTTAGTTTTTCTTCTAATTCTAAAATCAACTCACCTCTATTTGTCAACCATTGGTTTTTCCAAATGCGTTGCAATTGTTCTTGATAATCCTCTAAAGAAGGAAAAAAGGTTTTGATTACGTTGATCATGTTATGTATTTTTCAATTTCCATTCAAATTTTGGCGTTATATACCCTGGTTCTCTTCCCATATAAACCCCCAGTTCTCTTCCTCCATCTACAACTGTAAAATTAATAATATCATTTTCTTTAAATATAGAACGTTTTCTATCTTCAACTACAAATAAAGCTAAACTAAAATTACCAGATTGGAAAAAACTTTTAGGAAAAAAGCATGTTATATTATTCTCACCTTTCTTAAATTCTAAATTAGATGTGCTACTTGAAAATGAAAACAATACTTCTCCCATATCATTATACAAATGGTATGTGAGATGATATCGCTTTGCATCCTGTGTATTAAAATTAATTGTAGTTATCAATTCTATTTTACCATTCTCCACCAAAGCATCTTCAAAATTTTTATTTTCATTACGCAATCCTATATGACATAAATTAAAAATTATGTGCTGATGCTCCTTACCAAAAATTTTGAAATTTATATTTTGATTATTTTCACCTCCTAAATAATAAGATACTACTTTATCAATCTCATCATTCATTACTACTTTGCCATGCTCTAACATAACTCCTCTTGTACACAAACTCTTCACCGCAGCCATATTGTGACTAACAAACAAAACCGTTCTTCCTCCCTCTCTAGAAATATCTTGCATTTTACCAATTGCTTTCTTTTGAAATTCGGCATCACCAACAGCTAAAACTTCATCCACAACCAAAATCTCTGGTTCTAAAAAAGCAGCTACAGCAAAAGCCAAACGAACTGTCATTCCACTACTATAACGTTTCGTAGGTGTATCTATATAACGTTCACAACCGCTAAACTCTATGATTTCATCTAGCTTTGATGTAATTTCTTTCTTAGTCATTCCAAGAATAGCTCCATTCAAATAAATATTCTCTCTACCGGTTAATTCTGGATTAAATCCTGTTCCAACTTCCAACAAAGAAGCAATTCTACCTCGAGATTTTATGGAACCCGTAGTAGGGGCAGTTACTTTAGAAAGTATTTTTAATAAAGTTGATTTTCCTGCACCATTTTTTCCAATGATCCCTAAAACTTCTCCTGATTCAACTTCAAAATTAATATCCTTTAGTGCCCAAACGTATTCGCTAGTTCCTTTAGAGCTTCTATCGTTTACTTCTCCAACTTTTAAATAAGGATCTTCTTTTCCTCTTATTCTATGCCAAAAACGATTCAAATCATGACTCAAAGTTCCTGTCCCAACAGTTCCCAAACGGTACTGCTTAGATATGTTTTCAGCTTTTAATATGATATTTTTATTATTCATTCTAAACGGTATCAATAAAGCTTTTTTCTGTTTTGTTAAAAATCAATAATCCAACAACAACAATAGCAAAAGTTATAACTATTGTATAAATCATTCCGAATCCAGATATGTCTCCTTCTTTTAACAATAAATACCTTGAAGTTTCTATAATATAGGCTAATGGGTTATACTCAATTAACCAACCAAAAGATGGTAATTTTTCTTTAAGCAATGCCATGGGATACATAACAGCTGAAAGGTACATTAATAACTGTACGCCAAAACCAACTAAAAAACTCAAATCTCTATATTTTGTAACTAAGGACGAAATAATCATTCCTAATCCCAATCCTAAAAAACCCATTAATGCAACTAACAAAGGAAAAAGTAGCGTTACACTTGATACATTAACTTCCATCCCATTGAACGCGTAATAGCTATAAAAAGCTATAAAAATAAGGAATTGGATTCCAAATTTAACAAGGTTAGAAACCACAATAGATAGCGGAACAATTATTCTTGGAAAATATACTTTACCAAAAATAGAAGCGTTTTTCTTAAAGGTATCTGAAGTATCGTTTAAACAAGAGGTAAAATAATTCCATACCATAATTCCCGCTAAATTAAATAAGAACGGAGGAATGCTTCCTGTTTGGATTCCTGCAACATTATTAAAAATAATGGTGAATATTATGGACGTAAATAAAGGTTGAATCAAATACCATAAGGGTCCTAATATAGTTTGCTTATAAACAGTAACTATATCTCTATTTACAAATAAAAAAAGCAAATCTCTATATTGCCAAACCTCTTTAAGGTTTAATGAAAAGAAATTGTCTTTGGGTTTTATTTCAAACAACCAATCCTCTTCATTATTTATGTCTTTTCCCATTTAAAATCTAAATCTTATAATTGCCCCAAAATTAAACTAAAATGAAGTTAAGAGCAAGATAAATTAAATTTTAATCCAACACAATGTAGAAACCATAAAAAAAGCCAAAACAGATCAAAACCATGAATTTCATCAATGTCCTAAATTGCACAAAATGTCCTAAATCGACACATATGACCTAAATAGACACATTTGTCCTGTTTTTTTAGCCTTAAAAAAATGATTATAAAAAAAATACAAAATAATTTTATACCATTATTAATTTAAAACATTTTATAATATGGCGAAATTAATCGCACCTTTTGAATTAGTTGGCACTGTTGATGACTTAAATTTTCACAAAGCTAATGACTGAAAATACGCTAGGCTAAAAGAAAATTCCGGAATCAGTAAAGAACAATTCCGAGAAAACCTTTTTTTTGAACCAATTAAAAAACAGGGTACTGAATTTGGTAATTGTTCCACTAAATTAAGAATTTTAGCAATACATTTCAACGACCAAGCTAAAGAAGGTTCATTTGAAGTTAGTTTTAATAAGAATTTTTGAAATCTTACAATAAGAAACCACCAACAAATATAGAAAATAACGGTTTACAATGGCTTAAAAACTAATGATTGACCAAAACTACTTTTAGATTTTGAAGCAAACAAAGTATGACTCATAAAAAAAATCTAACCAAAAAATTAACTTCAAATGCATCAGTCCTGAAAAAGACATAAATTGGGTAGAAAATGTAGCTAACCAAGTACACCTTCAAAAATTGGAATTACGGAAAGGACACTTGTCAAACCTTATATGGTAATCAACTTACATTTAAAAAAGAAAACAAAAAACAAGCCTGTTTACAAAAAATTCGACACAGCTACAATTTTAAGCACAAAAAACAAATAGTGACTTCTAAAAAAAAGAGCTAGGGAGGTATGGTGATAAAGCAAAAGATCACTAAAGTTATCATACCACGCTACTACTCCTCCTCCAACCTCAATTCAAAAGCTCCTCACCAATCACCAATCACTATTCACTAAATAAACTATCTTTACACAAAATTAAAAACAAATGTTTTCATTCTTAAAACCAAAAGCCAGATTAATCGATATAATCCCTACAAACTATGTAGATATCCACTCGCATGTATTGCCTGGTATTGACGATGGGGCAAAAACAATTGAAGATTCAAAATTCTTATTGGAGAACATGATTGAATTTGGGTTTTCAAAAATCATTACATCACCCCATACAATTGAAACTATTTGGAATAACACTCCAGAAACTATTTCAGAAGCCCTACAAATCACCAAAGAAAACCTTAATGTATTAACTACAAAAGTGGAATTAAAAGCTGCTTCTGAATATATAATGGATGACTATTTTGCTTCTTTATTTGATCAGGGTAAACTTTTAACGATTAAGGATAATTATGTACTTGTAGAAATGTCATATATCAATCCTCCTTTTCAACTTTATGATTATATTTTTAAACTTCAAGTAGCAGGTTACATTCCCGTTTTAGCACACCCAGAACGGTATGTTTTTTATCATTCTGATGTTTCTAATTATGCAAAACTAAAAAAAGCAGGTTGTTATTTTCAAATGAATTTACTTTCTGCAACAGGTTATTATGGCAAAGAAGTGGCTAAAATTGCAGATCAATTGCTTAAAAATGATATGATTGATTTTGTGGGTTCTGATTTTCATCACAAACAGCATGTGGAATCTTTTTCTAATCCAATTATAATAAAGGAGACGGTAGCACTAAAGAAAGCCGCTGAAAATAATTGTATTTTTAATTAAAATATCACCCCTCTAGCCGATTTCAGTTGAAGAATTCTCGATACAATTTTTAATTCCAAAGATTCGGGATTAAAAAATAATTCGAACTGACGGTAAATAGACTATTCAATGTTATAACAAAAATTGTGTTTTAACCCAATCTATAAAATCTCTCCGTCCCCAAGTCTACTCCTCTAAATGTGTTCTTCAAACATAAACAAAAAAAGCAGCTGAAAAACAACTGCTCTATGATTACACTATATAACTTATGACCTTTTAAACCTATAACCTTTCATCCTAAGAATTAAACTTATTCCATATTTTCTTAAACCAAGGCTTTTTTTCTTCAACTTGAGCCCCATAACCATAGCCGTAGCCGTAGCCGTAGCCGTAGCCTTTACTGGAATCGGTGTCGTTTAAAATAATAGCCATATTAGGTAATTTTTTTTCTTGATACAACTCTTCAGGAATACGCAACATACGCTTATCCAACATATTCGCTCGAACAACATATAAGAAACAATCAGCATGCTTTGCAATTACAAAGGTATCCGTGACAAGACCGACAGGAGCGGTATCGACTACGATATAATCATAATTTTGCTTCAACTCTTCAAATAATTCATCGACTTTTTTACTCATTAATAATTCTGCTGGATTTGGGGGAATTATACCCGAAGGCAAAATATAAAATTGCTCAAAAGTATCCTGTTTCACAATAAATTGAGAAATATCTTTATTCTTTACAGTCAAGTAATTAGTCAAACCTAAAGAAGGAACTGTTAAATATTCATCTAACTTAGGATTTCTAACATCCATTCCAATTAATAATACTTTTTTACCCGATAAAGCAATTGTAGCCGCAATATTGATGGATAAAAAAGTCTTGCCCTCTTTTGGAAAAGTTGACGTGACAAAAATCGTTTTAGCTAAGTTATTCGTCTTATTGTTAAATAAAAACTCCACATTAGTTCTAATAATCCTAAGCGCTTCTGCTGAACTAGTTCGGCTATTCACATCTATTACTTTATCGGAAGATATCGATTTTGGCACATCTCCTAAAAAAGGTATTGACGTATTTAATTCAACATCTAATCGGGTCTTAATTTTTGTATCTAATAGGTTTTTTGAATAAATTACACTAAATGGCAATAACAAACCAACTAAAAGAGCACCTAAAAAAATAATTTTTTTATTAGGTGATACTGGGTTAATAGTAGAAATTGCAGTGTCAATTACTTTAGCATTTACAGATGTAATGGCCAATGAAATAGCAGCTTCCTCTCTTTTTTGCAGTAAGTATAAATATAAAGCCTGTTTAATATTTTGTTGTCTCGTTAAACCTCTAAACTCTTTCTCTTGACCCGGGATTTGTGAAATTTTACCCTCTAATATAGCTCCTTGTCTATTTAAATCTCTTCGTTTAATTTCTAAACTTTGCTTAAGACCTTTTATACTACTCTTAATATTAGCTTTAATGTCATTAATTTGCTTGTCAATTACTAAAACTTTTGGATTACTAGGGCCTGCGCCTGTTTCTATAAAGTTTTTTCTAGTTAATATTAACTGATTATATAGATTAATTTGTTCACTCGCTCCACTCTCTGCCGTAATAATATTAGCTGGAATTAAATCATTACTATTGTTTTCAGTAATATTCTTACTAAGAATTGTAGCAACTTTAATTTGCATTTCGTTTTCAACTACTTTCTTTTCATATTCAGAGGCATTTTCTAAAAACAAACCAGCTTCTGAAGGAATGTCCGTTAATTTATTTTTAGTTTTAAAAGATTCCTCATCTGACTCCACATCATCTAATTCTTTTGCAATTAGAACAAGCCGCTGATCAATAAAATTAGAGGTGCTTTCTGAAACATAATTTTTGTCAGCAATAGCATCTTCGTTATAGTTTTTTACTAAAGTATCCAAAAAATCCTCTGCTCTTTTTTTGTTGGCACTCGTTATTGATAATTCAATTACACTAGTATTTTTACTCAATGCAGAGACCACTACCTTAGAGGCATAACTTTGAATCACATTTTTTAATGGAGCAATTTGAACCATTAAAGAAACATTTTTATCACTATCCGATTTTTGGTTGACTACCACTAAATCTGTATGTTCTAATTTTATTTTTTGACCAAATGTATACTCCCCTAATTTTATATTATTAGAATCAAAAAGACTAAACTTTTGATTACTTAACTTAGTTACAAAATAAGAGCTGCTTACATCGTGAAAATCTTCTTCATAATTTGGGAAAAAGGCTCTAAATGGAAGGTTTCCATAAAGCTCACCATCTATAATTCTTCCTTTAGTGTAATACCTTATGTTAAGGTCTAAATCTTTAATTGTTTTTTCTATTAGAGTTCGAGATTTAATAATTTCGATTTCGTTATCCACATTGCTTTTTGCTCCTGACAATATACCTAATTCCGAAAAAGCCGCTAATTCGTTGGCAATACCTCCTTTTCTATCATCTTTTACTAAAATAGTTGTAGTAGATTTATAAATAGGGGTCGAATAGCGCAAATAGAAATAAGCAATCGCTACAAAAATAAGAGCACTTAGTGCAAACCATTTCCAATGCAATACATATTTTTCAATCGCTTCTCTAACATTTATTGAATCGTCTTGATCCATGTTGTTTTTTGTATACTCCTTTTCCATATTATCGTACTGTTATCGCTATAATAGTTATTAATAAGGATAATGCTGTAAGACCTACCGTTATGTTGGGACCAATTACAGAAGAGTTAACTCTCGTTTTATTGGGTTCCACATAAATCATATCATTTTGAGATAAATAATAGTAAGAAGAATTAATAAAATCTTTATTTGTGATATCCACTTTTTGAAAACTTTTGATACCGTTTTCTTCTCTAATTACTAATATATTATCTCTTTTGCCATAAATAGTTAAATCTCCAGCCATGCTAAGAGCTTCTAGTAAGGTAACTCTTTCAGTAGTAATTGGAAAAGTTCCTGGTCTGTTTACTTCTCCTTGAACAGATATTTTAAAGTTTAGTATTCTAATAGTAATAACTGGATTTGTAATTTTTCCAATCAATAATTTTTCAATATGTTCCACCAATTCATTTCTAGTTTTTCCTGCTGCATTTATGATTCCTAAACCTGGCAATTGAATAGTTCCCTCCTGGTCAATTTGATAGGATAAGATTCTTTGTTGAGCACTTGCGATTTCATTGTTTGAAACAACAGAAACAGTCGACAAATTATAAGGTTGTGAAATGACGGGGTTTTCAGCTGAAATCATAATCATTAAGAGATCATCGGGCTGCAGTTTTACTTGAAAATCAGCCTTAGTATTCTCACTTGAATTTGATACATTTTGAAGTAAGGCAAATTTTTCTGAAGACGCACAAGAACCAAAGAATAAGCTTAGTAGTAAAATTAAATATAATGGAAATCTTTTATTCATTTTTTCATTTTGAAGTCAAAGGTAAGAAAATTAAATTATTCAAAAAATGTATTCAATTATTAATCTAGAATTTCATATGTTGAGTTTAAACTTTTATATTCGGGTACAATTTTTTTCATATATTTCACTATCTCAACATTTTCTTTATATAAAGAAATTGCTATCAATTGATCTATATCCTTTATAATTTGATAATAATCCTCTTCCACATCTTGAGCAATCATAATCTTTTCATGATGGGTTGGCAATGTTTTTGAAGTATCATTTAACAACTCTTCATATAATTTTTCACCGGGTCTTAAACCAATAATTTTAATTTTAATTTCTTTATCCGCTTTATAACCTGCTAGTTGTATCATTTTTCTAGCTAAATCAATAATTTTTACAGGTTTTCCCATATCAAAAATATAGACCTCCCCTCCATTTCCCATGCTACCTGCTTCTAAAACCAATTGACAAGCTTCTGGAATGGTCATAAAGTAACGAATAATTTCAGGATGTGTTATGGTAATTGGCCCACCTTTTTCTATTTGCTTCTTAAACAGAGGCACAACAGATCCGTTTGAACCTAATACATTTCCAAATCTTGTAGTTATAAATTTTGTCGAATGTACTTTGTCAAAAACATTCTTATAATGTAACGCTTGTACATATTTTTCGGCTATACGTTTACTGGCTCCCATCACATTACTTGGATTAACCGCTTTATCTGTAGAAACCATTACAAATTTTTTCGCACCATATTGCACTGCTAAATCAGCTACATTTTTTGTTCCTAAAACATTGGTATAAATAGCTTGACAAGGATTTTCTTCCATTAGTGGCACATGCTTATAAGCAGCTGCATGAAAAACAATATCGGGATTATATTTTTCAAAAACTTTTTCTAAACTAGATTTATTTCGAATATCTGAAACAATAGTGATCACGTTTACATTCTTGAGTGATTTTTCAATCCCCAAAGAGATATGATATAAAGGTGTTTCTGCTTGATCAACGATGATTAACTTTTTGGGATTAAACTCTAGTACTTGCCAAACAATTTCACTACCTATAGAGCCTGCAGCACCCGTAATTAAGACCACTTGTCCTGACAATTGCGTCGAAACTAATTTATTGTCTAAAACAATTGGTTTTCTTTCTAATAAATCTTCAATTTGAAAACTCTTAATTTGTTTTGAGATTTCTTGTTCATCTTCCCAATTGGTAATTATTGGAATAGTGTATACTCTTAAGTTATGCTCTAAGCAATCGTCAACAATAGTAATTTTATCCTCTTTTGAAAGCGATTTTTCTGCAATTATCAAAGCTCTAGCATTAAAACTCCTCATGAGTATAGATGTCTTTTTACTAGTGTAAAGAATGGGCAATCCTAAAATACTTTTTGATTTATTAGATATAGAGTTATCTATAAAAGCAACTACTTTAAACTTTGCTGGTCTTTCAGATTTTATAGCGTTGGCCACTGCAATAGCATTGGCATCAGAACCATAAACAATCGTTGGTATTAATTCTTCAGAATCAATGAGATTTATAAAATTCTCAAAGATAAATTTCACAATAATTCTAAAAATAAATAAAAAAGCAAAAGACAATACAAAACTTAAGATTAAACTTGGAACTAAAAATATTTTTTCACCTAAAACAAAATAGCTCGTATAATTAATAATGCCCAATGCTACCAAAGAAGTAAAAGTAGAAAACAATAATTTTACGGCATCAATAAAACTACTATATCTTATAATACCAGCGTAAGTTCTATAGAAAACAAAAAATAATATATTAACAAAAACTATTAAAGCATAACTTTCATATACATTTAATATAGTATAAAATCTTGAATTAAGATTTGTTAACATTATATAAGAAATAATGTTAGCAAAAATTAATATCCCAATATCTATACTAAAAATAATCCATCTAGGTAAATAACCAAATGAGCCTACTTTTTCATTAAAAACAGTATGTATCGCTTTATTTAATAAATTATTTTTCAATTCCTATTTTTAGTTATTCAACTCTTAAAGGCTTGTTAGTTCTTAGCAAATGTAGTAAAAAAAGACATTATATTTTCTTCAATTCTTACTCTATCTATTTCTTTTAGGTTTGATCCAGAAGGCAAGCACAATCCCTTTTTAAATAGTTCTTCTGCAACCATTTCCCCATAGTAAGGATATTTTTCGAAAATCGGTTGCAAATGCATCGGTTTCCACAGAGGTCTAGACTCAATGTTATCTTTTTCTAAAGCCAAACGCAAAGCTTCTCTTTTTTCATAAGAATCTAAAACAATAGCACTCAACCAATGATTAGAGAAATAATCAGAGCTCGGTTCTTTAAAAACAGAAACACCTTCGATATCTTTAAAAACCTTTTGATAAAATTGATTCACTGTTCTTCTTTGAGAGACTCTTAAATCAATAACTTCCATTTGTCCGCGACCTATTCCGGCACAGATATTACTCATTCTATAATTATAGCCAACTTCAGAATGTTGGTAATGTGGCGCATTATCTCTAGACTGTGTGGCAAAAAAAACAGCTTTGTCTTTGTCTTCTTTATTTTTACAAACTAAAGCACCTCCACCAGAAGTAGTAATTATTTTATTGCCGTTAAAAGACAAGGCGGCTAACTCGCTAAAAGTCCCACATTTTTGACCTTTGTAGGTACTTCCTAAAGCCTCAGCACTGTCTTCTAAAACAGGGATTTTATATTTTTTTGAAACAGCCATGATTTCATCCACTTTAAAAGGCATTCCATATAAATGAACGCCTATGATAGCTTTTGGTTTTTTTCCTTTGGCCATTCGATCAACTATAGCTTCTTCCAAAGCAATCGGACACAAATTCCAAGTGTCTTTTTCACTGTCTATAAAAACAGGTATTGCCCCTAAATATAAAATTGGATTCACAGATGCAGAAAACGTCATACTTTGGCAGATTACCTCATCACCTGCTACAACACCTAATAAAATTAGACCTAAATGCAAAGCAGCAGTTCCTGAACTTAAGGCTGCAACATGCCTAGATTGGTTCAAATAATTATCAATATCAATTTCTAAACCATCAACATTAGGCCCCAAAGGAGCTACCCAGTTAGCCTCAAAAGCTTCTTGTACATATTTTTGTTCGTTACCTCCCATATGTGGAGAAGACAACCAAATTTTTTCTGGATTCATAAGCTAAAATTATTTTTATAGGTATAAATTAAATCTCTATAATAGTGCTGTTAAATCTTTGTTTAATACCAATCAGCATGCATACTATTTTCCCCTACATAAAAAATTAAGCCTACAGAAAGAACCATTATATTTCCAACTTTAGACTCATAATCTTTATCTAAAAGAACCCCATCAAAACCATAATGCTGTTTAAAGTTTAAAGTATAAGCTAAGTCACCATAAATACTAATGCGTTGACTCAACTTTACTTGAGGTGTTAAACCAATAGTAGCCGAACCAATTCTTTCATAATCACTTATACTTTCAGGATTAGCAAAGGTTACACCTAAACCAACACGTCCTAAAAGACCAATCTTCTCATAAGTCATATAATACAAATCAAATAAACTACCTATATTATAGACCGCTGAAGCATTTATAGTATTGTAAGATACTCCTGCATCCCCTTTTGAGAAAATATCACTTGCGTAATTTAACTTAACCCCAAAATTTGATTTAATCATATAACGCATTCCAATATCAAAATGATTAAATCCTGAAAAATCACCTTTACTGAAGTCAGTACCATACAATTTTGAAGGAGAAACATAACCATAACCCGTTTCAATAGAAAGTCTATTAAACTTCTTTTGACCAAAAGACATAATAGTAAATAAAAGAACTAAAACTAAACTTAATTTCTTAATCATATCTTTTTTTTTAAATTTTTATAGCCTAAAAAAACAGGCTTTAATAATTATGTTAAATTCTTTTCTACTCTTTTTATTTTTTTGTTTTATTCTCCCAATTCCTAAATCGCCTCTAACGAAAAACTGTTTTAAAAATAATTAGCAAATCTACAAAAATAGTTCGATTCTGAAAATAGTTTAGATTTATTTTTACTTTATCAGGAAAAATTACAGCATCATTAAACGCCAAAGGATCATCTTGTTGTTTCAACAAAGCTTCTTCATTAGCGTATTTTATAGAGGCCTCTGAAGTTAAACCGGGTTTTAACGCTAGTATTTTTCTGTTTTCTCCTGCTAATTTATCATAATATCCTGGAACATCAGGTCTTGGTCCTACAAAACTCATTTGTCCGATTAAAATATTTAGTAGTTGTGGTAGTTCGTCGAGTTTAGATTGTCGCAAAAATCGTCCGAATGAAGAAATATGATGTGTAGTATCATTCATGGATTTTATTTTAAAAATTTTAAATAGTTTACCATATTGTCCTACTCTCTCTTGAAAAAAAAGACCAAATGAATTGGTGTCAAATGAAGCTATTAAAACTGCTATTAAAACAATCCAACCCATAAAAATGATGGCTAACAAAGAAAAAATAATGTCAAAAATTCTTTTTAAGACCATTTGTTATTCACTTTAATAATTTTTCCTGGATTACCTACTACTACTGCATAATCGGGCACATCATTTAAGACGACTGCACCAGCGCCTATAACTGCCCATTTCCCTATAACTACTCCAGGAATGACACATGATCCTATACCCAAATGAGAACCTTCTCCTACATTAACGTTCCCTGCTAAAGATGCATTAGGAGAAATATGCACATAATTCGCTAAAACACAATCATGCTCAATTACACAACCTGTATTTAGGATACAATGACCTCCAACTACAGCACCAGCATTCACAACTACTTTTGACATTACAACTGTTCCTTCCGCTACAGTAGCAAAATTTGAAACAGTTGCATCTAAATGAATCGCTTTAAAATAATTAAAAATATTTTTTTCGACAATTTTCTTTCGAATTGCATTATCTCCAATGGAAATTAAAAACTCTTGCTCATTTGTAAATTGAAATAAATTAGTTTGAATTACAGGTATAGTTAACAATGGAGTAACCTTTGGATTATCGTCTAAAATAGAGACAACTTTAACACCTCTTGAAAATAAAACATCCAAAACTACTTTTGCATGACCACTTGCACCGAAAAGATATTTATTATTTTTCATGATTTCCTTTATTGATTCCTTTAAACACTTCCATAGTGACTTCCCCTTCTTGAGAAATTCCTTCTGGTACAATAACTTTTTTAACCGTTAAAAATAGTATTTTTATGTCTAATAAAAAACTACAATGTTTCACATACCAAACATCATACTCAAATTTCTGATACCAACTTATAGCATTTCTACCGTTAATTTGTGCCCAACCTGTTATCCCAGGTCTTATATTGTGTCTTTGTTTTTGAATATCATTATACAAAGGCAAATACTGAACCAACAAAGGCCTTGGGCCAATTAAACTCATATCCCCTTTTAGCACATTTAGCAATTGCGGAATTTCATCCAAAGATGTTTTTCTAACGAAAGCGCCAATTGGAGTTAGTCGTTCCTTATCTGCTAATAAGTTTCCATCCCTATCTTTTTTATCATTCATGGTTTTAAACTTGATAATCTTAAAAAGTTGTTCATTTTTTCCTGGTCGAGTTTGAAAGAAAAATGGTTTTCCTTGATTGGCAAAAAACAAACCTATTGCAACAAGGACAAAAACTGGACTTAAAAGGATAAATCCAATTAATGCAGTGATAATATCTAAGATTCTTTTGAAGTAAGTTTTATACATTTAAGAAATCTTTTTCTGAATTAAATCTATATAATTATCCGCTAAAACAATTCTATCAAAATTTTGTTTTGCAAATAAATACCCATTTTCACCTTGAATAGTTCCTTTGTCTGGGTTTGAAAGGTATTCTTTTATTTTAATTGCAAAATCTTGCGGATTTTCTGGTTCCACAAAAACTCCTGCATCTGCTTTTTCCACTAAATCTCTTGAAACTCCGTCAATCGCCATTAAAATTGGTTTTTTACAAGACATATAATCAAAAGTCTTATTAGAGTAAACCGTTTTAAAAGTGTCTACATTTTTTAAAACTGACGCTCCCATTTCAGAAGCCAAAATATATTTAAAAACTTCTGCTTTTGGAACTGGATTAATAAATCGAATATTTGTATTTATATTATTTTTTGCCTTTTCAATTAATTTTTTTTTCTCCATTCCATCACCTATTAACAAAAACAAAACATTTGTATCTTCTAATAATTTACCTGTTTCTAAAATCTGATCTAAATGATTAGCTACTCCATGTGCTCCAACATAAGTTATTACAAATTTACCTTCTAGATTATGCTCTTTTTTAAACTTATTCACATCAAAGCCTTTAAGTAAATCGTCAGATAAAGTAAAATCCGCAGCGTTTGGAATGAAAATAATTTTTTCTGGATTAATTCCTTTTTTTTCTATTAATGTATCTCTAAAAGCTGGTGTTAATACATTGATTAATGTTGCTTTTTTATATATAAATTTTTCAAGTAAATAAGCTAATTTGATTATGAAGCCATTTGTAACAACTCCAGTGTCAATTGCTGATTCTGGCCATAAATCTCTAATTTCAAAAACGAAAGGTGTTCTTTTAAAAAAGGAAATTAAATAACCACTAATACCTATAAACAAAGGTGGCGAACTAACTATTACAACATCATATTTGCCCCCTATTTTAAACAATCCTGCCCAAAGACTTGAAAATACAAAAGAAAAATATGCCCATAGTCTTCCAATGAAGTTAGAGTTATATGTTTCAGAAACATGGCAACGTAAGACATCTATTGAACCTTGTTTCTTTTTTTTAAACCATTTCCCCTTATATTCGGCCCTTTTTTCGCTTGAATTATAATGCATCATTCCTGCAAGTACTTGAACGTTATGTCCATTTTCAACCCATTGCTTTGTGATTTCATTCCAACGAGATCCTCCATGATCATCTTCTTCTAAATAATATTGATGCAAAAGTAGTATGCGCATTATTAATTTTTTAAATAGTTAATTACTGTTTCTATCCTATTTTCAAAAGAAAAAGAAACTGCTTTTCCTTCTTTCTTTAAACCGTAATACTCTGAATCGTAAGACAAACTCATTTTAGGTTTAATACTTTTATTAACTGACTGACTTTCAAAAATAACATCAAAATCATCTACATGCCAAATTTGTTCTTTAACATATTCATCTAATCCTGTAACTTCGTCACTAACTGTCCAATTTGAAGTTTGTTTTGAAATTATAATTTTTCTAGTATGAGTTGCTTTTTTATTTAATTGATGAAAAGCATTGATTTTACCAGTAAAAACATATTCTTCTTCCGTTTCTTTCCAGTTTGCATTTAAACTTTGTGTCCAAAAATACCAAATAAATCGACTTCCCTTTAGCATTTGCGATTCATCATTCACAACTACTGTGTTGTGTGCTTTTGAACCTGTAAAATAGTCTGAAAATTCTTTTGTTGTGTTGTATTTGTATGACCCTGAATCACGAAGAATATTATCTCCTTTTACCCAAACATCCACATGTAAATTATCAGCATGCGATGGTCTGTCTTTGTGGTTTCCGCATCTTATAAAAGTAAAATGTTCTGAAGTTCTACATAAATAATAACCTCCATTTGGAAAACTAAATGTTCCATAAGTTCTTTCTAAAGGTTTTAATTTATGTAAAGAATTTGATTTTTTTTGAACCCAATTATATTCTTCATTAATTACAGTATCATCATATAATTTTTGATTTGTTAGAACAATATGAAGTGCATTTAATTGCGAACGATAATCGCGATATACTGTATTTGAAAGTGGAAAAAACAATGCTCCATCATTGGCTCCATAATTTGGCAAATAACCTTTTTCTTCTTGTAAGCATTGATATAAAAAATTTAAACTCTTATGAACTTTTTTATAAAATGGTTCTGAAAATGGTTTATTATGTAATTCAGTTAATGAAATTCCGAATGAAAACAATTGAGTTATTACTCGATGATAATTCATACTAAATTGAAGAAAAGTACCATCATCATAAACCTGGTAAGCAACTTCTTCTTCAAACCATTTTCTACCTTCATTTGCCCATTTTTTTGTTTCTGGAATAAAGGGAAAAAGTAATTCACTAACAGTTAATGCTAATGTTTCTGTAATTGCATGATTGTTTCTAACTGCTATTCTAGAAAAATCGATATGATGATAAACATGATGTAATGACCAATAAATAACATTTTGAATTTTACTCCATAATTCTTCCGTTAAAGCCTTGCTATTTTTATAAAAATGCAAAGCATACATCCAATTAAATAATCGTAATGAAATTTCTTGACTACACTTCCAATTAGGTCCTTGGTTTATAGGATTATTATCTATCCAGTTTTCAATTTCAGCAAATACAAATTGAGAATGATCTTCATCAAAATGATAGTCATTTCTAATAATTGTCAATAAATAGGTAAATCTTGATTTTTCCCAAACGTACTTTATATCACCATTTTTTGGATTAAAATCATTTATTTCTGACCAATGTTTTGAAACATCATATTGAAATCCTGTTTCTGGATTTGTTATCCAATCGTAATTAGCTCCGACATTTTTCCAATCTGAACTAAAAAAAAACAGTTGTCCATTAAGAATTTTTAGGGTATTTTCTCTTAAAGTTTCATCCTTTATTTTTTCGAAAAACAACTTTTCTTTTTCTTCAATTACAAATGGAATTCCTAAATTTTTCCATTCGGTTAATGAAATGAAATATTTGTTTTCTGGTTGTAATGGATGTTTTTTCTTTAACAAGCCTAATCGCTTTTCTATTTCATGACGAATTCTATAGGACGTATAACGAAATCCCATATTTTTAAAAAGTTGAAAAGCTAGTTTAATATTCAATTGATATGGTTTTTAATTAAAGTTGAATCCACTTATTCGTTTTTAGACTTTCGATAGCTGCAAATGAAGCTTTTGTAGTGTTTACAATTTCTTCAAACGGAATTAAGGCTTGACCTCCTTTTTTGGTTTGACTTATTAATTTATGAAACTGGTTTTTATGGCCTTTGTCTAATTTTGTTTTTAATTTAGAAAAGCCTTTAAAACCAAAACCTTCAGTTTTTCTAAAGTTATCCATAATTAACGTTCTGTCTTGAGAATATACCTCAACACGTTCTTTTGAATAAGATTTTGAACCGTTTGAGAAATAATTAATTACTCCAGTTGAACCGTTTTCATACTTTAATAAAATAGTTGCATTATCCGTATTTTCTTCTGGATTTATACCCATTGAATTCATACAAACAGCTTTAACTTTGCTCCCCGTTAAATAGGTAATTAAATCTATAAAGTGACATGCTTCTCCAATGATTCTTCCGCCACCAACTAACATATCATGCACCCAAACATTTGCCGGAATATTACCTGCATTCATCGTAGCAATTACATTCATTTGAGCGTTTCCAAGAAGCGACTTCATTTTTTCTGCATGTGGTGAAAAACGTCTGTTGAATCCAACCATAACCGTTTTGCCTGAACTTTGTTGAGCAGCAATTACAGCATCAAGTTCATCTGAGTTTAAAGCTAAAGGTTTTTCTACAAAAACATGTTTGCCAGCTTCTAAACTTTTTACAGTCATACTAGCATGAAGATTGTGTCTTGTTGTGATTAAAACTAAATCTACTTCATCATCTTTTAATACATCATCTACGTTTGTAGTTGAATGAGAAAAACCATGTTTTTGCGCCATTGCAGTACCACTAACACCACCTTTACTAGCAATGTATTTGTAATTTGCCCCACTTCCTTTTAAAGCAGGCAACATAGTCATTTTTGTGAAATTTCCAGAACCTATGATTCCAATTACCCCTTTTTGACCTGAGTAATTAGCTTCTTTTAATTGGATAGTGTTAGGAGGAACAATTTCGGTTTCATTATATTTTAAAATAGATGCAATTGATTTACTTGAACCAATTTCTCCATAAATTTGCATATAATCATCCAAAGGAATTACTTCGGTAATCATCTCATTTACCTTTAATTTCCCTGAAGAAATAGATTGCAAAACAGCTTCAAAATTTCTTTTTTCTGTCCATCTTACAAAGGGCAAAGGATAATCTATCCCTCTATTTTCGTAATTTTCATCATAACGACCTGGTCCATAAGAACAAGATACTTGAAATGATAATTCTTTTTCGTAAAATTCAGCTCTACTTAAGTTTAAACCAATAACACCAACCAAAATAATTCGTCCTCTTTTACGAGACATTTTAGCGGCTTGAGAAATTATTTCGTCTGTTTTAGCAGAAGCTGTAATAATTACACCATCAGCTCCAACTCCATTTGTAGTTTCTTCTACAAATTTAACAACATCTCCATTTCTTGGGTTGAACGTGATAATTCCCCATTGTTTAGCTAAAGTTAATTTGCTTTCATCTATATCTACACCAATTACCTTACAACCGTTGGCTACTAATAATTGTGCTGTTAATAAACCTATTAAACCTAAACCTGTAACTACTATGGTTTCTCCTAAAGTAGGTTTTAGCAATCTAATTCCTTGTAAACCAATAGAACCAATAACAGTAAATGCTGCTTGTTCATTAGTAACATTTTCTGGAATATGTGCCACAAGATTTTTGGGTATAGAAACAAATTCTGCATGTTGACCGTTTGACGCTACTCTATCACCAACTTTAAATTCACTTACGCCATCACCAACAGCGATAACTTTTCCAACATTACAATACCCTAATGGTAAAGGTTCTCCCAATTTATTAAAAACAGCTTCTAATGTTGGCATTAAACCTTCTGTTTTAATTTTATCTAAAACTTGTTTTACTTTATCAGGTTGTTGCCTTGCTTTTGAAATTAGATTAGATTTTCCAAACTCAACTAGCATTCTCTCTGTACCAAGTGACACTAAGGAATGTGTTGTTTGAATTAAAACAGTTCCTTTTGCTACTTGTGGAGCGGGTACCTCTTCTAATATAGTTTGTCCTGTTTTGAAGGATTGTATAATTTGTTTCATTTTGTTATAATTTCAATATATTTTTCTGCTCTTGTAGCGTAAGTATCGTATTTTTTTAGTTGTTCTTCTCCATTTTTAATAAGTCTTTCTCTCCTATCTGAATTGGTAGCAATTTGATAAATAGCATCTCCAATATTTTTTGCATCCAACGGTTCAAAATAAACAGCCGCATCTTCACATAAACCAGTTGCAAAATTTAAATTTGAAGTCAAAATGGGCTTTTTCATTCGCATTGCTTCTGGATAAGTTGCTGTAAAACACTCTAATAATGTTGGCAAAAATATGGCATCTGATTGATAATAAAGCACTGGACATTTATTAATATTAGTTTTGCCTAAATAAACTATGTTTTTATTAATGATTTCTTCTAAATTTTGGCCTAATTCACCTTCCTTTAAAGTTACTACAAATCGGAATTTAAAATCTTTATGCTTTTGATTTAAGTAAGCAATTACTTTAGGAATTATTTGCAAGTTCTTATGAGGATAATTTGCAGAAACAGTCAACATAGTAAAACCTTCAAATTTTGGCAATTGCAAACTAGTATCCCATTTTTCTTCTTGATCAAAAATTTGATTGTAATAATTGGTTACGGTATGTATTTCTTTATTTTTAAGTACCGCACGTAATCGTTGCGAAACGTCTTCATTTTCGGTAATTAACACTTGATTATTGTGTTTAAAATCATACATGTGAAAAAACTTCTTTATGTTTAATTTAAAACTAGACATCAAAGATAATGTTTTAAAAAAAGGAGAATCTGTGTACACATAATGTGGTTTTGCATACCCTACAATATGTTTTACTTTAGGTTTCCAATAGGTTGGTCCAAATACTGAAAAAACAGTATCAATTGAATTATCAAAAACTATTTTATTCAAAAAAGCATCTTTACCCGTTATAGTTTTTATAGCTTTTGCATCTGTATTATACGTTATAAATTTTATATGCTCAGGAAATAATTTTAAATCAATTTGTTTGGCCAATTCAGTTGATATTACTACAACAAAATAATGTGTTTTAAAATCTTTTAGATTTGAAACAAAGGAATGAGCCACTTGCAAACCACCGCCAACTTTTAAAGTTGAACAATTTATTAGAATATTCATAATTAATTTTTTTGTTGATTTAAAAAATTAATTAGATTAATAGAAACCTTTTCTCTACTAAAGTTTGCAAATACATTTTTATATGCGTTCAATCCCATAGTTTTTAATTCTTCATCACTTATTAAATCTAATTTATTTAAACTTTTTTCAATTGAGTTTTCATTTATTTCACCAATTGCAATTCCTGTATTTTCGAATAAAAGTTCATTAAAGTTCCCTGCTTTTTTTGACAAAAGTAATGGTCTCTTCATAAAAGATGCTTCAATTGGTGTTAATGGGTTTGGGTCTAACTTTGTAGGTAATGCAAATATATCCGACATTTTTAAAATCTCTCTTACTTGCTTCATATGAACATGACCTAAAAGATGAATATCTTTATTACTCTTAGACATTAAAAGCTTCTCTATTTTTTCTTGTAATTCTCCTGTTCCTAAAATAAAAACATCATACTTTAATTTCTTGCTTGATGAGAAATTAATGTATGCATTAATAAACTGCAACACACCTTTTCTATCAGATAATGTTGAAACTAATACAATTACTCTTGAAGAAATATCAATTGAAAATTTTTCTCTTAATTTGATTTTAGAATCTATTAGTTCCTCATCAAAAAAAACTTCATCAATTGTATTTGGCAAAAAACATACATCAACATTATTACTATTTAAAATTGTGTAAATATATTTTCTAGAGTTTTCGTTTGGCACTAAAAAACCATCAAATTTTTTAAAGATATACTTTCGTAAATTGGAAATAAAACTACTTTTTGATCTTTGTGCATCTTGATGTCCTTCACTCCAAAATAGTTTTTTAGCTTTTGATTTATATAAAAATAATGCGAAAAGAATTGTTGGTGTATTCCATGAACCAGCAATTATTAATTGTTTTGGGTTTAATTTTTTTAGCGCTTTTAAAACACTAAAATTTATATGAGGGTAAGTGTTTTTTATAACTGGATGAAATCCTTTTAAAAAAGTATATTCAAAATCTTGATCTTCTTCTTTAAAATCCCAAAATCTTCTAGGTTCTGTTTTAGCACAATACAAAACATGCAGCTTAGAGTTACTTTTTTTTAATTCAAAATCTAGCTGATTAAAAAAAGCTGTTCGGTAAGGAGTTGGAATATTAGTTAAAATAACTACCATATTTCTTTTTGTTTTTTTTATAAAATAATTTAAAAGTTATAAATAAATATGCAAATAAAGTAACAATTTGAGGGAAATAAGCTCTAGTTATCTCTTGAAAAAGTACCATAGCAATAAACACAATTATTACTCTATTTCTAATTATATCTAAATCTAATTTCTTAGAAAAATAAGCTAGTATATAACCTAGCAAACCCATAAAAAAAACAACTCCAAATATACCAAAAGCTATGTAATATTGAAAAATATTTGAAACTGCTGCTCCTGAACTTAAACCTTCAGAAGAATTAAAACAATTTTTAATTATTTCTTGCTGTGGAATTGCTGGTTTATTATTATTATTATATAATGATGAAGGTGTAATACGAATTAACACATGTCCAAACATAGAAAACCCATAATCATGATCAACATTATATTTACTCATGTATTTTAATACATTAAAATCGGTAGAATAATTGTCTGTTTGATGCATAACAAACTGGTAACCTGACATTTCATATGGAGATTCAGTAGTTAACTCTACTTCCTCAAAATTTTGCTCCCTAAAAACTCCTCTGTTAATAGATATGAAGTTTATAATTGTAGAAAACAAATATATAGATATTGCAAACTTAGCTATTGTTTTTAATTGTAATTTATTACTGACTAATAAATTATACATTAATGCAATTAAAAGTAAAATTATTCTATATCTAAAACCTAAAATAAGAAAATATAAAAGTGAAAAAATAGCTATAACTAATATAATAGGATCAAGCTTTTTTTCATAGTAAAATATCACAATCCCTAAAATAAGTGAATCTGCAAAAAACAATATATAATTATAGGAACTATCTACTGAACTTTCTCCTTCAAACGAACTTTTTTTAAGTACTACAAAAGTAACAATTGCAAAAAATGCGTATAAATAATATTTTGAATTATCATTAAATTTAAACTTAGACTTAACGTAATTGTACTTTTTATTTTTATTTACAAAATTAAAAAATATGAAATAAGAAAAAACAAAAGATAATAAAGCATAAATGTATATTAAAACTCCCTCATCAAAATAGTCATAAAAATTTCCACCCATTTTTTCATAAACATCTTTATTATATGAATTTAATGGCCCCAGAAAAATATACACAAAATATAAAATCATTGAAAATAAAAATAGAAAGTGCTTTTTGGGATTTTTTCTAACAAAGAAAACTCCAAGACACATTATTAATAATTCAATTAGTAAATAATTCATAACTCTAATCTTGCTTAATATTAATTTTTTTTGAATTTAGATATTGCTTTAAATCTCTTCCTTGTAATGATTCTACAATTAAATTTATATAATTTTCTTTTCTATATCTTTTAAATACTGCTGGATTACCAAAAACAATTGATTTTGGTTCTTTTATTGAATAAGCTAATACTGAACTAGCGCCAATTACTGAGCCTTCTTTTATTATTTTACAACTTGGCAATACAACTGCACTTGTTGCAATCCAAACAAAATCTTCTACAATTAATTCATTTGAGATAGTTTCAAAAAAAGATGAATCAACAATATGTGACGCTCTTAAAATTTTAACACCTTTATTTATTATTACTTTATTACCTATAAATATTCTATCTCTTAAATCTAAATCATGGGATTCAATTATAGATGAATTTCCAATTGTCAAATTATTATTTGCTTTTAATGCTAACTTAAGTGTTATATAACTATTACTTCCAATTTTTGCACCTTTTAATTTTGCTATACTACATATAATTTGCGACTTATAATAATTTATAAACCTTGGAATTAGCCCTTTAATAAAATGAATTTTATTCCTATTATTTATTTTTTCGTAGTATGAAATATAGTTTAAATCAAGCATAGTCTGTCTTTTTTGAGTTAAAATAATATTTTAAACTTATTAATATAATAATTGCAATAAACAAACTTACCATATATCCTAAACTACCTAACTTCATTATTGCAATAGTATAATAAATACAAGCTAAAAATAATAAATTCCAAATTAAAGATATATAAAAATTAATCCAGCCTTTTCCTTTTGCAATTAAACTTTGGTTAATTACACTTGCAATAACTAAAAAAGGGACGCTTATATATGCAAAAAAAGAAACCCAAAAGTCAACTTGAAAGTCCTTTCCAAATAACAACATCACCTGTGAAGAGAATAATATTAATGGCAATACGCATATAGTAGCTATTGCAAAATTTATTTTAACACTTTTTTGAAAAAAGTTTTTAAATTCCTCTTTATTAGAACTTGATAAAGCATTACTTAATAAAGGTAAACTAACTAAACTTACGTAACCTGGTACGATTAAAATTAAATTTCTCATTTGTAAAATTGCTCCCACTTTTCCATTTTCAATCATTCCAGCATATTTAATCAAAAGAACTTGAGAGAACCAGAAAAAAGGTGCTTCTACTATAGAAGACAATAACACCGGTAAAGTAAATTTTATTAATTCTTTAAATTTAAATATAGACTTATCAACAGAGAAAATAGAATAATTACTTTTTGAAAGTAAATTATATAGCTGAAATGATGTTAACAAAGTCATTGTTATTGTGTAAATCAAGTAACCCAATAGAGCTCCATATACACCATAATAATGAGCTCCTAAAGGTACAAATACAATAAATGTTAAAGAACCTAGTATTTGTATAAATCCTAATTGTTTAAACCATTCAAAACCTCTATAAACTGATTCGTTTAATGGAAAAGTGATGCCAAAAAACAGAATAAAAACACTTAACTTAATTTCTTCAACTAATTGAGGTGCTTCTAAAATAGAAGAACTTAAATAAGGCGCCGAAAAATAAACTACTAATGAAAAAAAGATCGTTAACATGAAAACGAAAATATAGTTTTGGGTAACTAGAACCGCACATTTAATTTTGTCTTTATCTCTAAATTCCGATATATATTTTGTTAAAACAACTCCAACATTTAGGCCTGCTATGGTTAAAACTAGATTTATTGTGCTCCTCGTTATACCAAATTCTCCGTATTTTTCAACACCTAAAATATTTGCACTAATTATTGAACCAATAATTAATGAAACTCTAGAAAGACCACTACCTACAATTGTCCAAAAGCTGCCTAATAATAATCTAGAATTTTTTGTTTTTTCAATTAAGTCTAGTATTTTTTGTTTCATTTAATTACTTAATTTCTATATTAAACATAGATAATCCAATATTAAGTTTCTCTAAAAAAATTTCTTCAGAAAAATCATTTATTCTATTTAGACAATTTTTTGAAAGCTCTTTTAATTGTTGTCGATTTTGATCTAAATAATTTATTCTATTTTCAATTTCATCTGCACTATTTACTATAAACCCATTTACGTTATCAATTACTACCTTCGCACAATTTGAAGATGATATCACAGGGATTCCAAATGACATTGCTTCTAACTGAACCATTCCGAATCCATCACATAAAGTAGGGAAAATTAACAAATCTATATTTTTATATAATTTTTCTAGACTTTCTCTATCTAAAAAACCCTTGAATGAGATATACTTTTTCGCTTCACTTATGTAATTTTCATCATAATGAGTATTTCCAACGGCTATAAAATTATATTTAGCATGTTCTTTTCTTGCAACTTCTAAAAAAGTATCAAATCCTTTTAATTTATTTATGTTGCCTATAAACGCAATGTTTAGCTTTTTATTAAATTCTTTATTAAGTAATAATTTTTTACTTTTATAAATTAGCGGTACTACTATTATTTTACTTTCATTAACGTTTTTTTGAATCAAGCATTTTTTTGAATATTCAGAATTCACTAAGATAACATCTGCTAATTGCCATTCTTCAGTAATCCTCTCTAAAAACGCAGTTTTTTCTTTATGGTCTGGCAAACCTTCAATTTCATAGTAAACTAATCCTGGATCAATTTGATTGTGTATTAAGAAAACATTTTTACTGTTTTTAAATTCTTTTTGTACTTCTAAGTTTCCACCAGTATAACCCCACAAAACATATTTTTTATCGTGTTGAATTTTATTTTTTAATTTCTTTATAACAAACTGTGTAAATAATTTGCTGGAAAACATCCATGTATTAAATTTATTCTGTATTATTTTTTTAGAAAACTCAACAAATAAAACTTTAAGCAAACTATATGACTTAACTCTTTCATCACTAGTATTTGAATTACTTCTTCTATCAATATTTTTTTTAAAAACTTTTAAAAATTTCCATTTTGAAAACCAATAATCTGTGATTAAAAATTTTAATTTTTTTTTTCTATCAAAAACTTCAGAAACACTATAATAATCTCGAGCTCCTATATGATAAACAATAACTTCATAATTTGATTTGTTCTTATCCATTACATTTTTTTTGCAACTATATTAGAACCATATCTTTCAACTATAGTAAACCCTAATTCTAATACTCTATTTACTAAATCTTCTACTTTTATTACTTTATCCTCAATTTCTATATCATGCATTTCCATAATTATTAAAGTACAATTATTAAATACATTTTTATTTTCATTCAAAATAAAATATTCTGCTCCTTCTATGTCTGAAATTAAAGCAAAATCACCAATATTATTTTTTTCAACAATACTAGACAAATTAGTTAGTGTTTGATTAGAATTATTACTTTTTAAAATTTTGCCCATAGTATTGTCTTCTCCTACAGAGAATTCATAACCTTCTTCCCCAATAATTCCTTGAAAACTATTTGCATTATTAATATCATTTATTAAATAGTTGTTTTTAACAATTGGAATAAATCTTTCATCAGCTTCAAAGGTATAAACTATAGCCTTTGGATTGTCTTTTGCAACAATAGATGAAACTACTCCAATACTAGATCCTAATTCAATAATAATTCCTTTATAATTATTTATGTGTTTTTTTATATATCTTATTTCAGAACTTTCATAAGTTTTAAAAAATAATGCAGCAGCAATTCTTCTTTTAATTATTGGGTTTGAAATGTCAATTTTAATATTATAAAAAGGTATTTTATTTGAAAACAATATAGAAATTATTCTTCCATTAAAATTGTTTACCAACAATTTTGCAATTAAAACCTTAATTTTTAGCATATTTATATTAATTTAGTTAGTAACTCCACAAAAGTCTAAAACAATCTTTTCTTTGGAAATTTCAAGATTTTTAAATTCATCATGAGCTACTAAAAACACAACAATATCTGCTTTATCTGCAGCTTCTTTGTAGTTAGTTATTTTAAAAACTTGATGGTCTTCAATATTTGGCTCAACAATATAATATTGTTCATCTTGAGCATCTTGTAATACTTTTTGAGCAATATATTTTGCTGGTGACTCTCTTAAATCGTCAATATTAGGTTTAAAGGCTAATCCCATTATCGCTACACTTGGTTTTAAGCCGTGTTTAATC
This sequence comes from Flavobacterium sp., assembly GCA_047622645.1. GTDB lineage: Bacteria > Bacteroidota > Bacteroidia > Flavobacteriales > Flavobacteriaceae > Flavobacterium. The sequence continues at coordinate 28,843 of JBLHNH010000014.1, forward strand.
TGAAATTCTAATTTTGCTGTTTTTACTTGTTCAGCACACCAAAATGATTTGTAATTATTTACTTCTCTTGCTGATGCAATTATTTTAGATTCCATTGGGTAATCGGCAACGATAAAATAGGGGTCTACTGCTATACAGTGTCCTCCAACTCCGCAACCTGGTTGTAAAATATTTACTCTTGGATGTTTGTTAGCTAATTTAATTAAGTCCCAAACATTAATATCAGCTTTAGCGCAAATTAAGGACAGTTCATTGGCAAATGCTATTTGAACATCTCTAGATGAATTCTCCGTTAACTTGCACATTTCGGCAGTACGAGCATTAGTAGCATGTAATTCTCCTTTTACAAATTGACTGTAAAATTCAATTGCCTTTTGAGTTGAAACTTCATCTACTCCACCAATAACTCTATCATTATGAACTAACTCATACATTACATTTCCAGGCAAAACTCTTTCAGGACAATATGCTAGATATATTTTTCCTTTTAATTCTGGTCGCTCTGAAAAAATATAATTCATCATTTTTTCAGTAGTTCCAATCGGAGAAGTAGATTCAATAATATATAAGTCTCCTTCTTTTAATAATGGAATTATTGCTTTCGTTGCTGCTTGTACAAATGAAATGTCGGGTTCGTTTTTAGCTTTAAAAGGTGTTGGTACAACTATTAAATAAACATCTGCTATAGCAGGTTTAGTGTCTGCTTTTAAAAACCCTGCGGCTACTGCTTTTGCAACTGCCTCATCTAAACTAGGCTCTACAATATGTATTTTTCCAGCATTAATAGTATCAACCACTTTTTGATTTACATCAACGCCATGAACAGAAATACCATTATTAGCTATTAAGGCAGACGTAGGTAAACCAATATAACCTAACCCAACAGTTACTACTTTTTGATTACTCATATTTTATAATTCTTTTATAAAATTCACTATTCTTTCACATGCTTTTCCATCTCCATAAGGATTGTGCAAAGCACTCATTTGTTGGTATCTTTCTTTATTATTTAATAAATCTAAACACTCCTTTATTATTTTATCTTTATTCGTTCCTACTAAAATGACTGTACCGGCTTCAACAGCTTCTGGTCTTTCAGTGGTATCTCGCATAACTAAAACAGGTTTTCCTAAACTTGGAGCTTCCTCTTGCACCCCACCACTATCCGTTATTATTATATAAGATTGATTCATTAACCATACAAAAGCAGGATAGGCTAATGGATTAATGAGTTTTATGTTTGATATGTCTCCTAAAATTTCATAAACAGGTCTTTTTACATTAGGATTTAAGTGAACTGGATAAATAACTTGAACATCTGGACATGTAACTGCAATTTCTTTTAAAGCTGCACAAATATTTACAAATCCATCTCCATGATTCTCTCTTCTATGTCCAGTTACTAAAATTATTTTTTTAGTAAAATCAACAGTTGCTTTTAAAGATTCTATTTCATCATTTTGAATAGCATTTACTTTATCTGAACTTTGCAATAAAGCATCAATTACCGTATTTCCTGTAATTAATATAGAAGACTCAAGTATGTTTTCTAAAAGTAAATTTTTTTTTGATGTAATTGTTGGTGCAAAATGAATATCTGCAATTCTCCCTGTTACTTGTCTATTCATTTCTTCAGGAAAAGGAGAGTATTTATTATGCGTTCTTAAACCTGCTTCCACATGACAAACTTTCGCTCCTGAATAGAAAGCAGCAATACTTGTAGCCATTGTTGTAGAAGTGTCTCCATGTACATATACAAAATCAGGTTTAAAGTCTTCTAATATTGGTTTTAACCCTAATAAAATATCAGAAGTTAAAGTATATAAATTTTGGTTAGGCTTCATTAAGTCTAAGTCATAATCAGGTTTGATTTCAAAAAAATCTAATACTTGATCAAGCATTTCTCTATGTTGAGCTGTTACACAAACACGAGTTTCAAAATTCTCTTTGTCTTTTAAAAATTGCTTAACTAAAGGTGCCATTTTAATTGCTTCTGGTCTTGTTCCAAATACTATTAAATTTTTTTTCATATCCTATTTGTACTGTTCTTCATAGTACTTTTGATAATCCCCAGAAGTTACATTTTTCAACCAGTCTTCATTAGACAAATACCAGTCTATAGTTCTTTCTAAACCTTGTTCAAAAGTTACAGAAGGCTTCCAACCTAATTCCTTGTTTATTTTTGAAGCATCAATTGCGTAACGCAAATCATGTCCTGGTCTATCTTTTACGTATGCGATTAATTTTTCAGATTCACCCTCTTCTCTTCCTAATTTAGCATCCATTTGTTTACACAATAATTTTACTAAATCAATATTTTGCCATTCGTTAAAACCTCCAATATTGTATGTTTCATGGTTTTTTCCTTTATGAAAAACTAAATCAATAGCTACTGCATGATCTTCTACAAACAACCAATCGCGAGTATATTTTCCATCACCATAAACAGGTAAAGGCTTTTTCTCTATAATGTTATGAATAAATAACGGAATTAATTTTTCTGGAAAATGATTAGGACCATAATTGTTAGAACAATTGGTAATCACATAAGGCAAACCATACGTTTCGCCATAAGCTCTTACAAAATGATCAGAAGCTGCTTTTGAAGCTGAATAAGGGGAGTTAGGGTCATACGAAGTTGTTTCAGTAAACAACCCTGTTGCTCCTAAAGAGCCGTAGACCTCATCGGTTGATATATGATAAAAACGTTTGTTTTTCATATTGTCTTTCCAATGTTTTTTGGCTACGTTTAATAGATTCATCGTTCCGATAACATTTGTTTTCACAAAGGCCAAAGGATCTGTTATAGATCTATCTACATGAGATTCGGCTGCTAAATGCAATACGCCCTCAAATTGATGTTTGGCAAATAAATCCTTTAAGAAAATTTCATCTAAAATATCTCCTTTTACAAAGGTGTAGTTGGGTTTATCTTCAATGTCTTTAATATTCTCAAGATTTCCTGCATAAGTCAAAGTATCTAAATTAAAAATATGATAATTTGGATATTGATTTACAAATCTTCTTACAACGTGTGAGCCTATAAAACCAGCTCCACCAGTGACAAGTATATTCTTCATTTCTATGAAATTAGTGTTTTAAACAAGTGTAATTTGCAAAAATAAACTTTATTTTTATTAAACCATAGTGTTTGAGGATTAATGCCCTTTTTTTTGACGATTGTATGTTTTATGAGAAAGTGATTTAACTACGGTCTCGATACTGTTTTTAGTAACAAAAAACTAACGTTTTTATTTCTAAAAATCTCCCGAATTAACATAAGGAATGATATTCTGATGTTATAAAACCTATATCTAATCTAAATAGATTACAAAACCCAACGGATAAAAAAATTCGTATCATCCGAATTCCAACACACACAAAAACCACAAAACAAAAAAACATAAAGGTTTCTCAAATTTCTTAGATCTGTGTTCCAAAAACTATTTTTCCAAAAAAAAGCCCTGTCAAAAACAAGGCTTTATACTTTATATTAAAAATGGATTATAGTTTCCCATCCACGTTGTTTCCTAAAATTCCTTTTACATCGTATAAAACACTATTCTTATTTTGTAGGCTAGGAATATCTATTTGTAAAAATTCTTTATGAGAAACTCCTAATACAACAGCATCAAATTTTTGGTTTGGAATTTCTTTGGTACTTTCAATTTTATATTCGTGCTTAACTTCTGCTGGATTAGCCCATGGATCATAAGTTGTAATAGTAATTCCATATT
>JBLHNH010000015.1:0-32463 GCA_047622645.1 Flavobacterium sp.
TGAATTCCTGATACAAGAAAGATTAATATTAGTAGTGATATTATTCGCATTCTGTTTTTTTTTAATGGTTGGTAATGTTTTGCCACTTTGAGATGGCTGGAAGTTCGTAACCGCTCAATTTTCGGCTTAACGAAAACTTGATGCGAAACGGTAATTCCACTAAATTCCAGCTAGCTCAAAATGGCTGTTGGTAGATCGTTTTTTCTTATTCTAATTTTAGATTGTTTTCTTTTAGAAAATTTCGCAAGTCTTTTTCCCAACCTGAAAATTTTTTAAAATCTTCTTTTCTGGTTTTTATAACCTCAAAACCTTTATTAAAAGTTTCTTTATCTTTTAATAATTTAATTGCGTCCATTATTGATAACAAACCATAAGCATTTTTATTTACTTTAAGTTTCTCAATGAATGAATTTTTAACTATCAATAAACTTTTGTCGTCGTTTAATTCTTCAACAAAATTTGGCAAACCTAAATCTTCGATTTCGATTATGTTATTTTCTAAAGCTTTTAAATATTCCTTATTAGATAATTTTTTTAACTCGTTTAAAATATGGATTAATTTTGCTTCATTATTCCAAGTCAAACCACTTTCCATATTTTCAACAAAATCACCATCATCGTATATGTTTTTATGAATAATTTCAGCTTTCCCTTTTAACATTAAACCATTGAATATGAATTTTTTAGTTTCTACTTTTGAATGTCTTTTTTTATAATTATCCAAGACATTATATGAGATTATTTTATTTGTTAACCATAATTTTTCTAATGTTGGATAAAATAATTCACATTTATTCATTTCAATTTGATTGTAAATTGTACTTAAACAATGATTTCCACAATCATTATTCCTTAAATCTTCAATTTTGAGTTGAATAGCTTTTTCAACTGTTTTTACAGTTTCTGGAATACAAGATTTTGCTAAAGCAAACATATATTGAAAATCATCGAACTTAATATTGTTTTCTAATATTTCTCTAAATTGTTCGTTTGGAAATTCTTCAATTGCAGGCAAAGCATCTATTCCAAAGCTTTTTATTAATTCAATATCATTTTCTTTTTTATATTTTGCAATAGTAACTAATAGGGCAGTAGATTTATTATCTACTACAATTTTTCTTATTGGTTCATAAAACTCTTCTTTTTGCGGAATCCAATAAGTTACACTTTGTAGCAATTTTATGTTTATGGGTTTTTTATTTAATATTTTACGAACTAATATTTCCTTGTTTGAAACTATCTCATCTTTTGAATAATTTGGATTAAAAGCTAAACTTTGAAACATAAAGTTTGGTAAACTTGCACTGTTTGATAAACATTCTGTTCCATAAACTATTGTGTCTCTTGAATCAATCAAATTTTCATAAATATCAAATACTTTTTTGCTTTTTTTATTTATTAACGTTTCAATTGAAATTCCTTTTGTGAATGTGTTTTTACCATTTAATGAAAGATAAACTAACTCTTCTTCAGTCGCTTTTTTGTTTAGCAATTTTGAAATAGAATCATTTTTCCAACCCATAGCATTGAAAGTTTTAAAATCTTCAAAAGGTTTAATGAAAATTTCTAATTCTTTCGATATTTGAGAATTGCAATTAATAAAATTGAATAGTAAAATGCTTAATATTAGTCTTTTCACGATTTTTTAGGTTAAAATGTCTGCCAACTTATTTATATGTATGATTAGGTGATACATATCTGAGCTTATTAGTATTGACATGTATCATTATTTTCCTATTCTATCAAAAGCTAAAGTAACTTTTTATTTTATGACCGTTTAAAGTCTTATCATACTATTGCAATAATAAACAAAAGATATCATTATTAATTACGGGAAACCGTAAACGTGGAAAAAGAACTTCCTAGTTGCTAGACCAAGAAGTTTTTATAGGTTGATTTTAGTTACATCTTTATTTCTATTTGTGTTGCGGATTTTGATTGTTTGGAGAGGAAGCACATGGTTTTATGTTTATTGAAAACGGTCAGTTGCTTTATAAAGTGGCTTTGATTAGTCACAGAACAAAGTAAATATAGACAAATTTTCGATTCATAGAGGTTTTTCCGAAGGAAAAAACAAGCCCAAGCCATTGAACAAAACCGTTGTTATAGAGTGTTTTTCTTACAGATAACAGTATTTGTCTGAAAATTTTAATTAGTTAAGAATCGTAAATAAAGCCAGTAAATCAAATAACCAATAGCAATTATTCTAACTATTATACTAAAAAGCGATTTTTTTACTTCTCCCTTTCCAAGTCTTAATGGTAATTGTTTTTGATTTATCCATTCAGGGTTTATTTGCATTCCAAATTGATAGTTTTTGTCGTCATTTGTTTGAACTTTTAAAACTTGTCCACTGCTAAATAATGACTTTATTTTTAATAGTTGAGCAGACTTAATGTTATCAAGTGGAATTGTCCACTTACCACAAATAATTTTTTTATCAGTCAATAATACTACTGCACGCTGAGAAATTACCCAATCAAGTCCGCGTTTAATGTCTTGATTATTTGTTGTCATAATTCCTTTACTTGCGTCTGATGCTAAAACAGTTTCGGTTGGATTTTTCGTTTGAAATTTTCGTCTTATACTTCTTGTCCCATAAATTAGGTCAACAAGTCCTTTTAATAATTGGTTTATCATTATTTTATCGTGTCGTATTTTAAAATGCTCTATAACTTTCCCGCACTAACCGAAGTTGCCAATTATAGCGAACTTAGATTTCTCGGCAAGATAGATTTTATTCGTGAAAATTAAAGTTCTCGTTACTAAATATTTGGCAATTTCTGTTTGCGTGTGTTAGCAGTTGTATTTGTTAATATGTCAATTTCTATTTTATGATAATTTTCGTATTCAATTGCACAGTATTATTTTTACTAGAAATTCTAATTAAGTAAATACCTGTACTTAGCTTTCCTGTATCAAGCGTTTCATCCAATTTTAATAGGCCATTAGCAACCAATTGACCTAATGAATTAAACAGGTGGTAATCGTATTGAGTATTTTCATTAAAAACAAAATGAATCGGATTTCCTCTTGAAACCGGATTTGGATAAACAGCAAAGGTTATCTCCTTATGGTCATCTATTGTCGAAAGCACATTGCATGTGTTCCAGTTCACATTAAAATGGATGTTCATATAGGTAATAACCGCTTGAGTAAATGAATTGGCAAATGCATTCCTATTGGCTGGTGTATCTCGAATATTGCTAAAATTAAGTTCCATCTGAAGACCGTTTATGGAAGCTGCAGGATTGTAGCAGGTGTGATTTGCAGTTATATATCCTCCGCTATAATAATTTGATGTGGTGCCTGGAAATGGAATGCTTTGGCTTGGTACCGCAGGAAAACTATTGTTTGCCAACAACGTTCCGAAAGCGTTTGGTCCTCTTAATAGTTGCGTATGCGTGTAATTGTTAGCATTGTTTAAAGCTAGATTTTTAATAGAGCTGTAATTGATATATTGTAGTGAATTCAAGGTGTTATCGGGCAGTTCTAACTCATCGTCATAAAGCAAATATCCTAGTTCTATTCTTTGAATAGGATTGCCGTGCCCATGCAAATCAACAAAAAATGTTTTACTATTAAATTGTTGATTTGCGGTATTTTGTGCCTCGGCAATAAAATTTTGAAATTCAGTCCATGCCAAGTTCGCTTCTGGATTTCCACAGGCTCCATCCGCCATATTGCGATTAGGGTCTAACTTATTTCGTTTCAGGTGAGAAATAATTATATGAGGATAGCAGCCGGTTACAGCAAAGAGTCTGCTTTTGATTGCCATTGCAGTTTCTATGGTAAAAGCATCTACAGCATAGACTGGGTTGTTGCACGTTCTATCAGGAATTGAACTTGGCTCCATATTGCCACCGTGCGGAACAGAAATAACCAATGGAAGTGTTCCGACTTGATATTCAATATAGTTATTGGTTCCCCATATTATACTTTGCGCATTTGCATTTGAAAATACTAGAACAAGAATTAAAAGAAGTTTTATTGGAGCTTGTTTCATTAAGTAGTTGAATTTTAGTACGATTTTCATAATATAACAGCTAACGTTGTTGTGTATGATTAGTTGCGTGGTTCAGCAACTAATTTAATAAACAAAAACGAACGCAAGAAAATTCCGAGGGAATTTTCGTGATAAGCACTTGCCAAAGCAATTAATTATACACGGTGTTGTAAGTAGTTTTTTATCTTATTATTTCTTTAATTTCTTCTATCGTAAAAGCTGGTCGTTTTGAATGAATCATTGCGTGACAGTTCGGACAAACAGGAATTAAGTCTTTTATTGGGTCAACTTCGTATTCTTTTCCTATTTCCGAAATCTGATTTATGTGATGGACGTGAATAAAACCTTTGCCAATTTCTCCAAAGTGCTTTTCAAAATCATATGAACAAACTTTACAAGAATAACCAAAATGCTTTAAACATCTTTTGCGAGCTTCCGGATTTCTTTCGTATCGAGTCTGTACAATGTCTTTGGATTTACCTTCTTTATATGTTTTTTTAAATTGGGTTGTAACATCGTTAGAAACAAAACTATTTTTTATGTATTTATTCTCTTTAATAAAGTTAAACCAATTAGATTCCAAACTTTCTAAAACTTCTTCTTTTATTGAAATTCCGCTTTGTTGAGGAAACCATTGTTGCAAATTGTTTTTGTCAATACTTTCCAAAGATTCTTTGTCAAATAACTTGTTTTCTTTTGGATTAATTAGGATATCGAATTCAATATCGATATAGTTAGTCGTTTTGTTTTCTGTTCCATCCCAATGAGGCGCAACATAGTAAGAAGATTTAGCATAACCACTTCCCATTATTCCCCTTGGTTCGTTACCTAATCTAATTAAGAAAACTCTGTCTCCTTTTCTAATACTTTTTGAATTTCCACAACTCCATCTTCTTTCAACATATCCAACTTTTTCAAGATGTTCAATACTTTCTTGTAAATCTTCCCAATCCCATCTATTAGGATTCCAAGCAAAAAGGAATGTGTTAATATTGTTTTCAACAACATCAGATGAAGTTTTCAAATAATTTTCAATAGATTTCAGTAAACTATCAATAGCGTTATTGTTTTCGCTATTAGTCCAAGCAGGTGTATTGTCAAATGTGTCAGTTGAATTAGGCTTTGTAAAATTATTTGATTTATATAATGGTGAGCTTTTTCCTGTTACAAATCCAATTTCACAATCTGGTTCATTTGACAATGGTTTAATATAAAATTTTTCAGCTCTTATTTTAATTCCATCTTCTTCAAGTCTTTTGATTAGTTTTGGATGTACAAATTTCAGTTCATTTTCTTTTCTATTTTGAAGATGTGGTTTTTGCTCAGTTTCAAATTGAAAACCGATTTTTTCCATTCTCATTTTAATAGAATCGTAAATGTCTTTTCTGTCTGTCATTTTGTTTTAGCGGTTCTGTGAAATTACTTACAACTTGTATATATAAACAACTAACAAATACTTACAAGTATTTATAAATGTTTATTATCGTTTGTAATTATTTGTAAATATAAATAAAAACCCACAAAAAAATCCAAAAGAATCAACTTTTGGATTTTTTATATAATTATTTAGAAAAAGGTTATCTCAACGTTGCCCCAACTTCTCTCTCAAAATTAGCTTGAAGCTTTTGCATTACCTTTTCAATTTGTTTTTCTTCTAAGGTTTTCTTCTCATCGTTCATTATAAAGCTCACAGCGTACGATTTTTTGTTTTCTGGTAAATTGTTACCTTCATACACATCAAATAGGCTAATTTCTTTGATAAGTGTCTTGTCAGTTTGTTTGGCAATTTTATAAATCGCTTCAAACGTTACATCTTTATCAACCAATAAAGCTAAATCTCTACGAACCTCTGGGAATTTCGAGATTTCTGTTAATTTCAACTTGTTAGAAACGTATTTTTGAATAGCTGCCCAGTTGATATCAGCATAAACCACTTCTTGCTTAATATCAAAGGCTTTTAAAACAGATTTTTTTAGGATTCCAAATTCAGCAATAGTTTCTCTTCCTATTACAAAAGATAATCCTTCTGAAAAGACATCGTTTTCAACAGGTAGTGAATTTACTTTTTGGTCTAATCCAATTCGAGTTAACAAAGCCATTATATAACCTTTCATCATAAAGAAGTCAGATTTTGTAGTAGCTGTATTCCAACTTTCCGCTGTTTTATTTCCCGTAAGGTATAAACACAAATGTTTTCTTTCATCATACCCATTTTCAACTTTGTGATAGGTTTTTCCGAATTCAAACAAACGTAAATTTGATTTTCTTCTGTTAATGTTGAACGAAATAGCTTCTAAACCAGAAAATAATAGCGATTGTCTCATAGCAGAAAGTTCATTACTCAAAGGATTAATGATGGTTACTGTTTCAGATTCTACTAATTGATCCGATAATTTAATGTAATCTGGACTCGTTAATGAATTTGCCATCATTTCGTTAAATCCTTGAGAACATAATTGGTCAGAAATGATATTCTCAACTTTATATTCTTCTGTTCTTGATGAATTGGCAATTGTAGCACTTACTTTTTCATTAAAATTTATGCTATTATAACCATAGACACGAAGAATTTCTTCGATAACATCAATGTCTCTTTGTACATCAACTCTATAAGATGGAATAGTTAATCCTAAACCATTTTCGGTCATGCTGTTCACTTTAATTTCTAATGAAGTTAAAATGGTTTTGATGGTTTCTTTGTTTAATTCTTCGCCAATTACTTTGTTAATTTTATCGAAAGTCACGAAAACACTAAAGTCTTCTATAGGTTTAGGATAAATGTCTACGATATCGGAAGTAATTTCTCCACCTGCAACTTCTTGAATTAATAAAGCAGCTCTTTTTAAAGCATATTTTGTTATTGATGGATCAACTCCTCTTTCAAAACGAAAAGAAGCATCTGTATTTAAACCGTGACGTTTAGCTGTTTTACGAACAGAAACCGGATTGAAATAAGCACTTTCTAAAAAGATATTTTGAGTATTCTCAGAAACACCTGATTTAATTCCACCAAAAACTCCAGCAATACACATTGGATCTTCGGCGTTAAAAATCATAACGTCTTCTTTGTCTAAAACACGTTCCACACCGTCTAATGTTGTGAATTTTGTTCCTGCTTTAACCGTTTTAACAATTACTTTATTTCCTTTGATTTTGTTGGCGTCAAAAGCGTGTGTTGGTTGGCCTAATTCGTGCATTACGTAATTCGTAACATCAACGATGTTGTTTTTTGGTGTTAATCCAATTGATTTTAAACGATTTTGCAACCAAACTGGTGAAGCTTTTACAGTAACTCCAGAAATTGTAACTCCACAATAACGAGGTACTAATTCCTTGTTTTCAACTTCAATATCAATTTTTAATGTTCTTCTATCAACATTAAAACTACTCACTGAAGGAGTAATTAATTCAGAATTAATATTAGTTTGAATTAAACCTGCTTTTAAATCACGTGCAACACCCCAATGACTCATTGCATCAGCACGGTTTGGTGTTAAACCAATTTCAAAAACTTCGTCCGTTTCAATATTGAAAACATCTTTTCCTAAAGTTCCTGCTTTTAAATCTTCACTCAAAACTAAAATTCCATCATGACCTTCGCCAAGTCCTAATTCGTCTTCAGCACAAATCATTCCGTGACTTTCTTGTCCGCGAATTTTACCTTTTTTGATTTCGAAAGAGTTTCCTTCTTTGTCGTATAATTTTGTTCCAATAGTTGCCACAGGTACTTTTTGACCAGCCGCTACGTTTGGAGCACCACATACAATTTGAACAGGAGGGTTTCCGTCTCCTAAATCAACCATTGTGATTTTTAATTTATCAGCGTCAGGATGTTTTTCACAAGTCAAGACATGACCTACAACTATTCCTTCTAAACCACCTTTTAGGCTTTCAAATTTATCAACACCTTCTACTTCTAAACCTAAATCGGTAAGCAAAGCAGCAATTTCTTCTGACTTCCAGTCAATTTTAATAAATTGTTTTAACCAATTGTATGATATACGCATTTTTAATCAAATTTTAAGGGTGCAAAGATACTTTTTTAAATTTAGAATTTAGAATTTAGAATTTAGAATTTTTGACCTTTCTGAAAATCAAAAATCTGAAAAATCAAAAACTAGCTTATATAATTTCTTCTACGTGTTTTTTGATGTTACGGGCTAATTTTACGGTTGGTAAATCGTTGGCGTCATTTCCAAAAGGATCTTCAATTTCTTCTGCAATAAGCTCTAAACTGGCTAAAACATAGAAAGTAAATACCACAACTGGAATTACGTAATATCCTAAACTAAAGACATATCCAAAAGGTAATGTCATTATATAAAAGAAAATGAATTTCTTGATGAATGAGCTGTATGAGTAGGGAATGGGTGTGTTTTTAATTCGTTCACAAGCTCCACAAATATCTGTAAAAGATTGAACTTCGTTATTAATAATGATAAGTTGATCTCCCGATATTTTTCCACTCATATGTAAATCATGTACTTTTTGAAACATCATTTTCGCTACTTGATTCGGTCTATGTTTGTGATGGTCTATGTCTAAATCTAAATCTTCAAAAAGCATTTTGGCTGTTTCTTCATCTTTTAAATGTTTTTGTAAAATTGATGCATAACCAGGAATAACTTGCCTAAAGAAATGCCTGTCATGTTCTTCTTTTAACATTACTGAAAGTTTGATGGCTAAATTTCGACTGTTATTTACCAAAGCTCCCCAATGTTTTCGTCCTTCCCACCAGCGATCATATGCAGTATTTGTTCTAAAAACTAATAATAGTGAAATTACAAAACCTAACATTCCATGCATTATGGTAATGTTTTTAACATGACTATCTTCTGATAATTTCCAATATTCAATTTCTAAATAAGCTACTCCATAAGAATATAAACCAATAGTTATCATCATTGGAATCAATTGACGAAAAGTGTCAGACTTATGAAATCTGAAGATGAATGTTATCCAGTCTTTTGGGTTGTATTGTACCATTTTTATTTTTAAGGTTTAAAAGGTGTTGTGCATAGAAAAGTAAAACACCACTAACTAATATAATTCCAGATGTTTTTCTTTTTACTCATTTCTATGAATACTTCTCTAAGTCTTTTGTGTTCTGGTTTTTCCATAGGTGCATCTGCTTTTAGTAGTTTTATAGCTTCGAATCTTGCTACTTGTAGAATATCCTTGTCTCTAACTAAATCAGCAATTTGAAGGTTTAGAACGCCACTTTGTTGTTTTCCCATTAAATCGCCTGGACCACGAAGTTTTAAATCTACTTCGGCAATTTCGAATCCATCGTTGGTTCTAACCATTGTTTCCATTCTGGTTTTGCTATCATCACTTAATTTGTGACTTGTCATTAGGATGCAATAACTTTGTTCGGCTCCACGACCAACTCTTCCTCTTAATTGATGCAATTGCGACAACCCAAAACGTTCTGCACTTTCGATAATCATTACAGATGCATTTGGAACATTTACACCAACTTCAATTACGGTTGTGGCTACCATTATATTTGTTTTTCCTTCAGCAAATCTTCGCATTTCTTCCTCTTTGTCAGCTGGTTTCATTTGTCCATGAAGAATAGAAATACTATAATCAGGTAACGGAAAATCACGTGAAATACTTTCATGACCATCCATTAAATCTTTATAATCCATTTTTTCAGACTCTTGAATCAATGGATAAACAATATAGATTTGACGCCCTTTTGCGATTTCATCTTTAATAAATTTCCAAACTTTTAAACGATTACTATCAAAACGATGTACGGTTTGAATGGGTTTTCTTCCTGGTGGCAATTCATCAATTACAGAAATATCTAAATCACCATATAAGCTCATAGCTAAAGTTCTTGGAATTGGTGTTGCAGTCATTACCAAAACGTGAGGAGGAATTGTATTTTTTCTCCAAAGCTTACTTCTTTGTTCTACACCAAAACGGTGTTGCTCGTCAATAATAGCTAAACCTAAATTTTGAAACTTTACTTTGTCTTCTAATAAGGCATGTGTTCCAATTAATATGTCTAAAGTTCCGTTTTCTAAAGCTTCATGTATAAGTCTTCGTTCTTTAGTCTTACTTGATCCAGTAAGTATTTGTATATTGATGTCTAAATCTTTAGCTAATTCAGTTAAACCAATAAAATGTTGTTTGGCTAGGATTTCTGTTGGAGCCATTAAGCAACTTTGAAAACCATTATCTTTTGCCATTAACATGCACATTAGCGCCACAATTGTTTTTCCTGAACCTACATCACCTTGTAACAAACGATTCATTTGAGCATTGCTTCCCATGTCATTTCGAATTTCTTTTAAAACTCTTTTTTGAGCATTTGTCAATTCAAAGGGTAAATGATTTTTGTAAAAATTATTAAAATTATCACCTACTTTTTCAAAAGGATGGCCTTTAATTTTATGTTTTCGAATTAAGTTTTTTGTGATGAGCTGTAGTTGAATGAAAAACAATTCTTCAAACTTTAATCGAAATTGAGCTTTGGCTAATAAATCTTGACTTTTAGGAAAGTGAATATTTAATAAAGCTTCGTTTTTAGGGATTAATTTAAGTTGATCAATTAAATATTCGGGTAAGGTTTCAGAAAAAAGTGCTTGGGTTTCTACAAATAATTGTTGCATTAATTTATTGACAACTTTATTGGTAATACCTCTGTTATTTAGTTTTTCTGTACTTGGGTAAACTGGTTGCATGGCAGAACGAAGACTAGTTTTATGATCGGCTAATAATTCCATTTCTGGATGAGCCATATTGAAAGTATTTCCGAATTGGGTTACTTTTCCAAAAATGACATAAACTTCGTTAATTTTTACACCTTCTCTTATCCATTTTTGACCTTGAAACCAAACCAACTCCATTTCACCAGTATCATCAATGAACTTCGCCACTAAACGCTTGCCTCTTTTTTGTTCTATGGTTTTAATATTAATAATTTTACCAATTATTTGAAATTCTGAACTCGTACTTTGAAGTTGGTTGATTTTAAAATAATGAGTTCTGTCGATATATCTGTTGGGAAATAAATTGATTAAATCGACGTATTTATGAACATTTAATTCTTTTCGAAACAACTCTCCACGCTGTGGACCAACACCTTTTAGGTATTCTATGGGAGTTTCTAATAGATTGTTCATATTCTAATTCCTGTTTATAAGTTTGATTTTTTTTATAAAAAACTATAAAGCGAAGATAAGTTTAAATTACTAAATTTGATAGTCGAATTATAATAATTTGACAATTAAATAGAAGTACAGCTTCGTATATATTTTACCATGAGATATTTATTATTATTATTTGTTACTACGTTTTGTTTTGCTCAAGAAATACAGGATGTTGATTTTAAAACACTTACTGCGGATCTTGAAATTGATCAATTTGATAAATCTGTAAGTGGTAAGGTAACTTGTGAATTTGAAGTAAAAGAATCTGTAACTGCCATTAAAATTGATGCGGTAAATATGACCTTTGATAAGGTTTTTGTAAATAAAAAAGAAATTAAATTTGTTGCAGACGACAAACAACTAACTTTTATTGAAGGTGTAAAGAAAGGGAAAAACATAGTTACATTTGAGTATAAAGCTTTTCCAAAACAAGCTTTATATTTCAACGGTAGTGGTGATAATTTGCAAATTTGGACTCAAGGACAAGGTAAAAACACAAGCAATTGGTTGCCTAGTTTTGATAATGTAAATGAAAAAGTAATTTTTAATTTATCTTTTACTTTTGATAAATCGTTTTATGTTCTTACTAATGGTAAATTAATTAATAAAGATTTTAAACCAAGTAAAACTAAGTGGACTTATGAAATGAAACAGCCTATGAGTTCTTATCTTGTAGCTTTAGTAATTAGTAAATATGAAAAACAAATTATCAATTCTAATTCAAAAATTCCCATCGAATTATATTTAGGAAAAATGGATGCTGATAAATTTGAATCTACTTATAAATATACAAAACATATTTTTGACTTTTTAGAGAAAAAAATAGGAGTAGATTATCCTTGGGAAGTGTATCGACAAGCACCTGTAAAAGATTTTCTTTATGCAGGAATGGAAAATACATCATTTACGATATTCTCTGATGAATTTATAGTTGACGCCGTTGGTTTTAATGATAAGAACTATGTAAATGTAAACGCTCATGAATTAGCTCATCAATGGTTTGGAAATTTAGTAACAGCTAAAGAAAGTAAACACCATTGGTTACAAGAAGGTTTTGCATCATATTATGCACTTTTAGCAGAAAGAGAAGTTTTTGGTGATGATTATTTTAATAATGAGTTATTAAAAATGGCAGAACAATTAAGAGAAGCTTCCTTACAAGATGATAACCCAATTTTAAGTGATAAAGCCAGTTCGTTGTCTTTATATAAAAAAGGCGCTTGGGCACTGTTTGTTATTCAATCCAATATTGGTGAAAGTAAATTTGATAAAGCGGTTAACAACTATTTAAAAAAGTATCAATATGCAACAGTAGAAACAGATGACTTCTTGGCAGAGATTAAAAATGTTTCAGATTATGATGTTGATGCCTTTAAAAAGAAATGGTTAGAAAATTCTTTTTTTGATTGGAATGAAGCAATATCATATATAAAAGAGAGTAAGTTTATGAAAGACTATTTAGCTGTTAGACAGTTGGAATCGGTTTCTTTTAATAATAAAAAAGACAACTTTAATGCAATTCTAAAACAGAAATTCTTTTATCCAATTTATCAAGAAATAGTTTATCAATTAAAAGAAGTACCATATTTAGAAAAAAGAGAGTTTGTTTTCCAACTTTTTGCATTAAAAGATGTTAAAACAAAGCAAATATTAGCAGAATCTTTTCAACAAGTACCACATGAACTTAAAAAAGAATTTGAAACAATGTTTATTGATAATTCATATATAAATCGAGAAATTGCTTTATATAGGCTTTGGGCAACATTTAAGGAAGATAGAGAAAAGTACATAGATATTTCTCGAACTTGGGTTGGACAAGATTATAATTTAAAATTTGCTCATTTAATATTAAAAGCAATTACTTATAAAAATTATCCTATTATGAGATCAAATGCAATTGCTGAACTTGAGCAAATGACCAGTGAAGATTTTAATATAACTGTAAGGCAGAAAGCTATTGAAAATTTAATACAACTAAATGAAGTAACGGATAAAGTTTTAAAATCACTTATTGAGTTATCATTGCATAATAAATGGCAAGCTGTTAAATTTGCAAAAGAAACTATTCGAGGGCTTATTAAATCAAATGATGTTAAATTAAGGTTAGAAAATTTAAAAAGTTTGTCTGCATCAAATATTAGTATTAGAATAGATTATTTTTTAAACGAATAATATTACATTTTTTATATCTTTAATAAAAATTAATTTGAATGAAAGCATTAGTAATTTCAGGAGGAGGAAGTAAAGGCGCTTTTGCTGGAGGTGTAGCACAATACTTAATACAAGATTTAAAAAGAGAATATGACATGTATTTTGGAACTTCTACAGGTAGTTTGTTGGTTTCGCATTTAGCGCTACACAAAGTTGAAAAAATTAAAGAAATATATACTTCAGTAAACCAAAATAGTATATTTAGTAATTGTCCTTTTACGATAAAAAAGAAATTTGGAGAAGATATAATTGAAATTAATCATTTTAATGTTTTAAAGAATTTTTGGAGAGGTTCAAAAACCTTTGGAGAAAGTAATAATTTAAGAAAATTAATCAATAAAGTCTTTACAGAAGAAGAGTTTAATACTTTAAAAAACAGCTCTAAAAACATATTTGTTACCGTTTCAAACTTATCGCTAAATACGGTAGAATATAAATCTATCAATAATTATTTATATGAAGATTTTTGCGATTGGATTTGGATTTCATGTAATTATATTCCTTTTATGTCTTTGGTTAAAAAAGACGGTTGTGAATATGCTGATGGTGGTTTTGCTAGTATGATTCCAATAGAAGAAGCTATAAAAAATGGTGCAACAGAAGTAGATGCTATTATTTTACATACAGAAATTCCTTTGTATAATAGATTGCCAGCTAGAAGTGCCTTTTCAGCCTTAACAAACTTGTTTGCCTTTATGATGGACAGAATTGAATACCAAAACATCAAAATCGGAAAATATGAAGCCAAATTTAAAGGAGCAACTATCAATTTCTATTTTACACCTTCAGTATTAACCACAAACTCATTAATCTTTAACAAAGAAAAAATGAAACATTGGTGGCAAATTGGTTATGATTATGCTAAATCTAAAGATGTCGACACACAGGAAATACTTGTGGAGGAATAATTTTTTTATTGACGCAACCTTTTGTAAAATTTGTATCTTAATAAGAAATAAACTAGTTAAAAAGCATGTCAAAATACTTAATTATGAAAAATAAAATTATAATTTTTTCTATACTTTTTTCTATTGCTTTTATTAGTTGTTCAAAGGATGAGACTCAAAAAGTAATAAATCAACCTCTTGTAATCTCAACACCATCTATAAATTTGGCTGGAGATTATACACTAGTTGTTTCCAAGTACCAAGGAAGTAATTACATTTCAACTAAAACATATAATTCAGATACTATTTATCAAATTGATAATATTACATATAAAACTGTTACATCAGGTTATTATAATTCAATCGATTATCCAACATATAGTGATTATGGACATATTTTTATAGTTGATACAATTACAAATACTATTAAAATAGAAAGTCAAAGTTTAGGTGGGATTTTTACAAATATTGTTAGAGGTTTAGCACAAAACAATTCTATTGATGGCCATATTTTGAGTGCAACTACTTTTGAAACAGAATATGAGTTACCTCATACTCATCAAATCCCATTTTATTCATATAAAGCTAGTTACACAAAAAATTAAATTCTAACTAAAGAACACTTTTCAATTCTTCCTTAATAAAGCTAATAGCAACACTTGTTGGTGCTTCCATTTCTGTTAATTCTCTTAAAATAACTTCTCTTAATTGACTTGCATTTGCAATTTCCATATTTAATGATGCTTTACGAATCATTTGAACGGTTGTAGTTTTCGATTTGTTAATCACACCCCAACATTCATTTGTAATGTAGATTTGTTGCGTTAAATTATGTTCAAATTCAGTTTGAATAGCATGAATCAGTAAAGTTGCATAATCGTTTTTGTCTTCAGTTGGGGGAACAACTCTTAATAACAATTGCGCTGGATGAATTCGCTCTAAAAACAAAACCATTCGTTCATAAGCTTGTAATCTTAAAGGCAAAGATTCTTTCTGATTTTCTTTTAACAACAGCCATCGTCTAGTATTTTGTTGATCTTTAAAGTAAGAGGTAAATAAGAAATAAGCAACACCTCCAGTTATTAGCGAAGGCAAAGTATATGAGACAATTTCAAGAATTTTAGCAGTATCCATTTTTATGATTTTATGAATGACAAAGGAAACATTAATAAAATAAAATTCCAATATTTTAAATTCCAAATTCCAAAAAAATATTAAATTGATTTTTGAAATTACTGTTGTTATTGAAATTGTAAACACCTATTTTTGTACATTACTTAAATTCATATGATTCAAGACCACATAAATAAATTAAACGAGGCACAAAGAGCTCCTGTAATTCAGAAAGACGGACCAATGATTGTTATTGCTGGTGCTGGTTCTGGTAAAACACGTGTTTTAACGGTTCGTATTGCTAATTTAATGAGTCAAGGAGTAGATGCGTTTAATATTTTGTCGTTAACATTTACCAACAAGGCAGCACGTGAAATGAAAAAACGTATTGCTGATATTGTAGGTAGTAGTGAAGCCAAAAACCTATGGATGGGAACTTTTCATTCTGTCTTTGCTCGAATTCTTCGTTCAGAAGCAGACAAACTAGGATATCCATCAAATTTTACGATTTATGATACACAAGATAGTGTTCGATTAATTTCAGCCATTATCAAAGAAATGCAATTAGATAGAGATGTATACAAACCTAAACAAGTTTTAAGTAAAATATCATCTTACAAAAACTCATTAATCACAGTTAAAGCTTATTTTAACAACCAAGATTTGCAAGAAGCTGATGCGATGGCAAAAAAACCACGTTTAGGTGATATTTATCAAAATTATGTAGATAGATGTTTTAAAAGTGGCGCTATGGATTTTGATGATTTATTGTTAAAAACGAATGAGCTTTTAAATCGTTTCCCAGAAGTTTTAGCTAAATACCAAGACAGATTTAGATATATTTTAGTAGATGAGTACCAAGATACAAATCATTCACAATATTTGATAGTTAGAGCTTTATCTGACAGGTTTCAAAATATATGTGTTGTAGGTGATGATGCTCAGAGTATTTATGCATTCCGTGGAGCGAACATCAGTAATATTCTGAATTTTCAAAAGGATTACGAAAATGTACAAATGTATCGTTTGGAGCAAAATTATCGTTCATCAAAGAATATAGTTGAGGCAGCAAATAACATTATAGATAAAAACAAGACAAAGCTTGATAAGATTGTTTGGACAGCCAACGATGATGGCGAAAAAATAAAGATTCACAGAAGCATGACTGATGGTGAAGAAGGTCGTTTTGTAGCTGCAACTATTTTTGATCAAAAAATGAATAAGCAATTGAACAATGGTCAATTTGCTATTTTATATAGAACAAATGCACAATCACGTGCTATGGAAGATGCTTTGCGTAAACGTGATATTCCGTACAGAATATATGGAGGATTATCATTTTATCAAAGAAAAGAAATCAAAGACGTTTTATGTTACTTGCGATTAGTCATTAATCCAAAAGATGAAGAAGCTTTAATTCGTGTCATAAATTATCCGGCTAGAGGAATTGGTAATACAACTATAGAAAAACTAACAGTTGCTGCAAATCATTACAAACGCTCAATTTTTGAAGTTTTAGAGCATATTGATAAAATTGATTTAAAATTAAACGCTGGAACCAGAAATAAGTTGCAAGATTTTGTGACTATGATTAAAAGTTTTCAGGTAATTAATGAAAACCAAGATGCTTTTTATTTAGCTGATCATGTGACTAAAAAAACAGGTTTAGTCCAAGAATTAAAAAAAGACGCTACACCAGAAGGAATTGCTCGTATAGAAAACATTGAAGAACTTTTAAACGGTATAAAAGACTTTATTGAAGGGCAAAAAGAAATCGATGGAGCAAGAGGTGCTTTAGCTGAATTTATGGAAGATGTTGCCTTGGCTACTGATTTAGATAAAGATACTGGTGATGATGATAGAGTAGCCCTAATGACCATTCACTTAGCAAAAGGATTAGAATTTCCTTATGTATTTGTGGTTGGATTAGAAGAAGACTTGTTTCCAAGTGCTATGAGTTTAAGTACTCGTAGCGATTTAGAAGAAGAAAGACGATTGTTTTATGTTGCTATAACACGTGCCGAACATCAAGCTTATTTAACTTATGCACAATCAAGATATCGTTGGGGAAAACTAGTTGATAGTGAACCTTCTCGCTTTATTGAAGAAATTGATAGTGTTTATGTAGAATATTTAAACCCTACAGACTCATCAAATTATAGATATAAACCTATGATGGATGTTGATATTTTTGGAGATATTGATAAGTCTAAATTACGTTTAGCTAAACCAACAGCAGGAACACCTCCAAAACATTTGAGTTATGATGAAAAACCAAGTGTAAACATTAGAAAATTAAAACCTGTTTCAAGCAATTCTACTTCTAACGCTAATTTATTTGATAATAAATTAAACATTGGAAATTTGGTTATGCACGAACGTTTTGGAAAAGGAGAAATCCTAAATATTGAAGGAGTAGGTGGCGACAAAAAAGCAGAAATTAGATTTGAAGTTGGTGGAATTAAGAAACTATTGCTTCGTTTTGCTAAATTACAGGTTTTAGGCTAATTAAAATTTATTCTGAATAAATGCAATCATTTTTACATTAGCATCTAATAAATCTGCTTGGGACCAATTTCCATGACCACCATTGTACAAGTTGAATTCATTATAAACGCCTAATTGATTTAACTTTGCCTGCAAGTCAACTCCTTGAGAAGTTGGAATTAATGGATCAGCATTTCCATAAAACATACTAGTTGGTACCGATGAAGTAGTAGCTCTAAAAAGAGGACTTAATTGTTCATAATAGCTTGGATTATCTGAATATTGAACTCCAGTTAAATTATAATATAAATCTAACCAAAGTTGAGAATTGGTGTAATTTGGATCAGTAAAATTAGTTGGACCAACAATACTACAAACCATTTTTATATTGTTATTTAAATTATAGCCATAACTATATAACATTGATAAATGTCCACCAGCACTTGTTCCAATGAATCCAAAATTATCAGAAATACCATAATTTTCAACTTTTAATTTCTGAACAATGGCATCAATATCATCAATTTGCATAGGAAAAGCATAATTTTCGGAGGTTGCTAATCGATAATTTACGTTTGCAATCGCGTAATCTGGTAAAAATTGTTTGATTAAGTCAACTGCATAATTCATATCAACTTTATCACCTTCAACCCAACCACCACCATGAACAAGTAGCAGTGTTTTGGTAGATAAAGCACTTCTGTTTGCAGGAAGATATAAATCAAAAACCTGTTGCGAATTTGAACCATAACTAACATTTAACATCGTATTAGCTAAAGTTAAATCTTCTTTAATATTACTATCATCAGTAGAACATGAGTAAATAGGAATAATTAAAAATAACAGTAAACCGAAAAATAAATTGTTTGTTTTCATACCTAATCTATATCTTTGAACTAAAGTTACTTAAATAAAACGATAATTACTCTTAAAAAAGTATCAAATTTAGTACCAAAAAAAGTTGCAATGGCAGAATTTATAAGAATATACGAAGACAAACCTAGCGAAGCGTCTATTAAAAAAGTGGTTGAGGTTTTAAGAAATGGTGGACTAATTATTTATCCAACAGATACTGTCTATGGTTTAGGCTGTGATATTACAAATTCTAGAGCCTTAGAACGAATTGCTAAAATTAAAGATATCAAATTAGAAAAAGCCAATTTTTCATTCATTTGTAACGATTTAAGTCATATTTCTGATTATGTAAAACAAATTGACACAGCTACGTTCAAAATTCTTAAAAGAGCGTTACCCGGACCTTACACATTTATTTTACCAGGTAATAATGATTTACCAAAAGAATTTAGAAAAAAGAAAACGGTCGGTATTCGTGTTCCAGCCAATAATATTGCTTTACAAATTGTTGAGATGTTAGGAAATCCGATAGTTTCTACATCTATTCATGATGATGATGAGGTAATTGAGTATTCAACTGATCCAGAATTAATTTTTGAAAAATGGCAAAATAAAGTAGATTTAGTTATTGATGGTGGTTATGGAGATAATATAGCTTCAACAATAATTGACTTATCCGGACATGAACCAGAAGTTATTAGAGAAGGTAAAGGAAGTTTAGACATATTATAAATTTTATATGAAAAAAGTAGTTACTTTTATTTTTTTATTAAGTTTTTCAGCCTTATTCTCTCAAAGTATTTCAGGTATTGTTGTAGACAAAAATGATGAACCATTAGCTGGAGCAACAGTTTATTTTGATGGATCTTCTTTTGGGACATCTACAAATATGGATGGAGAATTTACAATAATACTTCCATCTGAAATTAGTGCCACATTAGTAGTTAGTTTTGTGGGTTTTGACAAAATATATCTTAATAAATTAAATTATGATAAACCTTATAAAATTATATTAAAAGAATCTACAGTAGATCTTAGAGAAATTGTGTTAACTGATAATAAGTTTTCAAGAAAACAAATGATGTCACTTTTTAGAAATAAATTTTTAGGCACAACAAGAGCTGGAAATCAATGTAAAATAGAGAATGAAGATGAAATTTACTTTTCGTATGATAACGATAGATTTGTGCTTACAGCTTATGCTGACAAACCTCTAATGATAGATAATCCGTATTTAGGCTATAAAGTTTATTTTGACTTAACCACATTTGATGCAAAATTTAATCAGTTTAGTATTGAAAGAAATGATGTTTACTCAAGTATTTATGTAGGAACTTCACGTTTTGAAGAAATAGATAATAGTGATAGAAAATTAAAAAATAGAGAAAAAGTTTTCAATGGCTCTTTTCTAGAATTGTTTAGAAATATGGCTAATAAAGAATGGAGTAAAAATAAATTCACATTGTTTAAAGGAAGTTTTCAGACTATTCCAGAGGAACATTTATACATTAAAGACACATTAGGAGTAAAGCAAATATTCATTAAAAAGCAAGAAAGAGGTTTTCATCCAAAAGATTTTATAGCTGAGTTTAGTTTGTTATACAACAGAAGAGAACAATCAAAAATCATATTTCACACCGATAATTTTGTAATTGATAAATATGGATTATTTTCTAACTACGATAAAATCTACTTTTCTGGAGATTTATCTGAAAAGAAAATAGGTGATATGTTGCCTTCCAATTATAGGATTGAGTAATTTTTTTTAATTTTTATTAGTGCGCTTTGTAAATATAATAGTATCTCTGTTTCTTTGTGCTGCTAGTATTTCGTTTAAATAAGGCTCTGTTATTTTTTGAATTTCTTCTTTACTTATATCAATAGAATTAGGATCGGAAATTAACTTGAACCATGGTCTTGGTGAATTAAAATCATAGTTTCCAAAGATTATTACTGGAGTTCCCTTTGCTAATATAGTATATGAGTTAGCTAAAACCCATTGATCAGCCCAGTAATACAGAAATTTAGCATCCTTTTCCTGAAGTCTTAAACAAGAATGAGACGCAGGATAACCTGGTAAGCTATATTCATGCCATCCAATACCTTCTTTGTTTAAGATATTAAAGTTCCAATTCAGAATCCAATCATCATCAATTGTACTAATTTTAATTTTGGCTTTCCAATTTGTAAAGAAAAGACCTGTTGGCGTTAAATATTTTTCTCTTCCCATATTGGTTGGGCCAGTAATCTTTAATATTCCATTTTCATATGCTGCGAATGTCTGGGTTGGATAAGAGAAAAAAATTATTTTATTAATATCTTTTAGGTAATTTATTTCTACGGGAAAAGGCAGGTATTTTGTTATATCATAACGAAAATCAGTCGGTATAATGACTGAATCCATTCGTGTATAATTAGATTTGTCAGTTCTGTTAATTGCAAAAACAATTCTTTGTTTTAAAGTGTCATTTTCATGCTCTAAAAACCATTGTTTACTATTCACCATTTTATAGGAGATTTTTATAGAATCTATTGGTTCTTGAGAATTTATTAACTCACTTGATGTTGTTTTAAGTTGTTGTTTCGAAACATTTTTTGATTCTTGTGTTTGTTGGCATGAAACAATAAATAGTATTAGATTTAAAGCAATTAGGTTTTTTATCATTTTTGTTTCTTAATTCAAATTTCAGTGGTAGAGATACTAAACTTTAATATAGCACAAGCAAATACTTACAAGTTATTGTTAAAGTTTGTTGTTAAATGTAAATATATAAAAAAATCCAAAAGAATTAACTTTTGGATTTTTAAAAACTTCGTACTTATAAATGTTATTTTGTATAGATAAATTCTTCGGTATAGATTGCAGAAAATTCATTTTCAATTTGAAAAACTCTGTTTTGAGTATCGAATTTATAATTAAAATTATAAAAAGTCAAGGGAACACTAAAATCATCACCTTGCCAAGGATATTGTTTTCTAATGTCAAAAATATTTTTAAAGTAAGGATTTGAATCTATTCTTAATAAGCCAATTGATTTAATATAATTATCAGGATTTTTTTTAGAAATGTCATAATTTAAAAATTCTACAAATATTTCTGTTTCATCTCCTATAGAAATTACATTTCCGCTGACATCATAATTCATTTTTCTAGTTATTTCATTGCTTGTTCCAATAAACATTCTATAAGACATTAGTTTTTCACCGTCAAAAGTAAATTCAGATGTTTTTTGGTTTTGATTATTAAAAACTTCTGCAAAATCATTTGTCCACACTACATTATAAAGAATTTCTCCATTACTAAATTCTTTAATAACTTGCCCTTTATTATTATATTCAAAAGTGCTATAATACACAAATTGAGGAGTGTAATAATTAATTAAATTTTCTGAAACTACCTTCCCTTGTTTATCAAAAACATATTCTACTTTATAAATAAGGTTATCAGGTTCATTTTTTTCTTTCAGAGTAATTTCTAATTTAGAAATAATATCAGATTCTAAATTATCATCAGTACTACAACCAATAATTGAAAGTGTGCAAACTATAAATAATAATAATTTTTTCATAATATTTTAATTTGATAATTAATTATATAACTACTTTATAGTTATATAATTAATTGTAAATATATAAATAAATTCACATAAAAAAATCCAAAAGAATTAACTTTTGGATTTTCTAATATTTAATACTAAGTACTTAAAATTATATTATTATTTACTTAAATTTTTCATTTCTTTTTCAATCATGTCATAAAACTGATCAATTTTTGGTAAAATGATGATTTTAGTTCTTCTGTTTTTTGCTCTGTTTGCAGGAGAATCATTATCCACTAAAGGAACATAAAAACTTCTTCCAGCTGGAATTAATTGTTTTGGATCAACTCCTAAATCGTTTTGTAATACTCTTACAATTGCAGTAGAACGTTTTACAGATAAATCCCAGTTGTCTAATAGAATATTAGATTTAAAAGGAACACTGTCTGTATGGCCTTCAACCATACATTCAAAATCTGGTTTACTGTTAATTACTCTAGCTACTTTAGCTAAAACATTTTTAGCACCATCGCTTACTTCATAACTTCCTGATTTAAATAACAAGTTATCAGCAATTGAAATAAAAACAACTCCTTTTTCTACATTAATTTTAATGTCTGGATCATTAATTCCAACTTCTTTCTTTAAACTAGTAACTAAAGCCAATGTAACACTGTCTTTTTTAGTTAAAGCATCTTGCAAACGGTTGATTTTTAAATCTTTTTCTTTTAAACTTTCTAAAGATTTCTCAAGATTTGAAGCACCTTTTGAAGTTAAAACAGTTAGTTCTTTTGAACTATTGATTAAATCTGAATTGTTTTTTTTCAAATAATCAAGTTGATCAGCAAAAGCTTTCTTTTCTGTCAAACAGTTATTTAACTTAACAGTCGCAGTATTTAATAAATCTTGCGTTTCTTTATTCTTAGCTTCTAATGAAGCTATTTTCTTCTTCGATCCACAAGAAGTCATTGTGAAGGAGATTATCAACAAGGATAAAATTAATTTTTTCATAATTTTCATATTTTTAACAAATGTATATAGAATTTGATTATCTCTATAGTATGGAAAGATAAAGTATTGTTAAAATAATTCTAAAAAGGTTCTTTTGTTTTTAAGAAAATAATCGTTAACTATTGATTTAATTTTGAAGTAGTTAGGGTTAAAAAACGAATTTCTTTTTGTAAAAAAAATGTTAAATTTTAAGTAAAAATAAAGATGCGCTTTTACAACTGCAAGAAAATGTTTTAGTTTTCCTTTGAACAAAAACTTAAATGCAGCAATTCCGTCTAAAATCATCCGAATAAAAAGGACTTGAATAAGTTGGTTTAAAGGCAAGTTTTTAACCAACATAAATAGCGAATTTCTGAAATTTAGAAAAGTTTTTCTCGGATTAGCAACATCTAAAGTTGCACCACCAACATGATAAACCAAAGATTTTGAAGTGTACTTTGCTATATAACCTAAATTAAAAGCTCTCCAACACAAATCAATTTCTTCTTGATGGGCAAAAAAATCAGCATCAAAGCCTTTTAATTCATTATAAACTGCTTTACGAATAAAAAAACATGCACCAGTTGCCCAAAAAATTTCGGTTTCATCATCATATTGTCCTTTATCTTCTTCTAAAGTGTCAAAAATTCGGCCTCTACAAAACGGATAGCCATATTTATCAATATATCCGCCAGCTGCACCAGCATATTCAAAATATGTCTTTTTTTTATAATCTAAAATTTTAGGTTGAATTATAGCAGTTTTAGGTTCATTATCAAATAATTCAATGATTGGATTTAGCCAGTTTTCTGTGACTTCAATATCAGAATTTACTAAAGCATAATAAGGTTCTTCCACATATTGAAGTGCTTCATTATAACCTTGGGCAAAACCATAATTTGATTTATTCTGAATAATTTTTACAGTTGGAAAATCGCGTTTTAAAATTTTAATAGAAGTATCAGTTGATGCATTATCTGCCACATAAATTGAAGCATTTTCAGAATACTGAATAATTATAGGCAAAAACTGTTGCAACAACTTTTCTCCATTCCAATTTAATATGACAACTGCTATTTTCAAATTTTGTTTTAATATTTTAATAAAATGTTTATTTATTTACTCAACGTTACGAGGCGAATTCTGGAAGTTCTTTCAAAAACAAATATTGTTCATTCTCAAAATCCATTTTGCAAAAGTAATGATTTAGACCATTAGTAACCATTAAATAATTTGCTTTTAAAATCATATTATAACGAGCAATTTGATCAAAAGTGGTTTGGTCAATAGTAATCTCAGGAGCTTTACATTCAATTAACAGAAAAATTGATCCGTCTTTATTAAACACAACAAGGTCATATCGTTTATTCATTCCGTTGATTTTAACTATCTTTTCAACGTTAATATAAGATTTAGGATATTTTTTTTCATCAATCAAAAAACGAATAACATGCTGACGAACCCATTCTTCTGGTGTAAGAAGAATAAATTTTTTTCTGATTTCATCAAAAATAGACACTTTATTTTCACTATTTTTGAATCGGTAAGAATACTTTGGAAAATTCAATTGTTGCATAAGCCAAAATTACTCAAAAAATATAAACTGCCAATTAATAACTGAACACTGATTACTGAATATGGACGAAGTCATTCAAATTACAAAAGATATAAAAGCCGGAAACATTAAACCCATTTACTTTTTTATGGGTGAAGAGCCGTATTATATTGATAAACTTACTGAATTTATTGAACAAAATGTGTTGCAAGAACACGAACGTGATTTTAATCAAACAATCATATATGGACGAGATTCTTCAATTGAAGACATAGTTTCAAGCGCAAAACGTTTTCCAATGATGGCTGATAGGCAATTAATCATTGTAAAAGAAGCTCAAGAATTATCTAAACATATCGATAAGCTAGAAAGTTATGCCGTAAACCCACAACCATCAACAGTTTTAGTTTTTGCATATAAATACAAAACTTTAGACAAACGTAAAAAAATCACTAAAACATTAGCAAAAGTTGGAGTCGTTTATGAAAGTAAGAAGCTATATGAAAATCAAGTTGGAACTTGGATCACTAAAGTTTTAAAAGGACAAGGTTATTCGATTGAACCAAAAGCAAGCTTAATGTTGGTTGAGTTTTTGGGAACTGATTTATCAAAAATTAGCAATGAATTAGATAAACTTAAAATAATTTTACCAAAAGGGCACACAATTTCTCCTTTAGATATTGAAGATAATATTGGTATTAGCAAAGACTATAATAATTTTGAGTTAAGAAAAGCCATTGGAGAAAAAGACAAATTAAAAGCATACAAGATTATTGATTATTTTGCTCAAAACCCAAAAGATAATCCTATTGTAGTTACGACTAGTTTGGTTTTTAGTTTCTTTTCACAATTGTTACAATATCATGGAACAAAAGATAAAAATCCGAAGAACTTAGCAAGTGTTTTAAAAGTAAATCCTTATTTCTTAAAAGATTATGATGTAGCTTTTAGAAATTATCCTATGAAGAAAGTCAGTTATATAATTGCATCTTTAAGAGATATAGATGTCAAAAGCAAAGGAGTTGGAGCAAATGCATTACCTCAAAGCGATTTATTAAAAGAAATGTTAATTCATATATTTAAATAAAAAGAGTATAGGATTGTAAGATTATAGTATTTAAAGATTAAAAAAGAAAGGTTATTTATATTTTTGACATTGAAATTATAATTGATTTTTACAATTGACATTGATTTTTGAACTTGAAAATCATACCTTTGTTATCCTTATAAAAACGATAAAATGGGAATGAATAAAAATACAGTATTAGCTTGGGCTACATTCATTATGATAATTATGGGAATCATATTAATTGGATTGGCAATTTATAGATATGCAGATGTTGCCGGTTGGGGATTTGCAGCAGTAGGAATTGGTTTCTTTTCTATTGCATGGGTTTTTAATGCCTTAAAGGGTAGAATGTAATTAGTTTTCAGATTTTCGAAAGCAGATAACAGATTTTCATACAACAGACAACAAATAAAAACAAAAAAAATGTCAGACGATAAAAAAGTAATATTTTCAATGTCTAAAGTAAATAAGATTTACTCTAGTGCAAATAAACAAGTTTTAAAAAATATATATTTAAGCTTCTTCTATGGAGCAAAAATTGGTATTCTAGGATTAAATGGTTCTGGTAAATCCTCTTTACTAAAGATTATTGCAGGTTTAGATAAAAATTTTCAAGGAGATTTGGTTTTTGCACCAGGCTATAAAGTAGGATATTTAGAGCAAGAACCACAGTTAGATGATACAAAAACGGTAATAGAAATTGTAAGAGAAGGAGCAGCCGAAATTTATGCTTTACTTGACGAATTCAATACAATTAATGATCAGTTTGGATTGCCAGAAGTTTATGAAGATGCAGATAAAATGCAAAAACTAATGGACAGACAAGCCGATTTACAAGATAAAATCGATGCTGCTGGTGCTTGGGAAATTGACAACAAATTAGAAGTTGCTATGGACGCACTTCGAACTCCAGAAGGAGATACACCAATTAGTGTGCTTTCTGGTGGAGAAAGAAGACGTGTTGCTTTATGTCGTTTACTTTTACAACAACCTGAAGTATTATTATTAGATGAACCAACCAATCACTTAGATGCTGAATCTGTACTTTGGTTAGAACAACATTTACAACAATATCCAGGAACTGTAATTGCTGTAACGCATGATAGATATTTCTTAGATAATGTTGCTGGTTGGATTTTAGAATTAGATAGAGGTGAAGGTATTCCGTGGAAAGGAAACTACTCTTCTTGGTTAGACCAAAAAACAAAACGTATGGAGCAAGAAGAAAAATCTGCTTCTAAACATAGAAAAACATTAGAACGTGAGTTGGATTGGGTTCGTCAAGGAGCAAAAGGTCGACAAACCAAACAAAAAGCGCGTTTACAAAACTATGATAAGTTATTAAATGAAGACCAAAAAGCATTAGACGAAAAATTAGAAATCTATATTCCAAATGGTCCACGTTTAGGAACAAATGTTATTGAAGCTAAAAATGTTGCTAAAGCTTTTGGTGATAAATTATTATATGATAATTTAAACTTTACACTTCCTCAAGCTGGAATTGTTGGAATTATTGGTCCAAATGGTGCTGGTAAATCAACTATTTTTAGAATGATTATGGAAGAACAAAAACCAGATTCAGGTTCTTTTGAAATTGGTGATACAGTAAAAATCGCTTATGTAGATCAAGCACATTCAAATATTGACCCAGAAAAATCAATTTGGGAAAACTTTTGTGATGGTCAAGAATTAGTAATGATGGGTGGAAGACAAGTTAATTCTAGAGCTTATCTTTCTCGTTTTAACTTTGGTGGCAGTGAACAAAACAAAAAAGTAGCCACACTTTCGGGTGGTGAACGAAATAGGTTGCATTTGGCAATGACTTTAAAAGAAGAAGGAAACGTTTTACTTTTAGATGAGCCAACAAATGATTTAGATATTAATACGTTACGTGCGCTAGAAGAAGGTTTAGAGAACTTTGCTGGTTGTGCTGTTATTATTTCGCATGATAGATGGTTTTTAGATAGAGTTTGTACGCATATTCTAGCATTTGAAGGTGATTCTGAAGTATATTGTTTTGAAGGAAGTTTCTCTGAATATGAAGAAAACAAACGCAAGCGATTAGGTAAAGAAGTTGCACCAACAAGAATAAAATACAAAAAATTAATACGATAATTTAAAAAACGCATTATTTTATACTTTTCACTTCCTTTTTCTTTTATGCTCAAAAAGCAAAGTCGAAAAAGGAAGTTTTAAAGTTAATTGAATCTGGAAATCATTTCAACAAACTAGAAAATCAAAAATCTTTAAATAAAGCTATAACTGCTTTGTATTTTGCAGTGGAATTGGATGATGATAAATTAATTGCAAAAAGTTATTTTATTATAAAAAAGCATTTACCTATGCAGTTAAAATAAGATCTAATTTAAATACTGTTTTAGAAACTCAAAACTCAAAATTTGAAACTGAAGAAAATTTATACTGAAAAAGTCAATTTGTTTCAACGGTTGCTAATTAAATAAGAACACTCGGGCATATTATTGGATTTACTTATAGAAGAGCTCAAAGAGTTTAAAAACAATAAAAAAATTAAATCCTAATTTGCCAATAATAGTCTTATCAGCTTTAGATGTAAACGAAATTAAAAATAAAATATCTCAATCAGAATTATTGTTAAACCTTTTGATGAAAATGAACTAGTTTTAATTATTTATAAATTTTTAAAATAAGATTATTTGCTTTCGCTTTTTACAATATAAAAATGTTTTAAATAACTATATGTTATTGTTAATTATGAAAGCAGAAAAAAATTAGTATTATAAATAGTGATTTAGTTTAGCTATTTAACCTATTTTTAATGGCTAAGTGAACCTATGGTTAAAGGATTTAAACCTCAAACAAACACAAAAAATATTTCATAATATAAAGACACTTTATCAAATGAATTAGAAACTAAAGTTGTTTAAAGCTAAGCGAGAGTTCATGAAGATAAATCTCACTATCAATTGGTTATAGTAAAATCACAAAAATTGTATTATTAAATCATGATATACATCATGGATAATAAATAATTAATCAAAAAAAAGAAGCTATTTTGTAGCTTCTTTTTTTTGATTAATTAATACCAACGTTTCTTATTCTTCTTTGAAGTTTCAGATTTTCTAGAATTAGTATCTTTTTTTTTGTTTCTTAAATCAGGTTTTTTATCTGTATTTTCAGAAACAGCGTTTATATCTAAAACATAAGGATGGTCTTCGACTACCTTAATTTTTATTCTAATTAATTTTTCAATATCTTTTAAATAAGCTTTTTCTTCTTTATCACAGAATGAAATAGCTAATCCACTTTTCCCTGCTCTACCAGTTCTACCAATTCGGTGAACATAAGTTTCAGATATATTTGGAATGTCAAAATTTATTACAAAAGGCAAGTCATCAATATCGATTCCTCTTGCAGCAATGTCAGTAGCCACTAAAACAGAAATCTTCTGATCTTTAAAATCTTTTAAAGCTCTTTGCCTAGCATTTTGCGACTTGTTTCCATGTATTGCAGCTGCTTTAACATTGTCTTTTTCTAGAGATTTTACCACATTATCTGCTCCGTGTTTGGTTCTTGTAAAAACTAAAATATTTTTTAAATCATCATTTTTAATTAAATGATATAATAATTTGCGTTTATCACCTTTGTCAACAAAATATACTTTTTGATCAACTTTTTCAGCTGTACTAGATATTGGATCGACTGAAATGTATTTTGGATTTGTTAAAAATTTATCAGCCAATTCTCTAATTGCAACTGGCATAGTAGCAGAAAACAATAAGGTTTGACGATTATCCGGAGTTAGTTTAACAATTTTTTTTACATCATTAATAAAACCCATGTCTAACATTTGATCAGCTTCATCTAAAACTAAATGATGCAAATAATCTAAATCAATATAGCCTTGTTTGTTTAAATCTAAAAGTCTTCCTGGTGTTGCAATTAATACATCAATTCCTTTTCTTAATTGATCAACTTGTGAAACTTGGCTAACACCACCAAAAATAACCATAGATTTGATATTGGTGTATTTTCCATAAGAATCAAAATTCTCTTGAATTTGTATAGCTAACTCACGAGTAGGAGTTACTACTAGTGTTCTAATATGTTTTACTTTCTTATTTGATGAACCAACAATTCTATGTATTAAATTGATGATTGGAATAGCAAAAGCACCTGTTTTTCCTGTACCTGTTTGTGCACAAGCAACTAGGTCTAAACCTTCTAAAACTGCAGGAATAGCTTGTTCTTGAATTGGAGTTGGTTTTTCATAACCAATCTCTTCAACTGCTTGTTGTATGTTGGGAATTAAATTTAATTCTTTAAAAGTCATTTTTTAAATTTTTACAAATGTAATAAATATTAAAATAACAATTTTCAATGTCAATGACAATTATAAAATCAAATAATCTAAAAAGCATTAATCTGAACAATTAGTAACAGAAAAACTAATAAATTATTCCAACATTTTACTTTTCATAAAATCAGTAACCAAATAAGCTATTAGTTTACCAGTTAAATGGTTATTGTTTGTTTCATCTAAATCTGGAGCACCTTCACAAATATGGAGGTAAGAGGCGTTTTTATGTTTTCCAAAATGATGAACAAATTGGCGCGCTTTATCAACTCCAAAACCCGAATTTGTCATAGCACTAGAATATACACCAGGTATTGCATCTAAGTCTAATTCAATTCCAAAAGGGTCATTTTTTACAAAGTCTAATGCAGTATCCAATTCTGAATCGAATTTCTTTTCTTTTCTAACATCTATTTCTTCATAGGTATTATAATTAATCGCATCCGGAATAGATTTTATAGTATTAAAAACGCTTTTAGAAACAAAACCTTCATGCAGGCCAAAAACAAAATATTTTTTTAAAAAATTATCCTCAAATGCATATGTAAAACCATTACCAGAATGTCTTCCTTCCATAATTCTAAAATCGGTATGAGCATCAAAATTAACTGCATTTACCATTTTTCCTTTTCCTAATGCTAATCCTTTTATGTTACCATAAGCGTTGTTATGACCACCACCAATAATTATTGGAATTTTTCCATGTTTAACAATAAAACCTACAATATGCGAAACATCTTTATCAATTTGTTCAACTATTTTAAAAAGTTCTTTTCGTTCTTCTTTATTATTTGGATTTAAAGAGGCAGCTTTCTTCATTTCATTTTCTACATTTAAATGCCCTAATAGAATTAGTTTATTTGCTTTGCAAAACTTATTATGTTGAATGTTTACAAGGCTTTTTATTGCGCTTGAGTAAGCAGAAGCTGTTCCAACTCTTCCAAAATTGGTTTTTACCCCTATGTCTTCTGGAATACCAAATAAAACAAAAGGAGCCTCAGATTTTGAGATAAATTCTAAAACAGAAGTATCATTAGGTATTGTTATAATTCGTTCTCCAAACTTCACTTCACCACTTCTATGGTTTGTAATTGCAGCTAAATCCGAAATGCTAAAGGGTATTAAATTATCCATAAATAAAAAAAAATAGAATTCAAAAATACTATAATCTTATATATTTCCGTTATTAAATCTAAAGAATGTACATTTGTACTTAAAAAAAAGATATTAAAAATGGAAAGCAATCAAAACAATTCGAAACTAAAGGCAATAATTCTTATATTATCTTTATTACTATTAGGTAGTATGGCCTACATGTTTAAAATGAGTTCTGACTCTAAAAATCAAATTGAATTAAGTGAAGGAAAGTATGATAAAATACTTTCAGAGAAAGAGTTAGTTTTAAACGATTTGGAGCAAATGAAAGCAATGTATGATAGTGAAATTGCTAGTAACACTTCTTTAAAAGGGGAACTTGAAGCTGAAAAAGCTAAAGTTGAAGCTTTAATTGTAAGAGTTAAAAAAGGAGAGTCTGTTGCCCATTATAAAAAAGATTATATCCGTTTAAAAAGAGAAATGGACAGCATAATTGCTGAAAACTCCAAACTTAAAGAAGAAAATATGATGCTAAATAAAAATTTAGATAGCACAATTGTGGTTTTGGATGAATCAAAGAAATACAATGATACCTTAGTTAATCAAAACGAAAAGTTATCAAAAACTGTTGAAAAAGGACAAAAATTAATAATTGTTAATCTAAAAACAATTGCTGTAAAAGAAAGAAATTCTGGAAAACAAATTGAAACTGAAAAAGCAAGTAGAGCAGATAAATTAAAAATTAGCTTTACAATTGCCGAAAATTCAATGGCTAAATCAGGAGAAAGAGAATATTATGTTCAGGTAATTGATGCATCTAGTAATGTTTTAGGAGTTAAAAAATCAATTACTTTTAATGATAAATTATTAACATATAGTTTTATTTCAAAAGTTAAATTTGAGAATAGTACAGTTGATGTTTATGAAGAATTATCAGGTAGTGACTTTGCAAAAGGAAAATATTACATCAATATTTTTAGTAAAGGAGATTTAGTTGCTAACTCTACTTTTGATTTGAGATAACTAAAAAATAACAATAAAAAAAAGCATCACCTTTGTGATGCTTTTTTTATGAAATAAATCGTCCTTCAATCATAATTTTATCAATTAAATTACTTGTAAATTCATAAGGTAATTGATAAAAAGAGGTTAAT
>JBLHNH010000016.1:0-32070 GCA_047622645.1 Flavobacterium sp.
TATTATTCTTATTTCCGTTAATCTTTGCTTACAGTAGAATTTATTTAGGATTGCACTTTCCATTAGACATACTAGCAGGTTATTTGTTCGGAATAATTAATGCAATTATTTTTTATAAATTGTATTCTTTGTTTATGAAAAATTTAAATCTAAAGAATTAAGATTTGTCTTTTTTTTTTTAATTTCACTGAACACTGATTTATAAAACTCTTGTAACAGTTAATCCATCTCGAATTGGCAACAAAAGCGTTTCGACTCTTGAGTCTTCGTTTACTAATCTATTGTACTCCACTAAAACTTTTGTACTAGTATCTTTTGGATTTAACTCTTCCAAGACTTTTCCGCTCCATAAAACGTTATCGGATAAGATAATTCCACCTTTATTCATCATTGGAACAACCATGTTGTAATAATTGATGTAGTTTTCTTTATCAGCATCAATAAAAACTAAATCGAATTTTTTATTTAAAGTCGGGATAATTTCCAATGCATCACCTAAATGTGTGATTATTTGTTCTTTATATTCTGATAAATCAAAATACTTTTCCTGAATTTCAACCAATTCTTCATTAATATCAATTGTATCTAAAGTTCCTTCTTTTTGCAAACCTTCGGCCAAACATAAAGCAGCATAACCCGTATATGTCCCAATTTCTAGAATATATTTTGGATTAATAATTTTAGACAACATACTTAAAACTCTTCCTTGAAAATGACCACTCAACATTCTAGGTTGCATGATTTTTTGATGCGTTTCAATATCCAACTCTTTTAAAAGTTGAGGTTCTTTTTGGCTGTGATTAGCAACATATTTTTCTAAATCTTCTGATATGAAATTCATTTTATCTTATTTTATTAAATAAATCTTTAACTTTTATTAATTCTTCTTCATAAGTTGTTGAAGGATTTATAAGTTCAATATAAACTTTTCTTTCTTTTTTAATTCCTAATAGTATGGTGTGTTCTTTATTTTTTTTAAACACATTATAGATAACACTGTTTTTTATTTCTAAGTTAGAATCTTTAAAGTTAGATTTTTCTTTTTCTAGCCAAGAAAGTTCTAGCCAAAATATGTTAGCTATTTTTCTTTGAGTATATGTTTTGTTTTTTGTTTTTAAGTGTTTACTACTAATTTGAATCTCATCTAATTCTGAATTTGTAATGCAAACATAGTGTTGGTTTAATATATTACCATAATTAGATTTTGAAATGATTTCATATTTTTCAGGTAGAAAAAAAACTGCCTTTGATGGTATTTCTTTAAAAGTATAAGCATAATACCCTTTTAGATTTTTTGAGTCAACATCTTGACTACTATTGTTACTAGTAGAACAACTAATTAAAAAAAAGGTTATTAAAAGAATGCAAACTTTTTTCATTATTTATATTTTTTCAAAAATACAAATAAACAATTTAATGGGTAAACAATTTAACAGGTAAACAATTTAAACTAACTTTGCAGAATGCAAATTACAAAAAAAGACATAAGAGCTTTAACAAAAGAACAACTTCGCGAATTTTTCGATAAAAACGGAGATAAAGCCTTTCGTGGTAATCAAGTTTACGAATGGTTGTGGAGTAAAAGTGCTCATTCTTTTGAAGACATGACCAATGTTTCAAAAGAAACGCGTTCTATGCTTGAAGCTAATTTTGTAATTAATCATATAAAAGTTGATACAATTCAACGAAGTGAAGACGGAACCGTAAAAAACGCAGTTCGTTTACATGATGATTTAATTGTAGAAAGTGTTCTTATTCCAACAAAAACTAGAACAACTGCTTGTGTTTCAAGTCAAGTTGGATGTAGTTTGGATTGTAGTTTTTGCGCTACTGCTCGTTTAAAACGAATGCGAAACCTTGAGCCAGGAGAAATTTATGACCAAGTAGCAGCAATCGATAACGAAAGTCGTTTGTATTTTGGCAGACCTTTGTCAAATATCGTTTTCATGGGAATGGGTGAGCCATTAATGAATTACCCAAACGTAATGAAATCTATCGAAATGATTACGTCCAAAGAAGGTTTAGGAATGTCACCAAAGAGAATCACAATTTCTACTTCTGGAGTTTCTAAAATGATAAAAAAAATGGCTGATGATGAGACAAAAGTCAAATTAGCAGTTTCACTTCATTCAGGAATAGAAGAGATTAGAAATAAAATCATGCCTTTTACCAAAAATTTTCCTTTAACCGAATTGCGTGAAGCCTTAGAATATTGGTATCAAAAAACAAAAAGTGCTATAACTTATG
Organism: Flavobacterium sp.; assembly: GCA_047622645.1. GTDB lineage: Bacteria > Bacteroidota > Bacteroidia > Flavobacteriales > Flavobacteriaceae > Flavobacterium. The sequence goes on from JBLHNH010000016.1 coordinate 2,248, forward strand.
AATATGTAGTTTGGAAAGGAATTAACGATGACAAGAAATCAATTGATGCTTTAGTCAAATTCTGTAAATATGTGCCTTGTAAAGTCAATTTAATTGAATACAATCCAATTGATGATGGAGATTTTCAACAGGCTTCAGAACAGGCGACAAATGATTATATTACAGCTTTAGAAAAAAATAAAATCACAGTAAACGTCAGAAGAAGTCGTGGAAAAGATATTGACGCAGCTTGTGGTCAATTGGCTAACAAATCATAAAATAAAGTGAAGTATCTCAATTTGCTTTTTAGCTTCAAACAAATAGTCTATTTTTGTTCTTAATATGAAAATAGTCGAACAGATAAAGCTACCAATTACAAGAGAAATGAAACTTTTTGAAAAAAAGTTTCACGAATCGATGTCTTCAAAAGTCGCTTTATTAAATAGAATTACTTATTATATTGTTAATAGAAAAGGAAAACAAATGCGACCAATGTTTGTTTTCTTAACTGCCAAAATGATTTCTGGTGGAAGTGTAAACGAGCGAACTTATCGTGGTGCTTCTGTAATCGAACTAATTCATACAGCTACTTTGGTTCATGATGATGTAGTGGATGATAGTAACAAAAGAAGAGGCTTTTTCTCTATTAACGCACTTTGGAAAAATAAAATTGCAGTTTTAGTTGGAGATTACTTACTTTCAAAAGGATTATTACTTTCTATAGATAATAATGATTTTGATTTACTGAAAATAATTTCAGTTGCAGTTCGCGAAATGAGTGAAGGTGAATTGCTTCAAATCGAAAAAGCGAGAAGATTAGACATAACGGAAGATGTTTATTATGAAATCATCCGACAAAAAACAGCAACACTTATAGCTGCATGTTGTTCTCTTGGTGCTTGTTCCGTTGCTCCTGAAAACACAGAAGTTGTAGAAAAAATGCGAAAATTTGGTGAATTAATCGGAATGGCTTTTCAAATCAAAGACGATTTATTTGATTATACAGATGATGCTATCGGAAAACCAACGGGTATTGATATCAAAGAACAAAAAATGACTTTACCTTTAATTTATGCTTTGAATAATTGTTCTCCCAAAGAGAAAAAATGGGTGATAAATTCAGTAAAAAATCACAACAAAGATAAATCAAGAGTTAAAGAAGTTATACAATTTGTAAAAGACAAAAATGGATTAGTATACGCGGAACAAAAAATGGTGCTATTTCAACTAGAGGCACTTCAACTACTACAAGATTTTCCCGAATCAGAATACAAAGCTTCTTTAGTTTTGATGGTTAACTATGTTATTGAGAGAAAGAAATAGATTTTAAAATTCCAAAAAATAAATTCCAAATCCCAGAAGATTAACGAATAACAATTGAACTTTAATAAGAAACACCTTGGAATTTGGAATTTTAAATATTGGAATTTATTTTTCATTTACAACCATTTCAAAGTCATTCTCGTCTATGTTAATAGAAGGCATTCAAACTTCTAATTTCTGAATTCTAAATTCAAAAAATGAAAGTAATACAATTACATCAACAAGAAAAAAACCTAATTCAATTGGCTGTCGAAAATAACCGGCAAGCACAACACCAGTTGTATGCTGATTTTTCACCTAAGATGTTAAGTGTTTGCCGACAATATATTAAAGATGTACATCACGCTGAAGATGTTATGATAACTGCTTTTATGAAAGTATTTACCAACATAAAAAAGTTTGAGCATAATGGAAGTTTTGAAGGTTGGATAAGAAGAATCATGGTGAATGAATGTATTGATTATTTGCGAGTCAAGAAGAATAATTTTAAGCATCAGAATATTGAAGAAACAGTTTTGCCGAATGATTTTTCAGAAGAGCAAGATTTTTCAACAGATGATATTCAGTTGTTGATTGATAATTTACCAGAAGGTTGTAAAATGGTTTTCAATCTTTATATAATTGAAGGATACAAACACAACGAAATAGCAAAGATGTTAAAGATTAATGAAGGAACATCAAAATCACAATTAGCTCATGCACGCAAATTATTGCAAGAGCAAATTAACAAACTAAAGAATAATCAAAATGGGACTAAATAATTTTGAAAAACAAGTTCAACAAAAACTAAGCAATCGCGAGATAAAACCAAGTGCAAATTCTTGGGACAGATTAGATGCAATGTTAAGTGTGGAAGAAAAACCAAAGAAAAAAGGATTTTTTTGGATAAATATTGCAGCATCATTTATTGTGCTTGCTTCAATTGGATATTATTTTTATAATCAAAATGAAGTTCTGATTCCTGCTAAAGAAGATTCAATAATTGTTGAAGAAAATTCAGAATTCAGAATTCAGAATTCAGAAAATAATCAAGAGAATTCAGAAACTGGAAAAGATAAAATAGAAAATAGAGAAGTTAGACAAGAAGTTTTAGTTAAAAAGAATAGTAATTCGAATCAAATACATAAGCTTTCAAATGCTTCAAAAATTAATATTCAGGAATTAGCAATCAATGATCAGGGAGTTTCAATCATCAATCAATCAAAAGAAAACAATAACAATAAGGTTTCTTTTGCTGAATCAAATAATCAACTACTGACAAGTGAAAACAAATACATTTCAGCCGAAAAACTATTAGCAGAAGTTAGTTATACAAAAATTGAAGCTAAAAAATCAGATAAAGAAATAAAAAAAACTAGAAAAGGAATTTCTGTAAATCCAAAGGCATTGTTGTCAAATGCTGAAACAGAAATATATCAATCATTTAGAGAAAACGCTTTAGAACGTCTAAATAAAAATTATAATGCTATTAAAACAGTATTAGCAAATAGAAATTACGAGGACGAATTATAATCATCATCAATCATTAATCAAAAAACGAAAATCATGCAAAAAATTATTTTTTACACCGTTATTATGTTAGTTTCATTTGTGGGAAAGACATTCGCACAAGAAAAAACCTTTGAAGAACAAGCCCGAGAAATTGGTAATCAAATTGAAATGATTACTAAAGAAGAAAAAAAAGCATTAAAAGTTGAAATTGAAGCATTAGATAAACAAATAATAGAAGGTGAAATTACCAAAGAAAAAGCAGAGGAACTTAAGCTAAAAATAGCACAAGAACGTGCTTTAAACATTGAAACAAAAGTAGCAATTGAAGAGGAAAAATTAAATCAATTAATTCAGGATAAGGTAGATGGTAAAGTTGATTTTGCTTCTGATACATTAACTTATAAGTTTGGAAAGAGATTAATGATTTCATTTGAAAAATATAAAAAAGATACAATTGATAATAAACCAAAAGAATACAAAGAGCGAAGAACAACTTCTCAATTCGTGTTTGCATTGGGGTTGAATAATCTAATAACTAAAGGAGAAAATATAGAGAAATCTGATTTTCGAGTAGCAGGATCACATTTTTATGAATGGGGTTTGACTTATAATTCGAGAATCTTTAAAAATCACAATCTATTACATGCAAAATATGGTTTTTCTGTAATGTATAATAACCTTCGACCAACAGATAATCGATTGTTTGTTAAAAACGGTAATCAAACAGAATTGCAAACTGCAGCAGTTGATTTAAAAGAATCAAGATTTCGTAATGTACAATTAGTTTTTCCAGCTCATTTAGAGTTTGATTTTACACCAAAAAAGCTATCAAATGATGGGACAAAAACATACTACAGAACACATGAGTCATTTAGAGTAGGTCTAGGTGGTTATGGTGGATTTAACCTTAAATCAAAACAAATCACTAGATATGAATTAGATGGTGACAAAATAAAAGACAAACAAAAAGGAGATTTTAATACTTCAAATTTTGTTTATGGATTAAGTGGCTACATAGGTTATGGTCAAACAAGTTTATATGTAAAATACGACATGAATCCATTATTCAAAGATAATGCAATTGATCAAAACAATATTTCACTAGGTCTTCGTTTCGATTTTAATTAAAAGTTGAGTTTAGTTTTATACTTTCCTACAAGGTTTTCATAATCTTGTAGGTTTTTTTGTTTTATAACTTATATGCATAAATAAAATAATAAAACTTAGAATCTTTGTACCTTTGAAGCTTTCAAACTAAAAAAAATTGATAGCACAAGCTTCCATAGAAACTGTTTTTGAAACTGCTCGAGTAGAGGAGGTAATCGGTGATTTTGTTAATCTAAAACGCGCAGGAAGTAATCTAAAAGGATTAAGTCCTTTTGTAGATGAAAAATCTCCTTCGTTTATGGTTTCTCCCGTAAAGCAAATATGGAAAGATTTCTCTAGTGGAAAAGGGGGGAATGTTGTTTCATTCTTAATGGAACACGAACATTTTACTTATCCAGAAGCTATACGTTATTTAGCCAAAAAATATAATATTGAATTAGAAGAAACCGTTCAAACAGATGATGATTTGGCTATTGCTAATGAAAAGGAAAGTATGTATTTAGTTTCTGAATTCGCCAGTAAGTATTTTCAAGATATTTTATGGAATAACGAGGAAGGAAAAGCGATTGGTTTATCTTATTTTAAAGAAAGAGGATTTACTTCAGATACTATTAAAAAATTCAATTTAGGATATTCGCCAGAAAGCTGGGATGCTTTTACCAAAGAAGCTTTAGGAAAAGGTTATAAATTAGATTATTTAGATAAAACAGGGCTTTCGATAGTTAAAGAAGACAAACAGTTTGACCGTTTTAAAGGACGTGTGATGTTTCCTATTCAAAGTATGAGTGGAAGGGTTCTAGGTTTTGGAGGTAGAATTTTAACCAATGATAAAAAAGCTGCAAAATACCTAAATTCACCTGAAAGTGATCTTTATCATAAAAGTAAAGTGCTTTACGGAATTTATCATGCAAAACAATCTATAGCTAAACTTAACAATTGTTATTTGGTTGAAGGTTATACAGATGTTATCCAATTTAACCAAGCAGGAATTGAGAATGTAGTTTCTTCTTCAGGAACAGCTTTAACTCCAGATCAAATACGATTAATAAATCGTTTAACACCAAACATTACTGTTCTTTTTGATGGTGATGCAGCTGGTTTACGCGCTTCAGTCCGAGGAATTGATTTAATTCTTGAAGCCGGAATGAATGTAAAGGTTTGTACGTTTCCTGATGGAGAAGATCCAGATAGTTTTGCTAAGAAAAATTCTTATGAAGATTTAGTACTTTATCTAGAAGAAAATGCTAAAGATTTTATCCAATTTAAAGCTTCTTTATTGATGCTTGATGCGAAAAATGATCCTATCAAAAAAGCTGATTTGATTCGTGATATGGTCGTGAGTATTTCAAAAATTCCTGATAGAATAAAAAGAGAAATCTACATTCAAGAATGTGCTCGAATTATGGATATTTCGGAAGATGTCTTGTTCAATACTTTGGCTCAACTAGTCAAAAAAGATATTTCTGAAACTAATAAACAATATAAGTCAGACCAAAAAGCGTTTGATGTTGTTAAAAACGATACACTTGCACAAAGTGCAAAAGTTGATATTCAATATGTATTAGAACATCAAATTATTCAAATTTTGTTATTGTATGGTGATATTGAGGAAGATTTTGAAGATGTTTCTCATAAAGCTAACGAAGAAGGAGAATTATATGAACATAAAGAAATTAATAAATATAAAGTATATCAACGCATTTATTTGAGTTTGCAAGAAGATGAGGTTAAATTGGCAAACCCAATATTTAGTGCAATTTATAATGACATAATAGCCTATTACAACAGAGTTGAAAAGTTTGACATTGAACATTACTTGCAACAAATTCCTGAAGAAATTGCACAAGAAGTTACTTCAATCTTAATGAATGAAGAAAGAGAAGCCATCCACAATTGGGAAGGTCAGCAAATAGTTGTGAAACTCAAAGAGCAGACCGTTCCTCAATTCGTAACAGAAACAATTTTAACCTTAAGATGGTATTTGGTAAATAAAATTATTGACGAACTTAAATCAGACATAATTAAAGAAAAACAAGATGATAATACCGAAATCTTATCTATGGTGAGAGATTATTTAGGATTAACCCATGTGTTTTCCAAAAAATTAGGAAGGGTAATAAGTAGACATCATTAAACCAATTGAAATATTTTTGCTTTATTAATTAAGTCAATTAAATTAGTAACGTTTAATTTATGTAATAAACGAAGTTTATAAGTACTAATTGTTTTTTCGTCTAACCCTAAAGTTTTAGCAATTTCTTTATTCTTTTTACCGTCGGCTAAATATTTTAAAACCTCAATTTCTCTAGCGGATAATTTTTTGTGTAAACGTTCGCTATTTTTAGATTCATTTTGGTTTAATTTTTTTACAGCTTCACTAGTGTAAATATTTCCCATAGCAACAGACTTTACAGCGGCTGCAAAATCTTTCATGCTTGCATTTTTTTCTAAATAACCTCTAACACCAACTTTTAATGCATTGTTAGCATAAAGAGTTTCAGAAACATTTGAGAAAATAAAGAATTTAGCAGTAGAATAGTCCTTAACTAAAATTTTAACATCTCTTATGCTAGAAAGGCCAGTTAATTCAATATCCATAATAACTAGGTGAACAACTTTATTGTCCAATAGTTCGTGTAAATCTTCTAAAGAAGAAACGTGTCCTATAACATCAAAATCAACTGAATCTTTTAGGTATGATTTTATGCCTTGATAAATTACAGGATTCTTATCAGCGACGCAGATTTTAATCATTTTTTTTTATTATTATGTGAAAGTAAAGATATAAAATTTTAATACTAATTTACTACTCTACAGACTGTTATTTTAACTTCTGTGGGATTTTACATACAGGAATAGGCGCCATTTTATGTTGGTTAAGAAAATTCATCTTTTTAAAAATTGAAAAAACTTTCAATTTTCTATCAGTAAAGTCTTTTTCACTTTTACCTTTTTCTATTTCTTGCATTGCCCATTCTAATTCATCGTAACTTGCTCCTATTTGATCTTCATCACTTCTGTCGTCTCCAAAAAGACCATCAGTAGGTTTTGCTACTAAAATACTATCAGGTACTTTAACGTATTTAGCTAATAGTCGAACTTCACTTTTCAGTAAATCTGCTATCGGACTCAAATCAACACCACCATCACCATATTTTGTGTAAAATCCAACACCAAAATCTTCTACTTTATTTCCAGTTCCTGCTACCAAAAAGCCATGAATTCCGGCTAGATAGTATAATGTTGTCATTCGTAATCTAGCTCTTGTATTGGCTAAAGATAAATTATAAGCAGCTTCATTTTCAGAAGTTGGAACATCTTTTTTAAAGGTTTCAAAAGTTGGAGTTAAGTCAACTCTTGAGTTAGTTACATTTGGAAAGCGCTTTTTTAATTGATTAATATGTTCGTTTGCTCGGTTAACATGACTTTCTGTTTGATGTATAGGCATTTCTACACATAATGTTGGTAAACCTGTTTGCGCACAAAGTGTAGAAGTTAATGCACTATCAATACCACCTGATATTCCTACAACAAAACCCTTAACTTTTGCGTTAGTAGCATAGTCAAGTAACCATTTTACTATATGATTATTAATTTTTTCTGCTTTAAATTGTGTTGAATCTGTCATGATTTTTAAGAAAAATTTATACTATTAGATGTATATTTGCAACTTGATTTATTTTCCATAAAAATATAATTTTTTTTACTATGAAGAAGTGTTTCTTTTTATTAATATCTATTTTAACAATTGTTTCTTGTAAAAAAGAAACCAAAAAGGAAGTTGATGTTTCAGCTATTCCTGTAAGTTTTAAAATTGAACGCTTCGATCAGAAGTTTTACACGTCTGAACCTCAAGATTTACCAGCGTTAAAAGCTGAATATCCTTTTTTGTTTCCAGAAATGTATTCAGATACAGTTTGGACTAATAAATTAAAAGATCCAATTTCAAGAGAATTATTTAATGAGGTTCAAAAAAAATATGTTTCAATGGAAAAATTGGAACCACAAATTGAAGATTTGTTAAAACATGTGAAATATTATTTTCCTGAAAAGAAAACGCCTAGAGTAATTACTGTTATTACCGAAGTTGATGTAGATGCTAAGTCTATTTTTGTCGAGGATTATTTGTTTATTTCGTTAGATTGTTATTTAGGAAAAGAGCATAACTTTTATGAAACATTTCCTGAATATAAACGAATAGAATTCGAAGAATCTCAAATTTTACCAGATATTGTTAGTAGTTTTTCTTATGGAAAAATTGCTCCACCAAAAGACAGAACATTACTTTCTTTAATGATTTATAAAGGAAAAGAATTATATATGAAAGATTTATTAATTCCTGATGTATCTGATTTTGATAAAATTGCTTACTCAGAAGATAAATTTAGATGGTGTCAAGAAAATGAATCTGAAATGTGGAGTAATTTTATTGAGAATAAATTATTGTACGACACAAACCCAAAAAACGAACAACGTTTTATGAACGATGCTCCATTCTCTAAATTTTATTTAGAAATTGATAGCGAATCTCCAGGAAGAGTTGGTGCATGGGTGGGTTGGCAAATCGTAAGAAGTTATGCAGAAAATCATCCAGATCTAAAACTGCAAGATTTACTTGCTTTAGATGCAAAAAAATTATTTGAAGAATCAAAATATAAACCAAAGAAGTAATGGCAAATAAAAAATCAGAAATAAAATTCTTAGTAGAATTAGACGAAAATAAAATTCCAGAAAAATTAAGATGGACAGCTCAAGATGGTGGAGTAGACTTAGAAGAGACCAAAGCAATTATGTTAGCTATTTGGGATAACAAAGCTAAAGAATCTTTGCGTATAGATTTATGGACAAAAGATATGCCTGTAGACGAAATGAAACAGTTTTTTCATCAAACTTTAGTAGCTATGACAGATACATATAACAGAGCAACTGCAGATGAAAAAATGACAGCAACTATGAAAGATTTTTGCGATTATTTTGCGGAAAAGTTGGAGTTAACTAAATAAATATAACTGCTGCTGAACATTGATATTAATTTTTTATAGATTCTGAATAAGTTTCAGAATCTATAAAAAATAACGTAATTTAAAATTCATTCATGTTTTTAAACATATCTTGATTTACATCGTCAATAAACTCTAGAATACCTTCTCTACCAAGTCCTTCTGTTGATGATGTTGTAAAATATTGAGGCATTTCTGCCCAATTATTAGCTAACAATTTTTTTCTATAAGCAGCAATATGCGAATCAACTTTAGTTTTTCCAATTTTATCAGCTTTAGTAAAAACGATACAAAAAGGCACTTCAGTTTCTCCCAAATAAGTAATGAATTCCAAGTCAATTTTCTGTGCTTCTAATCGAATGTCAATCAAAACAAAAGCACAAACTAATTGTTCTCTTTTTTCAAAATAATCTGTAATAAATTGTTGAAAAACTGCTTTAGCCTTCTTTGAAACTTTTGCATAACCATAACCTGGTAAATCAACTAAGTGCCAATTATTGTTGATTTTAAAATGATTGATTAGTTGAGTTTTTCCTGGTCTTGCTGAAGTTTTTGCTAATTTTTTTCGCTCTGTCAACATGTTAATCAATGATGACTTTCCCACATTAGAACGACCAATGAAGGCATATTCTGGTAGTGGTTCATTCGGACATTTGCTAACTTCAGAATTACTAATTATAAATTCGGCTGTGTTGATTTTCATTTTATGTAAAATAAAATTTCCCAATTAAAGGGGAATAATGTTATAATTTATGTTTTTGTAACCAGTTTAATAAAATATCATTAAACTCTTCAGGTCTTTCCATCATTGCTGCATGACCGCATTTGTCAATCCAAAATAATTCAGAATTTGGTAATAACTTATTAAATTCTTCAGCCACATTTGGTGGAGTTACTTTGTCGTTCTTTCCCCAAATAATACAAGTTGGAGTTTCCATTTTAGGCAAATCTGCTGCCATATTATGACGAATAGCACTTTTAGCTATAGTTAATGTTTTAATCAGCTTAATTCTATCATTGACCGTTGCAAAAACTTCATCAACTATCTCTTTAGTAGCAATTTTTGGATCATAAAATACATCTTCACTCTTCTTTTTAATGTATTCATAATCACCACGTTTTGGGTAACTTTCTCCCATTGCGCTTTCATAAAGTCCAGAACTTCCTGTAATTATTAAACCTTTCATTAACTCAGGATACATTTTTGCATGATATAAAGCAATATGTCCACCAAGTGAATTTCCCAATAATATAACTTTATCTAGTTTTTTATGAATAATAAAATCATGAACAAATTTTGAAAATGCTTTTACATTGGTTTTTAAGATAATTTGAGTATAAATAGGTAACAAAGGAATAATAACTTTATAGCCTTTTGAGGGTAAAAAATTAGTTACACCATCAAAGTTACTTAAACCACCCATTAAGCCATGAAGTACGATTACTGGTGTTCCTTCACCAACTTCATAGTAGGTATATTTTTTTTCTTTTTTTAACATAAAAAAATTTCGGATTAGAAATACATGCAAATATAAGACTTTTAAAAATAGTTAAACAAAAAAATAATAATTAGAAATGCTTGTTATTTTCTTACAATTTTTAATGGCAAACAGGTAATAATTAGCTTATTAACAAATATATGCTTTGGTTGATAACTTAATAAAGCAGGTTTTAACTTTTCTTTAATAATCGTAAATGCCAAGTATTTATTCGACTTGTCAAGTTTTTCAATATTTTTCAAATTTTCATTTCATCCCTTTTTTTAGTCAATACATGGAGAACTTATTAACAAAGTGGTAGATAGTGGTAGATAGTGGTAAAAAATTTCTATTTTTGTATTTATTAAAGTCAAAATCCCATTGTGAATACACTAATTGGAACATATGAATGTAAGGTAGATGCCAAAGGAAGGCTTATGATACCAGCACCACTAAAGAAACAGTTTGCTTCTTTGGAGGATGGTTTTGTCTTGAAGCGTTCTGTTTTTCAGCCTTGTTTAGAATTGTTTCCAATGAGTGAGTGGAATATAATGATGGCTAAAATCAACAAGTTAAATCGATTTGTAAAAAAGAATAACGATTTTATTAGACGATTCACCGCTGGTGTTAAAGTGGTCGAAATTGATGCTACTGGAAGGTTATTAATTCCAAAAGACTTAATTGTCTTTGGTCAAATTGAAAAAGATTTAGTGTTGTCTTCAGCTGTAAATATTATTGAGATTTGGGATAAAACTTTATATGAAAACGCAATTGAAAATGCTACTGACGATTTTGCTGATTTAGCAGAAGAAGTAATGGGTAGCCAAAATGAAAACGAAGATGGAATATCATAACCCAGTATTATTAAAGGAATCGGTTGATGGATTAAATATTCATCCTGATGGAATATATGTTGATGTCACTTTTGGTGGTGGTGGGCATTCGAGAGAAATAATCTCAAGACTTGGAATAAATGGAAAATTATTTGCTTTTGACCAAGACCTAGATGCTTTAACAAACGCACTTGATGATGATAGATTTACATTAATAAATGAAAATTTTAGATTTATAAAAAGGTTCTTACGTTTTCATGGAATTAAACATGTGGATGGAATTTTGGCTGATTTAGGAGTTTCATCACATCAATTTGATGTAGCTGAAAGAGGTTTTTCAACTCGTTTTGAAGCTGAATTAGATATGCGAATGAATCAGAAAGGAGAGCTTTCTGCTTATCATGTAATTAATGATTATGAAGAAGCTGCACTAAAAAGTGTTTTGTTAGAATTTGGAGAATTAAAAAATGCTGGTGCAATGGCAAATGTTATTGTTAATGCAAGAAATGATAATCCAATCAAAAATTCAGAACAATTAAAAGAAATACTAAGTCGTTTTTTGCCAGGTCACAAAAGCAACAAAATATTAGCTCAAATTTATCAAGCTATCCGAATTGAAGTAAATCAAGAAATGGAAGCTTTAAAAGAATTTTTATTACAATCCTTAGAAATTCTTAAGCCAGGTGGTAGATTAAGTGTGATTTCATATCATTCTCTAGAAGATAGACTTGTCAAGCGATTTGTAAAAAACGGAATGTTTGAAGGAGAACCTGAAAAAGATTTCTTCGGAAATTTTGAAGTGCCTTTTAAAACAATCGAAAAGTTGATAATTCCTTCTAAAGAAGAGATAGCAATTAACAACAGAGCAAGAAGTGCAAAATTAAGAGTAGCTGAAAAGAAATAAGATTATGTATTCGTAACTAATAACAAGTTTTTGTTTAAAAAAACTTCAAAAATTAAGAAGCGATACTATACATGACCTATTAAAAATAAACTTTTACATACATGAAAGCAAATATTTACAGTTTGTTAAAAGCAAAATTTTTGGTGAGTGACGACTCACTAAAGAACTGGAAGTTTATTGTTTTTCTAATTGTTTTAGCCATGCTAATGATTGCAAATAATCATAGATATGATGCTAAGAATTATAGAATTACCGAGTTGACAAATGAAGTTAAAGAATTGCGTTCAAAATTTGTAGATACTCGTTCTGATTTAATGAAACTTAAAATGGAATCAACAATCACAACGAAAATGCAAGCAAGAGGAATAAGACCTTCTGAAGTTCCGCCACAAAAAATAAAAGTATTAAAAACAGAAGAAAAAAGTATAGTTGACAAAATATGGCAATAGAGGAAAAAAATAATTCATTAAGAATGTATTTGGTTGCAGGTATCATGTTTGTGGTAGCTGTTCTCGTTGTTATAAAACTAACCAATATTCAATGGGTTGATGGACCATATTACCGTCAACTAGCCAAAGATTTAACGGTTAAAAATTTTCAAATTCCATCAAATAAAGGAAATATATATTCTTCTGACGGAAGTTTATTAGCCACATCAATTCCAGAATATACTGTTCGTTTCGATGCAATCTCTCCCAAAAAGGAAGATTTTGAAGAAAACGTAAGCATGCTTGCAGATTCATTATCTATTCTTTTGCAAAAACCGGCAGGACAAATTTTAACAGAATTAAGAAGAGCAAGAGCTTCAAAAAACAGATACTTGTTGGTAGCTAGAAAATTAAGCTATACAGAGTATATGAAAATTAAAGGATTTCCATTGTTTAACAAAGGAACATACAAAGGGGGAATAATTACGGAACAGAAAACAGTTCGCGAACATCCAATCGGAAAAATTGCTGAAAGAACAATTGGTTACGAAAGATTAAATGCAGATGGTTCAACAAATGGAAAAGGAATTGAATATGCCTTTAAAAAATATTTAGACGGAAGTAATGGCCATAGAATGATGCAAAAAATCGCAAAAAACCAATGGAAACCTATTAGTGATGTTAATGAATTGGAACCTCAAGATGGTTATGATATTATTTCAACAATTGATGTTTATATACAAGATATTGCGCATCATGCTTTGTTAAAACAATTAGAATATTACCAAGCAGATCATGGTTGTGTTGTAGTAATGGAAACAAAAACAGGTGAAGTAAGAGCAATTTCAAACCTAGGAAAAGACCAAGACGGAACTTATTATGAAACTCAAAATTACGCAGTTGCCGAATCTACAGAACCTGGTTCTACATTTAAGTTGATGGATTTAATTGCCTTATTGGATGATAAAAAAGTAGACACAAGCAAAGTATATGACACACAAGGTGGAGTTGTAAAGTACTACGGAAAAGCAGTTCGTGACTCTCACAAAGGTGGTTATGGAAAAATATCTTTAGCTAGAGGTTTTGAAGTTTCATCAAATACAGTTTTAGTACAAGCAGTTTATGAAAATTATAAAAATAATCCAAGCGAATTTGTAAATAGGATTAATAGTTATGGTTTAAACAAACCTTTAGGGTTGCAGTTCATTGGAGAAGGAATACCAAAAATACCACAACCAGGGACAAAAGATTGGTCTGGAATTGCTTTGCCATGGATGGCCTACGGTTATGGTGTTTCTGTAACTCCATTACAAACTTTAGCACTTTACAACGCTGTAGCAAATGATGGAAAGATGATAAAACCATTTTTTGTAAAGGAAATTAAAGAATGGAATAAGTCAATTCAAAAATTTGAAACAGAAGTGATTAATGAGAAAATATGTTCTGATGAAACCCTTAAAAAAGTAAGAGCGATTTTGTCGAATGTCGTTAAAGAAGGAACAGGTTCAAAATTGTATTCGCCAAACTTTTCGATGGCTGGTAAAACAGGTACCGTTCAAATGAATTATAGAGATAAATCAAAACTTTATTATGCTTCCTCTTTTGTCGGGTATTTTCCTGCTGATAAACCAAAATATTCTTGCATTGTAGTAGTACACAAACCAAATGTAGAAGCAGGTTATTATGGTGCTGATGTTGCTGGGCCGGTTTTTAAACGTATAGCACAAAAAATATATACAGATGCTCCTTCAACAAATGAAGTTAAGCAATTAGATAATAAAATACCAAGTCAAGAAAAGTCATATAACAAATTATATGATATAAAAACAAGTGAGCATATAATGCCAAATGTAAAAGGTATGCCTGTTATGGATGCTATTGTTCTTTTGGAAAATCTTGGTTTAAAAGTTAAAGTAACCGGAAGAGGAAAAGTAGTAAGACAATCAATAGATAAAGGTCAAAGATTCAATAAAAATCAAGTTATAACATTAGAATTATCGTGAAAATTTTAAAAGACATATTATACAAAGTAGCCATTGAAGCCGTAAAAGGGTCAACAGATGTTGCTATAAATTCAATAGATTTTGATTCAAGAAAAATCTCTTTGAATGATGTATTTGTAGCTATAAGAGGTTCAGTTTCTGATGGACATAATTTTATTGAAAAAGCAGTTAATCAAGGAGCAATCGCAGTAGTTTGTGAAGCGTTTCCTGAAAGAATTATTAATGGTGTGACTTACATTCAAGTAAAAAACACGAATGAAGCGTTAGCTTTTTTAGCGAATAATTTCTACGAAAACCCTTCTTCACAATTAAGATTAGTCGGAATTACAGGAACAAACGGAAAAACAACAGTTGCTTCATTATTATATCAATTATTTAAAAAAGCTGGTTACAAAGTTGGATTACTTTCAACCGTAAAAATCCTTGTAGATGAGCACGAATACAAAGCAACGCATACAACTCCAGATTCACTAACAATCAATCATTACCTAAACGAAATGGTTAACGAAGGTTGTGAGTTTTGTTTTATGGAAGTAAGCTCACACGGAATTCACCAAAAACGTACAGAAGGATTGCAATTTGAAGGTGGCGTTTTTACTAATTTATCACACGATCATTTAGATTATCACACTTCATTTGCGGAATATAGAGATGTTAAAAAAGCTTTTTTTGACGGTTTGTCTACAAGTGCTTTTGCTTTAACAAATGTTGATGATAAAAACGGAAGTGTAATGCTTCAGAACACAAAAGCTAGAAAATTGTCTTATGCTCTAAAGTCTTATGCAGATTATAAAGCACAAATATTAGAAAGTCAATTAACAGGTTTATTGTTAAAAATAAATGACAACGAAGTTTGGGTAAAACTTATCGGAAACTTTAATGCATATAATATGTTAGCTATTTATGGAGTAGCTATTGAATTAGGGATAGAAAAAATTGAAGCATTACGCTTGTTAAGTGAATTGGTAAGTGTAGCAGGAAGATTTCAGTTTATCATATCAAAATTAAAAATTACAGCAATCGTTGATTATGCGCACACGCCAGATGCACTTGAAAATGTTTTGCAAACCATTTCAGAAATAAGAACTAAAAAAGAACAATTAATTACGGTTGTGGGTTGTGGTGGAGATAGAGATAAAACTAAACGACCAATTATGGCAGAAGTCGCTTCTAGAATTAGTGATAAAGTCATTTTTACTTCAGATAATCCAAGAACAGAAGTTCCTGAAACAATTGTCGAAGACATGGAAAGAGGTGTTGATCCTCAGAATTTAAAAAAAACAATTTCGATTGTAGATAGAAGACAAGCTATAAAATCGGCTTGTATGATGGCAAATGAAAACGATATAATCTTAATTGCAGGAAAAGGTCACGAAAATTACCAAGAAATAAATGGTGTTAGAACTGATTTTGATGATTTAAAAATAGTAACAGAATTATTAACCCAACTAAACAAATAGAGTATGTTATATTATTTGTTCCAATATTTAGAAAACAACTTTGATATTCCAGGAGCGGGTTTATTTCAATATATAACTTTTCGTTCTGCATTAGCTATAATTTTATCATTACTTATTTCTACAGTTTTTGGTAAAAGAATAATCAACTTTTTACGCAATCAACAAGTAGGTGAAACAGTTAGAGAACTTGGATTAGAAGGACAAAAAGAAAAAGCTGGTACACCAACAATGGGTGGAATCATAATCATATTAGCTACATTAATTCCTGTTTTATTATTAGCCAAATTAGATAATATTTACGTAGTTCTATTAATTGTTACCACACTTTGGATGGGAACGATTGGATTCATAGATGATTATATAAAAATCTTTAAAAAAGACAAAAAAGGTTTACAAGGTAAATTTAAAGTAATTGGTCAAGTTGGTTTAGGATTAATTGTAGGAAGTGTTTTGTATTTCAATGAAGGGGTAACCGTAAGAAAAGATACTGCAGAAACTAGAATTACTGCTTCAAATACTGCTTTAAAATCAATGTTGGAAGAAAAATCTACAGCTACAACTATTCCTTTTTTTAAAAACAATGAGTTTGATTATGCAGAAGTGTTGAGTTTCATGGGTGATGGTTACGAAAATTGGGCTTGGATAATCTTTATTCCAGTTGTTATTTTTATTATAACTGCGGTTTCAAACGGAGCAAATCTTACTGACGGAATTGATGGTCTCGCAGCTGGTACATCTGCCATATCAGTTATGGCATTAGGGATTTTTACATTCGTTTCTGGTAATATCATTTTGTCAGATTATTTAAACATAATGTATATCCCAAATTCGGGTGAGATGACTGTTTACATAGCTTCATTTATTGGAGCGTTAATCGGCTTTTTATGGTATAACTCTTATCCAGCTTCTGTTTTTATGGGTGATACAGGAAGTTTAACTATTGGCGGAATCATAGCGGTTTTAGCTATTTCTGCTAGAAAAGAATTATTGCTACCTATTTTATGTGCCATCTTTTTTGCTGAAAATTTATCAGTAATCATACAGGTTAGTTATTTCAAATACACTAAAAAACGATTTGGTGAAGGAAAAAGAGTTTTCCTTATGTCTCCTTTGCATCATCATTATCAAAAAAAGGGATATCACGAAAGTAAAATCGTAACTCGTTTTTGGATTGTTGCTATTATGCTATCTATTCTAGCAATTGTAACCTTAAAACTAAGATAACATGAAAAGACTTGTAATACTTGGTGGCGGAGAAAGTGGAGTGGGAACAGCAATTCTTGGAAAGAAAAAAGGATATGATGTTTTTGTATCTGATTTCGGAAAAATAAAAAGCAACTACAAAGAAGTCCTTGGCCTAAATAAAATTAATTGGGAAGATGAAAAGCACACAGAAGAATTAATTCTGAATGCAGACATTGTTATGAAAAGTCCAGGTATTCCTGAAAAAGCGCCAATAGTTAAAAAGCTTATAGAAAAAGGTATTCCAGTTATTTCAGAAATTGAATTTGCTTATCAATACACAGATGCAATTACAATAGGTATTACAGGAAGTAATGGAAAAACAACAACAACATTATTAACCTATCATTTATTAAAACAAGGGGGTTTAAATGTTGGCTTAGCGGGAAATATAGGTAAAAGTTTTGCTTGGCAAGTAGCAGAAGATAAAGTAGATGTGTATGTATTAGAATTAAGCAGTTTTCAGTTAGACGGAATTGTTACTTACAAACCACATATAGCTGTTATAACAAACATAAGTCCAGATCATTTAGATAGATATAATTATGATTACGGATTATATATTGAGTCAAAATTCAGAGTGACTCTAAACCAAACTGAAGACGATTATTTAATATATGACGATGATGATGAAGCTATTTCAGTATGGCTAAAGAATAATAAAATAAAAGCCAAAAAATTACCTTTTTCATTAAAACATAAAGTAGAAGAAGGAAGCTATTTAGAAAACAAAACTCTTTATAATATTACAAACAACAAACAAATAAATATGCCAACAACAAATTTATCACTAGACGGAATGCATAATGTTAAGAATGCAATGGCTGCTACAACTATTGCACAGTTAATGAACATTAGGAAACAAACAATCAGAGAGAGTTTGTCAAATTTCCAAGGAGTAGAACATCGCTTAGAAAAAGTACTAAAGATTGAAAATGTTCAGTACATCAACGATTCTAAAGCTACAAACGTTAATGCCACCTTTTTTGCCCTAGAAAGTATGGAAGCACCAACAGTATGGATTGTAGGTGGAGTTGATAAAGGAAACGACTATTCTGAGTTAACAGCTTTAGTGAATGAAAAAGTAAAAGCTATCATTTGTTTAGGAGTTGATAATAAAAAAATTATCGATTCTTTCAATAATATTGTTGACATTATGGTTGAAACTAGTTCGATGGAACAAGCCGTAAAAGTGGCCCAAAAAATTGCAGAAAGAGGCGATGTAGTTTTGTTGTCACCATCATGTGCCAGTTTTGATTTATTTGAAAATTATGAAGATAGAGGAAACAAATTTAAAAGTGCAGTAAGAGGACTATAATGAATGAATTTATTAAAAACTTAAAAGGAGACAAAGGAATTTGGGCATTAGTTTTTCTACTAGCTCTTATTTCATTCATGCCTGTTTATAGCGCAAGTACAAATCTTGTCTATGTAATAGGTAAAGGCTCTACTTTGGGTTATTTAGTAAAACATTTAGGTCATTTGTTTCTTGGTTTTTGTATTATTTATTTTGTCCATAAAATGCCTTATCACTATACTAAAGCCTTATCAATGTTATTGATGCCTTTAGTGATTGTTTTGTTAATTTACACTATGTTTCAAGGAACAATTATTGGTGGAGCAAATGCAAGTCGTTGGATAAGTATTCCTTTTGTAGGATTGAGTTTTCAAACGTCATCATTAGCATTTATAGTACTAATGGTTTACGTGGCAAAGTATTTAGCAAAAATTAAAGAAAAGGAATTTACTTTCAAATCATCATTGATTGAACTATGGATGCCTGTTTTTTTGGTGCTGATTTTAATTTTACCAGCCAACTTTTCAACTACAGCATTAATTTTTGCAATGGTTTGTATGTTGGTTTTTATTGGAGAGTATCCTTTAAAATATCTAGTAGCAATTATTGGTACAGGAATAGTGATATTGACCTTGTTTATAGTAATGGCAAAAGCATTTCCAGACGCTATGCCAAATCGTGTTAAAACATGGGAAAACAGAATTGAACGATTTTCAAGTAACAAAACAGATGAAGATAATTACCAAATTGATAAAGCAAAAATTGCAATTGCTTCAGGAAGAATTTATGGACTTGGTCCAGGTAAAAGTGTTCAGAAAAACTTTTTACCCCAATCATCTTCTGATTTTATTTATGCAATTATTGTGGAAGAATATGGACTTATTGGCGGACTAGGCATATTGTTCGTTTATATGTTATTGTTCTTTAGATTTATTGTTTGTGCACATAAAGCTTCATCCTTTTATGGTAAATTATTAATTATAGGTCTGGGATTTCCAATAATATTTCAAGCCTTAATTAACATGGGAGTTGCGGTTGAGCTTTTACCTGTAACTGGGCAAACTCTACCCTTAATAAGTAGTGGAGGAACTTCTATTTGGATGACTTGTGCTGCTATTGGAGTTATCTTAAGTGTGAGTAAAAAAGATGAAGAAGTTGCGGCTGATTTACTAGAATCTGAAAAACGAAATGAAGCTTTACAAAGAATCATAGATAAAGAAATTCAGTTAGAAGATGAAGAAAAAGAGGCAAAGGAAGAATCAAGTAAAAATCCTTTAGAACCCGTATTAAATCAATAATAATGAGTATCAATAAGTTCATAATAAGTGGGGGCGGAACAGGTGGGCATATCTATCCTGCAATCGCTATTGCAAATGAATTAAAAAATAATTTTCCAGATGCTGAGTTTCTTTTCGTAGGGGCAAAAGATAAAATGGAAATGCAAAAAGTGCCTCAAGCAGGTTATAAAATAAAAGGTCTTTGGATTGCTGGTTTACAGCGAAAGCTGACTTTAAGAAATGCTATGTTTCCTTTTAAATTGACGTTTAGTTTATGGAATTCATATTTAATTTTAAAAAAATTTAAACCAAATGTGGTTATTGGAACTGGAGGTTTTGCTTCTGGTGCTGTGCTAAAAATGGCTACTATTTTAAATATTCCAACAGTTGTTCAAGAACAAAATTCTTTTCCCGGAATTACGAATAAGTTGTTGGCTAAAAATGCAAATTCAATTTGTGTAGCTTATGAAAATTTAGAACGTTTTTTTCCGAAAGAGAAAATCAAATTAACTGGAAATCCTGTTCGTCAAGATTTAATTTCAGTAGAAAATAAAAGAGAAGAAGCAACAACTTACTTCAATATAGATAAAACAAAAAAGACGCTATTGGTTTTAGGAGGAAGTTTAGGCGCAAGAAGAATAAATCAATTAATAGCAAAAGAGTTAGATTTCCTTTTAGAGTGTGATGTTCAAATTATCTGGCAATGTGGAAAATTGTATCAGGAGCAATATCAAAATTTTAGTATTACAAATGTTCAAGTACTTTCATTTATTGATAGAATGGATTTAGCTTATGCAGCAGCAGATTTGATAATTTCACGTTCAGGTGCATCATCCGTTTCCGAATTATGCATCATAGGAAAACCAACAATATTTATTCCGTCACCAAACGTAGCAGAAGATCATCAAACCAAAAACGCAAATGCAATTTGTGACAAAAACGGAGCTATCTTAATTAAAGAACCCAATTTAGACAAAGAGTTCGAAAAGGTTTTTAAAGAATTAATTTCAGATAAAGAAAAACAAAAAGAATTAAGTCTAAACATAAAAAATTTAGCCTTACCAAACGCAACAAAAGATATAGTTGAAGAAATTATTAAACTAATTAAATAACAAGAATCAATACCAAAATCAATTTTTTTAAGATTGAAATTTACATTAAAAATGAACATAAACCAAATACAAAACATCTATTTCATAGGTATCGGAGGCATCGGAATGAGTGCCTTGGCTCGCTATTTTAAAAATATTGGAAAAAATGTTACGGGTTATGATAAAACACAAACGCAATTAACAAAAGAATTACAACAAGAAGGTATTGAGGTTCATTTTGAAGATAACATCGATTTAATTCCAAAAGATTTTTATGTAGAAAATACGTTGGTTGTAATTACACCAGCTGTACCTGTTTTGCATTCTGAATGGAATTATTTCAACGAAAGAGATTATACAGTTAAAAAACGTGCTGAAGTTCTTGGACTAATCACAAAAGACACTTTTTGTTTCGCTGTTGCAGGAACTCACGGAAAAACTACTACATCAAGTATTTTAGCTCATATTTTATTTGATAGTGGCTTAGATGTGACTTCGTTTTTAGGTGGAATTGTAGAAAATTACAATTCAAATCTTGTCGGAAATGGAAAAACTATAACAGTTGTTGAAGCCGATGAATTTGATAGATCTTTTTTACATCTTCATCCAAATATTGCTTGTATCACTTCTATGGACGCAGATCATTTAGATATTTATGGCGATGCTTCTGCTATTGAAGAAAGTTTTAGAGAATTTGCGGATAAAGTTAAAGATAAATCCAATTTGTTTTATGCAAATGGTTTGGTTCTTGATGGTGTTTCAGTTGGAATTGACGATGATGCTAAAATAATAGCACAAAACATAAAAATCGAAAATGGGTATTATGTATTTGATGCTAAGTTTGAAAATGAATTAATTGAAAACATTCAATTTGGCTTGCCCGGACATCATAATTTGTCTAATGCTTTAATGGCTTTGTCAATGGCGAAAAGATATGGTGTTGAAACTGAAAAAATCAAAAAAGCTTTAGCTACTTTCAAAGGAATTAGAAGACGTTTTTCTTTTCAAATTAGAGAAGAGAAATTAACATATATTGATGATTATGCACATCATCCGACAGAAATAAATGCAGTACATCAAGCAGTTAAAGAGTTGTTTCCAAACCAAAAAGTATGTGCCATTTTTCAACCACATTTATTTAGTAGAACAAAAGATTTTGCAGATGATTTTGCCAAAAGTTTATCAAAGTTTGACGAAGTTTTACTAATGGAAATTTATCCGGCACGCGAATTGCCTTTAGAGGGTGTTACTTCGGGTTGGTTATTGAATAAAATAGAGAACAACAATAAGCTATTGGTTCAAAAGCAAGATATAAAGAATGAATTAATTAAATCAGATGCAACGGTTTTTGTAACTATTGGAGCAGGTGATTTAGGGGAAATGGTTTCAGAAATAAAAAAGACTTTAAGTGAAAAAATTTAATTGGAATACTATACGTTTAGTCCTCATAGTAGCACTAATGATTTTCTTGTATTCTTTCTCTGGAATCAAAAACCAAGAGCGAAAAATACAGAAGTTAAATATTGCTTTCAATGCAGATGATTATCCGTTTTTAAACGAAACAATGGTTAATAACTTGTTAATACAAAATTTTCAAGGTGCTTCAAAAGTAAAAAAAGAAAAGGTAAATTTGAAGGAGCTAGAAAGTTTATTGAATGCCAATAAATACGTTGATAACTCTCAGGTTTTTTGTTCCATTGATGGGTTTCTTAACGCTAAAATAAAACAAAAAAAACCTATAATTAGAGTTTTTAACGAAAATGGTTCTTACTATTTAGATAATAAAGGTGATAAAGTTCCTTTGTCAGAAAATTTTACACCAAGAGTGCCTGTTTATTATGGTGTGATTAATGCTAATGAGGTAAAAAAGCTAGTTAGTCTTTTTGATTTTATTGAAAATGACGAAATGCTAAAACATAATATAGTTGATATTAAAAAATCACAGAAAGGAAATATTATTTTTTCTGTAAGAGATTACAACTATAAAGTGATTTTTGGAACGGAAATCAATATGGAAATCAAATTCAAAAATTACAAAGCGTTTTTACAACACGCTACAAAAGATATATTGATTAAAAGTTATAAATCAGTCAATTTGATTTTTACAGAACAGGTAATTTGTACTAAATAATTTGAGTATGGAAAAAGATAACATAGCAGTAGGATTAGACATCGGAACAACAAAAATTGTTGCAATGATTGGTCGCCAAAATGAATACGGTAAGCTTGAGATTCTAGGAATAGGAAAGTCAAAAAGTTTAGGTGTACATCGTGGTGTGGTAAATAACATCACGCAAACTATTCAGTCTATTCAACAAGCTATACAAGAAGCAGAAGCAAACTCAGACTACAAAATTAATGATGTTGTAGTTGGAATTGCAGGTCAACACATACGCAGTATTCAACATAGTGATTACATTAGTAGACCAAATGCCGAAGAGGTAATTGGAGACACAGATATTGAGCAATTAATTAGTCAAGTACATAAATTGGCTATGTTACCTGGAGAAGAAATTATTCATGTTTTGCCACAAGAATTTAAAATTGACGGTCAAGCCGAAATAAAAGAGCCAATAGGAATGTATGGTTCAAGAGTAGAATCTAGTTTTCACGTTGTTGTTGGTCAAGCAGCTTCCATTAGAAATGTAGGAAGATGCATCAAAAGCGCTGGATTAGATTTGTCCGGATTAACCTTAGAGCCATTGGCATCAGCAGATGCAGTTTTAAGTCAAGAAGAAAAAGAAGCAGGTGTCGCTTTAATAGATATAGGTGGTGGAACAACAGATTTAGCTATTTTTAAAGACGGAATCATTCGTCATACAGCTGTAATTCCTTTTGGAGGAAATGTGATTACAGAAGATATTAAAGAAGGTTGTTCAATCATTGAAAAACAAGCCGAATTACTAAAAGTAAAATTTGGTTCAGCTTGGCCAGGAGAAAATAAAGACAACGAAATTGTTTCTATTCCAGGATTAAGAGGTCGTGAACCTAAAGAGATTTCACTTAAAAACTTATCAAAAATTATTCACGCTAGAGTAGTGGAAATTATTGAACAAGTTTATGCCGAAATTAAAGAATATGGTCACGAAGACAACAAGAAAAAATTAATTGCTGGTATTGTTTTAACTGGTGGTGGTGCCGAATTAAAGCATATCAAACAATTAGTAGAATATATAACCGGAATGGACACTCGTATTGGTTATCCAAACGAACATTTAGCTGGAGATTCTGACGAAGAAATTTCAAGCCCATTATACGCAACGGCTGTTGGTTTAGTAATGAATAGTATTAGAAATAATACCAAAAGCGCTACACCATTAGTAGAAATGAAAAAACAAGAAGTTGTTAAAGAACCTGAAATACTTGTTCAAGAAGAGTTTTTAGACAATGAATTGGTTACGTCAGACAACGATTCAGAGAGCACAGAAGTAAAAGTAAAAAAATCATTCTTTGATAAATACATCGAAAAAATCAAAGAATTTTTAGACAACGCAGAGTAGAAAGATTACAGTAAGCAATGAAAATTGTTGCTAAAGGATATAATAAGAATATATAAAAACCCCAAAAACATGAGCAACGAATCAGAATTTGGAAACATCTCGTTTGATTTGCCTAAAAATCAATCGAACGTAATTAAAGTAATTGGTGTTGGTGGCGGTGGTAGCAACGCAATCAATCACATGTTTAAGCAAGGAATAAAAGGAGTAGACTTTATCATTTGTAATACAGATGCTCAAGCACTAGCTAATAGTCCTGTGCCTAATAAAATTCAGTTAGGTGTACATCTAACAGAAGGTCTTGGTGCTGGAGCAAATCCAGAAGTAGGACAGCAATCTGCTATTGAAAGCATAGATGAAATCGAGAAAATGTTAGATACTAACACAAAAATGATTTTCATCACTGCTGGAATGGGTGGTGGAACCGGAACAGGTGCTGCACCAGTTATTGCTCAATTAGCCAAAGAAAGAGATATTCTTACAGTAGGTATTGTTACGATTCCTTTCCAATTTGAAGGAAAAGTGCGCCAAGAACAAGCTTTACAAGGAGTCGAAAGATTGCGTAAACAAGTGGATTCGCTTATTGTAATCAATAACAATAAATTAAGAGAAGTATATGGTAATTTAGGTTTTAAAGCTGGATTCTCAAAAGCAGATGAAGTTTTAGCAACTGCTTCAAGAGGAATCGCCGAAGTAATTACACATCACTACACACAAAATATTGACCTTAAAGATGCTAAAACAGTACTTTCTAATAGCGGTACAGCTATTATGGGTTCTGCAGTGGCTTCTGGAGATGATAGAGCAAAAATTGCAATCAAAAGTGCATTAGACTCACCGTTGTTAAATGATAACAAAATTACAGGTGCTAAAAATGTATTGTTGTTAATCGTTTCAGGTTCGCAAGAAATTACTATTGATGAAATCGGAGAAATCAATGACTTCATTCAAACAGAAGCAGGTAACAGTGCTAATATTATTATGGGAGTTGGTGAAGATGATACTTTAGAAGATTCAGTTTCAGTAACAATTATTGCAACAGGTTTTAACGCAGAACAACAACACGAAATTGTAAACACAGAACCAAATAGAATTATACATTCATTAGGCGACGAACAAAAAGTCGTTAAAAATCTACTTGATAAGACAAATTTTAATTTAGGAGTTGAAGCAGAAGTAGTAAATACAATTAAAGCTGAGTCAACTTCATCAATTACGACACAAGAAGAATCTGTAGTTTCAGAAAAAGAAGAAGGGAAAATTATTTTCACTTTAGAAGAAGCAAAAGAAGAATTTAATACAATTGTTTCTCAAGAAAACGAGTTAATTTTAACAACAGAAGCCTTAAAAAATATCAACGTAACTTTCGATATTATTGCTCCTCAAGTTAAAGGAGAACCAGTTTTCGAAATTACATCAATGCCAAAACCAATCAGAGAAATCGAAGTGGTTGATCCAGAATTTGTAAAAGCGAAAGAAGACGACTTGCTTTTTTCTTTAGACATGTTTGATGATAGAAAAGAAGTAAATGAAAATCAAATTGTTTTTAACCTTACTGATGATGCAAAAGATATTGTAGTGAATGAGCACGTTGAATTTATTCCTGTTACAGAAGTCGATAAAAACGGAATCATTAAACATTCATTAGAAGAATATTTAGAAAAAGAAAACGAATTATTGTCTGCAAAACCATCACAAGTTTCAGAACCAATAAATCCAGAACTAGATATTAAATTAAATACTGTTGAAGCTAACGGTACAGACGAATCAATTTCAAGTCTAGAAAACAGAGATATAACAGAGTTAACTATTGAAGAAACTTTACGTCTTCGCACAGAAGAACGCAAACGTAAAATGAAAGAATTCAATTACAAATTCAATACAAATTCTCGTATAGACGAAATCGAAAGACAACCAGCATACAAAAGAATGGGTGTAGATTTAGAATCACCAGAATTAAACAATAATAAGTCTAGAATGTCTCTAGGAACTGATAGTAACGACGATCCCCAATTGCGTTCTAACAATTCTTATTTGCATGATAATGTAGACTAATGCTCCGTAAACTTAACCTTAAGAAGACTCGTGTCGTTTCAATTTAACGATACGGGTTTTTTTAATTACATTTGCATTGTTTTTTATAAGTACCTTTTTCCAGCTTTCCATTACAAGCTTTTTGCATTTATTTGTTTTTTCTAAGCAAAAAAAGGAGCTTCATAAAGTCGCTCTTTTTTCACAATAAAAAAGCAAACAAGTCACAAAAAGGCTTTTCATTGCAATCTGGGGTATTTTAGAGAATAGAGAAAGGGCAATTTGGAGATTAAGAGAATTTCATATTTTATTGCCTTTCGGCCTTAGTCAACATATTTAAAATAACATAGTAAAAATCAAAGAACCTGTTCTCATTCCAAAAAATGAGACAGATTAATTAATAAAAATAAAAACAAATGAGTTTATCTACAAAAATTATGGACAGTATGAAAGATGCTATGAGAGCAAAAGATACTGTTGCATTAGAGGCATTAAGAGCCGTAAAATCAGAAATATTATTAGCACAAACTTCAGGTTCGGCAGAAGGACTTTCAGAAGAAGACGAAATTAAGATTTTACAGAAATTAGTAAAACAACGCAAAGACAGTGCTGCAATTTTTGCAGAACAAAACAGAAACGATTTAGCTGAGCCAGAATTAGCTCAAATAGCTGTAATCGAAAAATTCTTGCCAGCACAAATGTCAGAAGCAGAAGTTGAAGCAGCTGTAGCAAAAATAATTGCAGAGGGTAATTTCTCTGGTATGGCATCAATGGGACAAGTAATGGGAATGGCTTCAAAACAATTAGGAGGAAACTCAGACGGAAAAACGATTTCAACAGTTGTTAAGAAGTTATTAGTATAAAAAGGGTTGTAGTTTGTAAGTTATAGGTTGTAGGTTTGTCATTCCTAAAATCAACAATCATTAATCACCAATCTTATATCATTTCGGCTTCGTAGTTCAACTGGATAGAATATCAGATTTCGGCTCTGAGGGTTGCAGGTTCGAATCCTGCCGAGGTCACTTTTAAAAAACGCAATCTACTTGTATATAAGGGATTGCGTTTTTGCTTTTTACAACTTACCAAACCATTTTAAAAATCCCCCTTTTTATCAGTATAAATCAGTTAACTGAATTAATTAAAATATTAATTGATTAAAGTTATATAGAGTCTTTAGAAAAAACTTGATTAATCAGAAATTAATAAAGATTAATTAATTAAATATTTCTGTCTGATTTGTCTATTACGGTCTACTTTAGAAAAGGATTGATTTTTACACGCGCGTCAAGGGATATAATCAATATAAATCAATCAATTGTTTCTACGCGCGCGCATTGGTTCGATTTTGTTTTGTGTATGCTCGTACAACGTTTGTAATTCCATACGCGCACGTCAGGTAGCCGGATATGAGTATCAATGTTAAAAGTTATGTTAGACTTAAGGATTGAAAAAAGTATTCATTAATGATTGTTTACACGCATTTAAGATAGCTAGATATTGTAATATTATACCACAGTTAGTGTAAAATGTTTTTGGGGTTTACGCGCGCGCTAAGTCATTTTTTACACGCGCCTCAGATAGTAGAATATTGCAATATATTATATTACAGATAATGCGATATGGTTTAGTGTTGTGCACGCGCGTATAGGGTGCGTAATCGAAAAAAATCGAGTCCGATTATTTATTAAATTCCTTTTGTAGTTGGTTAATTTGATAACGCTAGTTTGTTGGTATGTGGAATATTAGAATTGATAAATACCTTGACAGAATTAACATATAAAAAAAGAGCAACTGTTTAGGTTACTCTTTTAGAGGGTTATTTGTTTTTGGGGGTGTTTATTAATTTAATAATTCTTGGGTTTTTTTTCTAAATCCTGAAGGGTTTTTGAATTTTAGTTAATCATTCACTACTTTTTTACCATACAAAATAGATAAAGTTTTACTTACGTTAGCGGACCACATAGAATTATGTGATTCTCCTTCAAATATTTGCCACTTCAAATCTACATTATCGTAATCACTTTGCTCAAGATGGCTACTGTACTTGACCATCGTTGGTACTATGCCAGAGTGTTCCTTATCTCCAACAGAAATAAAAACTTTAGTTTGCGGTATTTCCCAAGTTTTATTTTCCCTGAATTGAGTAACTGCTTGGTTTAGTAACTTCTCATTGTCCCACCAAAGTGCAGGACTACTGATGCCAAATCGAGTAAAATAGCCATCTGAATTTACCAAACAATAAGCTGTAAACAGCCCGCCAAATGAGTGACCGAAAATACCTCTATCGGAATTAGTTTTGTAATTCTTATCTACGAATGGAACTATTTCGGTTTTCATAGACGCAAGGAACTTACTTGCTCCTCCAGATATAAGCCCACCTTTGGGTATATCACTTCTTTTATTTACTTTTTCATCTGTAGAAGTAGATACAGATGTCGTATAGTCTTGATATCTAAAATTAAAATCGGCAGCACTAATAGTCACAATGATTAGGTCTTCTAGTTCTTTTTCCGAATCCAAAATTGCTCTTGTTCCTCTGATTATGGGAAAGACCCACTCACCGTCTAAAACATAGAAAACTGGATATGAAATTGTGTCTTTTGTCGAATAATTTTTAGGAAAAGAAATGTACAAGTTATAATCTCTTCCCAATATCTTAGAAGTAATTGTATGGTCTGGCTCCGTTATTCTTTTTTTTGGTTCAATTTTTTGACTAAATGCGACAGTACTTAAAAAGAGGAGAAGCATTGTGGTTATTACAAGTTGTTTTGGTTTTAAAATATTCATTCAGTTTCGTTTTTTAATTTATAAAAAATAATGTTACTTATATTACAAAGTAACATTGTTTTTGTGAATGTTGCAATACGTTCATAGTGATATTTCAAATATTTAAAGTAGACAATAAATTAACCTGTTGAGGTTGGTAAATCCTGTTTTGTTTGTTGTTTTGGTTGCTCTTAATAATTCTAATATTGTGCGTAATCTCTTTTATTTGGGTTTCAAAATCTGACTTAATCCATTGTTTAGTTATATGTGTTCTTTTCATTTGCTCGAATACTTTACGGTCTGTTTTGTAATAGTATTTTAAACCTGTATGACTTAATAAAATACTGCTATCTTTTTGCATTGAAATATTAAAACCAGTTACCTGACAAAGTACGTTTTTAGCCTTAGTTGTTTGAGGTTTGTTTTGGGTGCATGTTCCCCGTATATATACCTGTGATTGTGATATATCGCCAAGACGTTCTTATCATATAACAACTAATTCACATCATCGTTTTAGAAAACATCAAAATCAAATTTTAGATTTGGAAATTAAGCGTCCAGAACAAGTCTGGGTATCAGACATTACTTATATTGGAAAAAGAGATAATCCATGCTA